>CAMOCK010000180.1 GCA_946610645.1 uncultured Bacteroidales bacterium
ACCGTATGGACCAAATCCCGTCGAAGGACTCTATGCCTGGCTCGTTGTATTCCGACTTGGCGAAGATCTACGAAAAGGCCGTGCAGCTGCCCGATGGCGGTTCCATCACTATCATTGCCGTGACGACCTTGAATGACGGCGACATCACCCACGCCATCCCCGACAACACGGGTTACATCACCGAGGGCCAGCTGTTCCTTCGTGCCGACCCCGATTCGGGCAAGGTCATCGTGGACCCGTTCCGCTCGCTGTCGCGTCTGAAACAACATGTGCAGAACAAGAAGACCCGCGAGGACCACAGCGCCGTGATGAACACCTCAGTGCGCCTCTACGCCGACGCCGCCAACGCCAAGACCAAGTTGGAGAACGGCTTCGACCTGAGCGACTACGACCTGCGCTGCCTCGACTACGCCAAGGAATACGCCACCCGATTGCTCGCCATCGACGTCAACATCCCGATTACGGAGATGCTCGACACCGCTTGGGAACTGTTCGGCAAGTATTTCACCAAGGCCGAGACGGGTTTGAAGGAAAAGCTCATCGAAAAGTATTGGAAAGCAACTGAAAACTAACAACTGTTAACTCCAAACTGATATAAATGGCCATCAAATTTCAATATAACAAGACCTCGCTGAACGAGCTGAACAAACAGCTCAAGACGCGTACCCGTGCCCTGCCCACGCTGAAGAGCAAGGAGAGTGCGCTGCGCCTTGAGGTGAAGAAAGCCAAGCAACATTCGGAGAGCCTTGTCGCACAGTTAGAGGCCGAACTCAAGTCGTATGAGTACATGGCCCGGCTTTGGAATGAATTTGAGCCAGGACTGATTTCGGTGACCGATGTCAAGCTGAAGACCGTCAAGATTGCGGGCGTGCCAGTGCCGGCCTTGGAGGAGGTGCTTTACGATGTGAAGGACATCAACCTCTTCACCAAGCCGATGTGGTATGCCGACGGGGTGCAAATCCTGAAGAACTTGGCGCAGCTGGGCATCGAGTCGGAGGTCTACACCGAGGTGAGCCGCGTTTTGGACTACCAACGGAAGAAGACCACGCAGAAAGTCAACCTTTACGAGAAGGTGCAAATCCCTGGCTACATCGAAGCCATACGCAAGATCAAGCGATACATGGAAGACGCGGAGAACCTTGACAAGGCTTCGCAGAAAATCGTGAAAAACAAACACATACTTGAAGAAGAAGAGGAGGCTGCCTATGGTAACTGAAATGACGAAATATGATTTCATCCTGCTGAGTGGCGATGCCGACGCTTTCCTCCGCAAGTTGCAGGAAGTGGGCGTGGTCGATATCACGCGTTCCGCCAAGGCGATTGACGATAAGTCGGAGACGCTGTCGTCGAAGGCAGGGTCGTATCGCAAGGCGCTGTCGTTGCTGAAAAACGTGACACCCGCCGAGTTTGCCGAAAAGAATTATGGCGACCTTGCCGAAAACGTCATCGAGACGGTTCGCGAGATTGAGACGACCCAAGAGCAGTTGTCCCAACTTCAGAAGGAACTCGAAGAGCGCAGGCCTTGGGGTCATTTCGACGCGAAAAGCATCGAAAAGCTCAAGGAACGCGGGCTGAACATGCACTTCTACAAGGCGAAGGCCATCGAACCGGCATGGAAGGAACAATACGCGCTGAGCGAGATTGCCTCGGTGGACGGCTACAGCTATTTCGTGGTCGTTTCCGATGCCGACGACTACAGTTTCCCGCTGAAGGAAATGCCAGCCCCTAACGCTGATTTCTCTTCCATTGAAAAGAAAATCAGTGAGTTGGAGTTTAAGGTTGAGACAAAGGAACGCCTGCTCTCGGAACTGAAATGCCACGAAAAGGACCTTCAGAACGAATTGGACAAGACACTCTCAAAACTCGACCTGCATTTGGCTCACGTTTCGGGAACCAAAGCCGCCGAAGACTACATCACGGTCTTTGAAGGCTTCGCGCCCGCCGAGACCGAACACGCCTTGCGCGACATGCTCGAAAAAGAGAACGTGCTTTACATCGAGGACAAGGCCAAGGTCGACGACAATCCACCGATTGCCTTGAAAAACAACAAGTTCGTTTCGATGTTCGAGCTGCTGACCGACATGTACGGTCGCCCGAAATACGACGAGTTCGACCCGACGGTGTTCATTTCCATCTTCTTCATGCTCTTCTTTGCTTTCTGCATGGGCGACGCGGGCTATGGCCTCGTGCTCATCTTGGGAAGCCTTGGGCTGAAGAAGGTTTTGGGCAAAATCGCGCCTCTTGGCGTCACTTTGGGCATTGCTACGACGGTGATAGGATTGTTGTTCCACACCTTTTTCAGCATGGACATGCTGCAATGGAGCTGGATCCCTGAAGGCGTGAAGAAGTGCATGTTGCCTTCGCAAATCGCGGGCTATGACGGCACAATGGTGCTGGCTCTGCTTGTCGGTATCGTGCATATCTGTTTGGCCTTGATTGTCAAGACCTATCAGGCAACCAAGGTGAAAGGCTTTGCCAACTCTTTGGGCACTTGGGGCTGGACTTTGCTTATTGTCGGTGGCGTCATCGTGGGCGGTCTCGCCCTGATGGGTGTCATGGACAAGGCCGTGACCAAGTGGGTTATCATCATCTTGGGTGGTTTGTCCGCTTTGGGCATTTTCTTCCTCAACGACCTGCACCGCAATCCTTTGAAGAATTTCGGCTCGGGCTTGTGGGACACCTACAATACGGCCACGGGCTTGCTCGGCGACGTGCTGAGTTACCTGCGTCTCTACGCCCTCGGCTTGGCGGGTGCCAAACTCGGCGAGGCCTTCAATGCCATTGGCGTACAGGCCTTGGGCGACGGCGGTTTCGGCTGGGTCGCCTTCATCCTCATCGTCGTCATTGGCCACACGCTCAATGTGGCGATGTGCGTCCTTGGTGCTTTCGTTCATCCCTTGCGACTCAACTTCCTCGAATTCTTCAAGAACTCGGGCTACGAAGGTACAGGCCGCAAGTACAAACCTTTACAACAATGAAGACGCGAGACTACGAGACACGAGACGCGGGACGGTAGAAAGTCTCGTGTCCCGTGTCCCGAAGTCCCGAGTCAAAAAGAGAATCAACAATTAAACAATAATCAATAAACAATTAAACATCATGTTAGCAACAATTTTAGGTTATCTCGGCTTGGGCCTCGTGTTGGCTTTGGCCGGTATCGGAAGTTCAATCGGCACTTCGACGGCGGGCAACGCTGCCGAAGGCGGTCTCAAGAAACGTCCCGAGGCATCGGGCAATTTCATGGTGCTGTCGGCACTGCCGGCCACCCAGGGCATCTATGGCTTTGTGGCATTCTTCATGCTGCTGAGCAAGATGAAGGCTGACCCGACGCAAGGTCTCATCATCTTCGGTGTGGGCCTCTGCGTGGGCTTGGTCTGCATGATTTCCGCCATGCGTCAGGGACAGGTTTGCGCCAACGGTATCGTGGGCATCAGCCAAGGCCATGACGTGTTCACCAACACGCTGATCTACGCCGCTCTTCCTGAGTTCTACGCGATCTTGGGCCTTGTGGGCGCACTGATGGTGTGATTTGGGAATGCGGAATTAGGAATGCAAAATCATTCCGATTCAACAGTGTAGAGACGTGCCATGGTGCGTCTCTACACGTTTTTCAGTCCGTTTCCTCCAAGAAGAAAATCTCCTCCACCGGTTTTCCGAATACCAGCGCCATCTTCAAAGCCAAAACCGTGGAAGGTACATACCGTCCTGATTCGATGGCGTTTATCGACTGCCGACTCACACCTATAAGTTTGGCTAAATCTTCTTGCGTGAGGTCCTTTTCGGCCCGCGCCACTTTCAAGCGGTTCTTCATTGCGTGCCTCCTTTGTTGTAACGATGCAGCTCAAATCGGAATTTGAGGATAAACAGGATGAGAAAGACGAAAAACACCAAGTAAGGTACAATCATGAATGGCATTCCATAGATGAGGAGTGTCACAACGATAAACAATGCAGCTGTGACGTAGGTTGACCAAACCAAGCTCTGCTCACGAACCTTCGTAACAAACTCATCTTCAATTTTTTCTTTGGAAAAACCTATCAGCACAAGTCCGATGGTCAAAAGGGGAAACACCAGCGACAAGATGGTGGTTGTCGCCATCACGAAAAAGCCATGCGGGGCAGGGTCGTCGTCCATGAATTCGTAAGCGCCGTCATAATACAAGGCGGGCATCTTGAATTGGAAATTCGGGAACCAAAGATGTTCCGCCACAAATGCTGCCACCGCCGCGACGACCAGCACCCATCCGATTGCTCTGAACCGATGGGGAAAGAGATAGTTTTTGTTCATTTTATTGAGTTTTTGACACGAAGCGACGATTATTTTTCCAAAAGTTTCACCAAATCCGCCTCCAATTCCTCTTCCATGCCTTTGCCGAAGCCGACGTGCATCTTCGCTATCTTACCCTCGCGGTCGAGGAAATACAAGGTCGGATAGCCCGAAACGTGATAAGTTTCAGCCAATTCGCGCTCAGAAAAAAGAATGGTGTAGTTGATGCCTCGCTTGGCCAAGAAATCGGCCATCTCGTCCTCTTCAGGGTCGTC
Source organism: uncultured Bacteroidales bacterium (assembly GCA_946610645.1). Lineage (GTDB taxonomy): Bacteria > Bacteroidota > Bacteroidia > Bacteroidales > F082 > Limimorpha. The sequence goes on from CAMOCK010000180.1 coordinate 4,542, forward strand.
AATTGGGTCGATGCCGATCATCATCAAGCCTTTGTCCTTATACTTGTCGTAAAGACTTTGCAACACGGGCATGGCAGCACAGCACGGGGCGCACGACTTGTAGAAGAAATCGAGAAGAACCACCTTTCCTTTCAGGTCGGCGAGGCGGATGCTGTCGCCATTGAGTGCGGGCAGCGACCAATCCGGGGCCAATGTGCCTTCAGCCAATGGTTCGGGTGCCTGATAGGGCTCGTAATCCTTCAAGACAACGTTTTCGGGAATGGATTCCAAGGTCAGTTTTGACTCGTCAACTATCGTGTCAAAGGCAAGCAGCTTGAACACATCGTATTGATACATCGTGTCTTGTTGTTCCACAATGTCGAAGGCTATGGCATACTGGATAGGCAGATAGTCTTTCTTGTCGATCCAAAGATTGGTTTCGTAACGAATCGTTTGCATACCATAAATGCTGTCGGGTTCTTCATCCGTTGGACCAAGAATATCAACAAGGTAGCATGGTTTCCCGTCTAATTTGGTCTCCGACATTGAATAGGTGTATGTGGAATCGGCCAAGCCTGCCTCGCTTGGGACCGGATAGCAACTTTTGGTGGTCAAGGGTTGATAGAAAGTCCGGTTGTGTCGCCCAGCGATGATGTCGTCGGCCCACAAGTCGCACAACATGATAGTACCTGTAGTGTCCTTATAATAAACATATTCCTCGCCAGTGTAAAGGAAATGGTAGCGCCAATCGCCGAGCAAGTCTTCATCATAATAATGAAAGGCCTTCCCGAAAATGAGGTCATACGGCAGTTTCTTGAAATCGCAGGTGTAGCGATTCAAGGTTGTGTCGGAATGAGACATGTATTTCTTTCGGACTTCCATGACATAATGCCCTTGTTGGATGGACTGGCATTTCTGGTAGGATTTCCGAAGGACTTCTTCGACGGTAGGCGTAGGCTTGCTCGTGCAGCCCGCAAGCACGACCGCGATGGCGGTCAATGCCAATGTGAATTTGATTTGGTGTTTCATTTTATGTTTGTTTTAGAGTTTGACACCGCAAAAGTAAAACAAACTTTCCAATTAGACAAATTAATTTGTCATTTTTTTTTGTTTTCACATCTCGTCCTTCAGCCGTTCAATCATGCGGCGTTCCTTCTTCGTCGGGCGGCCTGCGCCACGGTCGCGCCACTCGGCCTTGTAGGCGTTCATGAACTCGATGCGCTCGTATTCCTCCTTGGGCGTGAGGTCGTTGTAGACCTCGGTCACCTGCTTGGGCGAGACGCGGTTTTTGATGACGGTTTTCACTTCCACCACCTTGTGCAGCTGCTCGATCTGCACTTGGATGACATCGCCCACCTTCACCTCACGCGAGGGCTTGACGGGGTTGTCGTCCATCTTCACCTTTCCGCCCTTGATGGCATCGGCAGCCAGCGAGCGCGTCTTGAACAGTCGCGCCGCCCACAGCCATTTGTCCATCCGGACGATGTTTTCTTCATTTTCCATTTTTTTTTGACGCGAGACGCGAGACTGCGAGACGTGGGACGATGGTCTCGTGTCCCGTGTCCCGCAGTCCCGTGTCAATAAATTACTTCTCCTTGAAAATCAATTGAATAGGTACTCCGTTGAAATCCCATGTTTCGCGAATCTTGTTCTCCAAGAAGCGTTTGTAGTTCTCTTTCACGTCTTTGGGCAGGTTGCAGAAGAAGATGAACTGAGGTGTGCGGCCCTTTAGTTGGGTGATGTACTTGATCTTCAGGAAACGCCCGCGCGAAGCTGTTGGCAGCGGCACGGAGTTGATGATCTCTAACATCTTGTCGTTCAGCTCGCGCACGGGGATGCGGCGCTCGCGGTTCTCGTAAACCTTGTGCGCCGTTTCCAACACTTTGTATATACGTTGCTTGTTGATGGCCGAGGTGAAGATGATGGGATAGTCAGTGAAAGGTGCCGTTCTGGAACGAATCAGTTCTTCGTAAGACTTGTGTGTGTTGGAGTCCTTTTCGACCAAATCCCACTTGTTGACGACCATCACCAAGCCTTTCTTGTTTTTCTCGATGAGGCGCAGGATGTTCATGTCTTGGGCCTCGAAGCCTTGTGTGGCATCGAGCATGAGGATGGCCACGTCGCAGTCCTCGATGGCGCGGACGGAACGCAGCACGCTGTAGAACTCGATGTCTTCCTCCACCTTGCTCTTCTTGCGCAGGCCGGCCGTGTCGACGAGCATGAACTCCATGCCGAAGGCCTTGTATTTGGTGTAGTTGGCATCGCGGGTGGTGCCGGCGATGTCGGTCACGATATGGCGGTCGGTGCCGAGGAATGCATTGATGAGCGACGACTTACCCACGTTGGGCCGACCTACCACGGTGAATTTCGGCAAGTTGGTGTCGAAGTCGGTGGTGTCTTTGGGCAACATCTCGCAAATCTTGTCCAACAACTCGCCTGTGCCCGTTCCCGTCATGGCCGAGATGGGCCACGGCTCGTCGAGGCCGAGGCTGTAGAACTCGCCCATCAAGGCTTCCTTGTTGGGCTCGTCGATCTTGTTGACTACCAACAAGACGGGCTTTTTTTGCTGTCTCAGGATCTGTGCGACATCTTCGTCCAAGACGTGAAGGCCTTCGCGACCATCGACCAAAAAGATGATGACATCGGCCTCGTCCAGGGCCAGGTCCACCTGCTTGCGGATTTCTTCTTCAAATATGTCGTCCGACCCAACCACATATCCGCCGGTGTCGATGACGGTGAATTCCTTTCCGTTCCAGTCGCTCTTGCCGTAGTGCCTGTCGCGCGTCACGCCGCTCGTCTCTTCCACGATGGCCATGCGCTGCTTCAGCAGACGGTTGAAAAGCGTCGATTTTCCCACGTTGGGTCTCCCCACTATTGCTACAATGTTTGACATAATGCTTTGAATTTGAAATCGGCTGCAAAAATAAACAATTTTTTGATGCGGAATGCGGAATGCAGAATGCGGAATGAGCGAGGCGAATCATCGCTTTGCGTCATTCCGCATAGACTTCGTCGAATACTTTGTATTTCCTAATCCATAATTCCGCATTCTTACGCCTCGTATCCGAACCTCTTTAGTTCCGTTTCATTGTCGCGCCAGTCCTTGTCGACTTTCACGAAAAGTTCGAGGAAGATTTTCTTTCCCGTAAACTCCTCAATATCAGCGCGGGCCTGCATCCCGAGTTTCTTGATGGCACTGCCCCCCTTGCCGATGATAATGGCCTTCTGCGAGTCGCGGGCCACATAGATGATGCTGCGGATGTGGATGTGTTTTTGCGTCTCTTCGTAGCTTTCCACTTCAACTTGAACGGAGTAGGGGATTTCCTGCTGGTAGTTGAGCAGAATCTTCTCGCGGATGATTTCGGTGATGAAGAAGCGCATCGAGCGGTCGGTGAGCTCGTCTTTCGGGAAATAGGGTGGACATTCGGGCAGTTTCTCCAAGATTTGCTTGAAGATGAACTCCACGTTGGCGTTGTATTGCGCCGACAGCGGGAAAACGGTGGCGTTGGGCAGCGTTTCGCGCCATTGCCCCACGGCTTGTTCTACCTGCTCTTGTGTGCTTAGGTCGATTTTATTGATGAGGACAAAAACAGGTATCTCGATGGTTTTCAGTCGCTCCACAGTCTTTTCCTCAATTTTTTTGTCGGTGATATCGACGACGAAAAGGATGAGGTCGGCGTCGATGAGGGCCACGTTGACGAATTGGTTCATCACCTCGTGCATCTTGTAGGCCGGATCCTTGATGATGCCGGGTGTGTCGGAGAAGACGATTTGGAAGTCGTCGCCGTTGACGATGCCCAAGATACGATGTCTCGTGGTCTGCGCTTTCGAGGTGATGATGGAGATTTTCTCCCCGACGAGTTGGTTCATGAGGGTCGACTTGCCCACGTTGGGCCGACCTATAATATTGACATAGCCAGCTTTATGCGTCATAACGAAAAATTTTTCTTGTTTTTAATCATGCAAAGAAACAAAATTATTATCTTTGCAGCCGATTTCGAGAGCAAAAAAGTTTGTTTTCGAGGTTTTTTTGACACGATGCGGGGTAGAGCAGAGGCAGCTCGTCGGGCTCATAACCCGGAGGTCGGAGGTTCGAATCCTCCCCCCGCTACGATTGACGGATGGCTCAAGTCGTCCGTTTTTTTGTCGTGTTCGTCCCATGTTGAAAACCTATGAAAAAAGGAAGCCACATGTGTAACTTCCTCGGTTTCGTTGTGGGAATTGCTGGATTCGAACCAGCGACCCCTTGCTTGTAAGGCAAGTGCTCTAAACCAACTGAGCTAAACTCCCTCGTTTCTGGCTGCAAAAATAGGAAATCTTTGGTTCGGCAAACCCAAAAAAATCGCTTTTTTGCGCAAGAAAGACTTTTTTTTCAAAGTTTTTACTATTTTTGTACGAATCAAACCTATCTTGAAACGAAGACAATTCTTTATGAAAAACCTTAATTTCAGCAAGTTAAGAAAATTTCTGCCTTTGATATTGGTGCTGTTGGCTGTTTTTTGCAGCCTAACGGCAATAGGCGACGTGGGCAACCAAAACCGCTATAGTTCGGGCGACAGTGGCTTCGGCGGCGGCGATTTCGACATCGGTATGCTCGTCGGATTCCTCATCAATCTGTTCATTGAAAGCCCAGTCATGGGCATAATCGTGTTGGTTATCATCATCGTCGCCTACCGCGTGATGAAGAAAAAAGGGAGCGACACGACCTATGTCAACCAAAACGTGAACCGTCAGGCCGAAAATGAGGTGACACCCGACTTCACCGCAGCAGTGGCAGCAGAAATCCAAACCATCGACCCCAACTTCTCGTCCGACAAGTTCATTGGATTCGCACGCGAGGTGTTCATGAAGATACAAGAAGCATGGACCACTAAAGACTGGAAACCCATCCGCTCGTTTGAGAGCGAGACACTCTTCAATCAGCACAAGCAACAACTCGACGAATACATAAGAATGGGCAAGACCAACGTGGTGGAGAAAATCGGAATCAAGCACTGCTCGCTGCACGAGTTCAGGCAAGACGGCGACAAGGAAGTGCTCACCGTGTGGCTCAACGCCGTGATGCGCGACTACGTCATCGACGACGCCACCAAGAAAGTGCTCGAAAGCGACCCCAACCGCGACTGGTACATGAAATACGAAATGGTGTTCAACCGCAAGGCGGGATTGAAAACCGAACTCGCAAAGAAAGGCAATGTCATCACCAACTGCCCGAACTGCGGCGCACCTACCGAAATCACCTCGGCAGGCCAATGCACCTACTGCGGAAGCGTAGTCACCAACGGCGAACATGATTGGGTGCTTACCGATATACATTCGAGGAGTTAGGAGTTAGGGGTTGGGAGTTAGGAGTTAGGAATTAAGAACGCGGAATCTTGAAATCTTAAATCTTAAATTTGAAATCTTGAAATCTGAAATCATAAATCAATCAATCAAACAACATCATGGGACTTATCAAAGCAATTGCAGGCTCCATCGGCGGCACCTTGAGCGACCAATGGTTAGACCTCATCAAATGTGACAACATGGACATGGACACCCTGATGGTGAAACAAACCACCAAATCGGGGCAAATCTCCAAGAAGAGCCGCATCATCGTGGCTCCCGGACAAATCGCCGTCATCTACGACTCAGGTTCGGTGCTCGACGCCACCGCCGAGGAAGGCATCTACAACTTCGACCAAAGCTCGTCGCCGTCGTTCTTCGCGGGCGAGTTTGGCCCTGTCTTCAAGGAGATGTGGGAACGTTTCACCTACGGCGGCACGCCCGCCAAGGAGCAGGCCGTGTTCTTCTTCAACATCAAGGAAATCCTCGACAACAAGTTCGGCACCGCCACGCCCATCCCGTTCCAGGACTGGTCGCACGCCATCCCGAACCAAATGACCAACTCGCTGATGCCCATGGGCGTCAATGTGCGTTGCTACGGCAAATACACCTTCAAACTCGACGATGTGGCCATCTTCATGCGCAACCATGCCGGCACAGCCAACGTGGTGAGAAAGCAGGACATAACCGAGCAGATGCGCAGCGAAGTGATGGCTTCGTTCCAGAACGTGCTCAACGAAATGGGCAATAGCCAACACCGTGTGCCCGTTCTCGAACTGCCGAGCTATACCGATGAAATCAAGCAGGTGATGGATGAGAAGGTTTTCGACGAACCTATCCGCGCCCGTGGTGTGCGTTTGGTGAGCTTCACCATCGAGAGCGTCTCGCTCGACGATGCCAGCCAGCAGAAGATCGACCGTTACGAATACAGCTCCAACTCCATGATGCAGCAAGGCAAGATCATCGACGTGATGGGCGACGCTGCCAACAACGCGGCTGGTGCAGCAGGCGGCTTCATGGGCATCGGCATGGCCAACATGGGCACTGGCGGCATGACTGGCGGTGCAATGCAGAACGCATGGAACAACCAGGGCGGCCAAACCAACTACGACCCCTACAACCAAGGCGGTCAGGCCGCCCCACAAGGTGTTCCTTGCCCGAAGTGTGGCACGCCCATCACCGGAAAGTTCTGCCCCGAATGCGGCACACCCGCCCCGGCTCCGGCAGCCAAGATGAAATGCCCCAAGTGCGGCACCGAAAGCAACGGCAAGTTCTGCCCCGAGTGTGGCACGCCCATGGCGGCAGTTGGCCCGAAACGCTGCCCGAAATGCGGCAACGAAGTGACTGGCAAGTTCTGCCCCGAATGCGGAACGCCTGTGGAATAAAGCCATAAAACAATTGTAGAGACGTCATATTATGGCGTCTCTACATTGCGAGCGAATAACGGGGTTCGAACCCGCGACCCTCAGCTTGGGAAGCTGATGCTCTACCAACTGAGCTACATTCGCGTTTCAAGGCGCAAAAATACAGAAAAATTGGAATACTACAACCAAAAAGCATTTTTTTTCGGACACAAGCACTGTGTCCCTATAACCGACAACTGAAACTGTTAACTTTAAACTGAATACAATGCCCATTACTGAAAAAGAAGAACAAATCATCCACGAAAGTTTCCATCCTAAATCGTGGAACGACATCAAGACTCACAACTCATGGTCGGTGTTCAAGATCATGGCCGAGTTTGTGGAAGGCATGGAGAAAATGTCGAGAATAGGACCTTGCGTGGCCATCTTCGGCTCGGCACGCACCAAGCCCGGCGACAAGTATTATGAAATGGCCGTCGAAATTGCCGAAAAGCTCGCCGACTACGGCTTCGGCACCATCACCGGCGGCGGCCCCGGCATCATGGAAGCAGGCAACAAAGGCGCACACAATGGTGGAGCCACCAGCGTGGGACTGAACATCAACCTGCCTTTCGAGCAGCACTTCAACCCCTACATCGACCGCGACAAGAACATCGAATTCGAGCATTTCTTCGTCCGCAAGACCATCTTCATGCGCTATGCCCAAGGCTATATCGCCATGCCCGGCGGCTTCGGCACGTTGGACGAGCTTTCCGAGGCCATCACGCTCATCCAAACCAACAAAATGGTCGACTTCCCCGTGGTTCTGGTCGGTAGCGAATACTGGAAAGGCTTGATCGACTGGTTCCGCGACACCTTGCTCCGCGACAAGATGATCTGCGAAGAAGACTTCGACATCTTCCACATTGTCGACACAGCCGACGACGCAGTGAAGGTCATCAAGGAGTTCTACAAGAAATACGCCATCAAGCCGAATTTCTGATGCGTCGCTACATAGAAATCCCACTTCTATTCATCGACATCGAAGGAGATGGCTTCCATATCATGGTCAAAGGCTTGATTCATGGTAAGGAAGCCAACTTCTTGATTGACACGGGGGCTTCGCGTTCCGTCTTCGACCCCGATACCATCGCATCTTTCATCGACAACCCCGCGTTTGAGAAAAAGGAAGGCATGACGGCAGGCGTTGGCAGCTCCGACCTTGAAAGCGCCACGTTCCACATCGACACTTTGTCAATAGGCAATTTGGAAATCCATGATTACGAGGCTGTTGCGCTCGACTTGGAGAACATTCACGAGATGTACGCCAAGCTCGGCCTGCCTCGCATCGATGGCATCATTGGTGGCGACTTGCTGAAACGCCACAAGGCCATCATCAACTACAAGGCGAAGAAAATCAGGTTTTTACCGTAAGTCATGAATAGGCTTGACGGCGCGAAACGGCAATAGATTTCTGCGGTTTCTGCGATTTCTGCGAGAGAGAACAATCTATTTCACCACGACGCTCCGTACCTGTCCGTTGAGCTTCACAAAATACATTCCGCTCGGCAAGACTACCGTCGTTGGCCCGTCGGTTTCGGCCTCTTTGACGGTTTGCCCAAGCAGGTTGATGATGCTCAGCCGACCCTTTCCATCCACCGTGAACGGACCGTTAGCGGGATTGGGATAGATGCTGAAAATGTCCGGTTTTGCATCTTCAACACCATGATTGACAGCTATATCGCCGTTTATCAATTCCAAGCCTCCCCCGAAATTGCCCGCCACCATTTCCAAAGCGCCGTCGGCGTTGAGGTCGGCCAGGGCGCAGGCGGAACGAAGCCCGAAACGGTTGTCGAAAGCGCCAACACAATCGCTCCAACGGTCTGAAACATCGGTGAATGCGTGGTTTTGCAAATTATTGAACAAGAACACCTTGCCTTGCTCAGACCCGACCGCGAGCAACACTTCGTCGCCGACTCGGAACAAGGTCGGGACGCTGTAGCCGAAATAGGAAGCCGCATGGTCGCACACATCGACCTGCCCCCAATCGTCGGCAGCGGGTTGGAACAGGCCTTGTCCAACACCTTGATAATGTGTTAGTTTGCCGCTCTCATCGCCAACCACCAAGTCCAAAACGCCATCGCCATCCACATCAAACAGACATGGTGTCGACCAAGGTTTGCCAAAATGCAGGAAATCAGCGTCAACCAAGTTGAAACCTGCATCAAGCAAAAGCAAATGACCCCCAGCCGTGCCAACAATCATCTCATTGCGCCCGTCGCCATCCAAGTCGCCGAAAGTGGCGACCAAGCCCATCAGCTTGTGTTGGCCCAAGCCTGCAAAATCGTTGTCAAACAATTGGAAGACAGGGTTTTGGCGTGTTCCAACGTTTTTGTAGAGCGACAGACGTGCTGTGCGGTGCGTTTGCAGACTGCCATATATATAATAGGTGGAGTCGAGGTCGCCAATGTTGCCGACAATGAGGTCGGTGAGGCCGTCGCCGTCCACATCGGCGAAAACGGGAAACGCGCCCGTGCCGACATCAATCATTTCGCTTTGCAAAAACGACTTTGTATAAAGCTGGAAATCAGGGGTTTCATTTGTTCCTTTGTTCAAATAGAGCCACACGGATTTTTGCCCTTCGCAAGCCATGGGGTTGGGGTCGAAGGGCGAGACGAGCAGGTCGTCGACACCGTCGTTGTCGATGTCGGTGAAAAACGGCACGGGCATGGAAAACAAGGAGACCGGCTCGTTTTGAGGAAACCGTGCTTCTTGGCTCACCATCAGCGCATTGTCGGGTGTGCCGCCGTTTTTGAGGAACGTCAGGCCCGGATAGTCCACGTCAGCCAATATCAGGTCGGGCAGGCCGTTGCCCGTCAGGTCGCGCACGGCGAAGGTCGCCCCGCGATGGCGTAAGTCGTTTTCGTTCATTATCAGCGACTTGCCGAACAAGCAAGTGTCTAAAAACATGGCGTTGTTCTCTTCGCTCTCGGCCACGCGCCCCCAGCAGTGGTCGGTCTTCTCGAACACCAACGAATCGCGTGTGCCGTATCGTTCCACGGAAAGGTTGCGGTGCTTTTCGATGAAGGTGCCAAGCACGCCGAAGGCGAGGATGTCCAAGTCGCCGTCGCCGTCGAGGTCGGCGATGGAGGGATAGTCGGCGTTGGTGGCGATGATGTTCACCTCGCCGCCGCCTTGCCACGAAGTCAGATAAGGGCACGCAACGCACTCAAATCCAATTTGTTCCGCTGAAGCATTGCGAAACACTTTCATCCCTGCCCAGCCTTTGGAATAGGTGAAGATGTCCTCGCGCCCGTCGCCGTCGTAGTCGGCGAAGATGGTCCAGTCGGTCAGTTTCGGGAAAAACTTGGCGTATTCTGGGGCAAAGACATAGTCGATTTCGCCCGTGCCGCCTCGGTTGAGGAAGCACAGCAGGCGGTTTCCGTGGCGGTCGAAGGCGATGAGGTCCTTCACGCCGTCGCCGTCAAGGTCGATGCGCCCGAACTGGCAGGCGTTGAGGCCGCCAGCCCATGGGGCCGCCAGCGTGTTTTCGCTTGTCCTGACTTGTATTTCCATGCCTTGCTGTGCCTTTGCGCGAAGCGAAAGGAGTAGCAGAAAAAGCGCTATGCCGATTCGGGGTTTCATTCTGTTTCGGTTTCTGGCGTTTCGTCTTCAACGTATTTGGCGTCGAGAGCCAACCTGAAGCCGCCAAAGGAGTTTTGGAGGTCGGGCAGGCGTTTGCCGCGCCACGTCACGCGGCACGACGATTCGGGCAGCTGCCATGCGCCGCCACGGATGACGTACATCTCGCCGTCTTTGCCGAGGCGGGCGTTGCGTTCCTTGTCGTAGAAGCGGTAAAGCGTTGAGGTCCACTCCCATACGTTGCCGCTCATGTCGTAGAGGCCGAGCTCGTTGGCATTTTTCTTCCCGCATTTGCGCAGGCGGCGCGTGTTGCCATTGTGCCATGCGATTTTCTTGGTCTCGTTGGCACCGCTATAGACGCAGCCCCGGCTGTTGTTGCCGCCGCGAGCCGCAAACTCCCATTCCTCCTCGGTGGGCAGGCGGAAGTGCATCCCCGTGAGGCTGTCCAAAATCCTAATAAACTCTTGAACCTCAATGTATGACACATTGGTTACAGGTTTTTTTTTGCATTTTTTCTTGCTTGGATTGTAGCCCATCACGGCCTTCCAAAGTTTTTGCGATACCTCGGTTTGGCCGATGTAAAAATCTTCGTTTATCCTGACATGGTGCACCGGCACTTCATCGGTTTGCGCGTGGCGGTCGTAGTTGAACTCGGCGGTGTCGGTGTGCTGGGCGCCCATCCAGAAACTGCCTTTTTCGACATGTATCATGTTGAATGTCACTCCATTGACGTTGTATGATGTCGGTGCAGGGATAGAGTCTTGTGCGTAGAGAGATATGGCAGCAAAAACAAAAAAGCCAAGAAGGAAGGGTAATCTTTTCATTTTGGTTTGAATTGGAAGGCAAAAGTAGGAAAAAAACGCTATCTTTGCACAAAATTACAGCAATGCCAAGAATTCTCATCATTGACGACGAGGCCCCCATCCGGCGCGTGCTGCGCGACATCCTCGAAAACGAGGGCTACCATGTGGACGATGCCGCAACGGGCATGGAAGCCATACAACTTATTAAGGAACAAGATTTTGACGCTGTTTTTTGCGATATCAAGATGCCGGAGATGGACGGCATAGAGACCCTTGAGGCCATCCGCAAGGAGTCGGACGTGCCGGTCATCATGCTGTCGGGCCACGGCACCATAGAAACCGCCGTGGAAGCCATCAAGAAAGGCGCTTTCGACTTCATTCCCAAGCCCCCCGACCTCAACCGGCTGCTTATTACGCTGCGCAACGCATTGGACAACAAGATATTGGCTACCGAGAATAAGGTGCTGAAAAAAGCCGTGAAACTCCAGAGCCAGATGATAGGCGAGTCGGCTCCGATGCTCGAAGTGAAAGACATGATCGGGAAAGTGGCACCCACCAACGCCCGTGTGCTCATCACCGGCGAGAACGGCACGGGCAAGGAGCTCGTGGCGCGGCAGTTGCATGAATTCAGCGCCCGGTGCAAAGGGCCGTTCATTGAGGTGAATTGTGCCGCCATTCCTTCAGAATTGATTGAAAGCCAATTATTTGGACACGAAAAAGGTGCTTTCACATCCGCCGTCAAGCAACGCAAGGGCGACTTTGAGCTGGCCGACGGCGGCACCCTTTTCTTGGACGAAATTGGCGACATGAGCCTTTCGGCCCAGGCCAAGGTGCTGCGAGCCCTGCAAGAGAACAAGATCGTGCGCGTGGGCGGCGAGAAGGAAATCCCCGTCGACGTGCGCATCTTGGCCGCCACCAACAAGAACCTGAAGGCCGAAATCGAGAAAGGCAATTTCCGCGAAGACCTCTACCATCGCTTGAGCGTCATCGTCATCCAAGTGCCGCCGCTGCGCGAGCGCAAGGACGACATTCCGCTGTTGGTGGAGAGTTTTGTCGCGAGGATTGCGCAAGACATGGGCAAGGCAGCACCCGCATTCGAGCCGGAGGCCATCGAGGCACTCCAGCAGTACCAATGGACGGGCAACATCCGCGAGTTGCACAACATCGTGGAGCGACTCATCATCTTGTGCGACAGCGCAGTGACTAAGGCCGACGTGGAGCGTTTCGGGAACCCGCTGAAGTGACAACGGAATCAGTCGCCGTTCTTTTTCTTCACTTCCTCAAACTTCGCCAAGGCCTTTTTGAAGTGGTCTTTCAGTTTCGAGACGCTGTCGAAAAAGACCTTTTCCTCGCCATACCGGTCCATCACGATATACCAATTCGTTTGCCTGTTCTTGACATAGTAACCGATTTGGAAACCGTCTTCGGTACGGTAAAAGCTCTCGCTGTAGTCCTTTCGCACATTCCTTTCTTCGCGTTCTTCCTCCATCATCGAATCCAGCAAGTCGCTGATTTCCAAAAAGTCTTCGTAAGCCACAAAAACCTCGACAGCCGGTTTCTCTTTGGTTTCCTTACGGAATATGCGATAGAAATAACGGACGGATCCGTCTGTTTCGACCGTTCTCACCGACGTCTCCATGTCGTGGAAAAGCCGTGCATACAATGTTGCAATGTCGTAGTCCGCCAGATGGCATCTGATCCCATTTTGGCGGGTCATCTGTTCGTATTTCGTCTGGAATTCATCCACCTTGACGTATGGCGCTTGGGCCATCAAAAGCCTGCCCGCAAACAGCAGCGCGGCAATGACAATCAGCTTTTTCATAATGCTTGCTTTTAAGTTGTTACCATGATGTTAGAGATTGCAAAGATACGGATTTCGCAAAACCGACGCACATTTTTCTTTCGGGGGCACTTGCGGGATAACGAAAAATGCTGTAATTTTGCAGCCTGTTCTTTGAGGGGATGTATGGTTTTGACAGCAAGACGAATTGTCATGTAAGCATGCCGAGCCTCGCAGTGACGCTCGTAAATCTTGACTGCAAAAAAATAATTGGCGAAAACAACTACGCTCTCGCTGCCTGATTGAAGTACAGTAGATCACTGGCTTAATCCTTTCACAAGGTGAGGGGACGAGACATCCCGCAGGTGGAGATTCCTGATTCCGGCCTGGTCACGGGGTGCTAAGCAATTTCGGGATAGCCTTGCCGGTGCTCCGACGGCATGGCGAAACCTTAGGGGATAAGGTCTGGTTTAGGGCGTCCGCTCCCTTGCCAGCCACGAAAACCAACAGCGGAATAAGCATGTAGAAAGCCTGGGGGTTCCTTGTTTGGACGAGGGTTCGACTCCCTCCATCTCCACAGATTTCATGGAAGCACTTTTGGCAAGTGCTTCCTTTTTTTGTATTTTTGCGGCATTGATACCCTACAAACAGAGAAGAATGAAAAAACGCACCTTATTATTAATTAGTACTCTATGTGCTGCGGCAAACCTCTTTGCCCAAAGTTTCAACCTGCCTTGCGGAAACATCAACTACAAGCCTGATATACAAACAGTCCAGCTCTTTGCCGACGACAACCAACTGAACGACCCCATCGTTCCGCTTGACGACATGATGGGTAGGCTGACGCTTTCGTTCGACATCATCGACGGCGAAGGCGAGGTGCTCAACTACACCTTCATACATTGTAGTCACAACTGGCAACCTACTGAAATACAACGTGTTCAATATGTTTCGGGCTTTGATTCCGATAGAATCGACAATTACGCCTTCTCGCGCAACACATTGATTGAATACGTCAACTATCAACTCAAGTTTCCGGAAGACGACATGATGCCCCTCATTTCGGGAAACTACCTGCTCATCGTGTTTGGCGACGACCTGAACGACCTCTATTTCACGCGCCGTTTCATGGTGGTCGACGAAAAAGCCCACATCGGTGCCACCGTGCCGCGCTATCCTGACGACCTGGCACTGACCGACACGCACCAACAACTCGACGTGTCCGTGAGCATGAACAACTATATCTCGACCAACACGCAGCAATTCAGCCATTTGACCATCCGCCAAAACGGACGTTGGGACAATGCTGCCGAGGGATTGAAGCCCACATACGTTTATCCTGACTACATCTCGTTTGAACACAATCCGCAAACCGTTTTTGAAGCCACCAACCAATATCGTCGTTTCAACACAAGCAACTTCTATTTCCAGTCGGAGAACTTGGCCCACATCCGCCAGACCGACGAAATGTTTGAAATCGACATTGCCACTTGCGAATCGCGGGCGCGGAAAGCCTACGCGAGCTACGAAGACATTCACGGCGAGAAATTCGTCTATGTTGAAAACGAGAACTTGGACAACAGCACAGAGGCCGACTATTGCCGCGTCAACTTCTTCTACAAAAGCGAAGCCCCGCTGACCCACGAAGACCTTTACATCATGGGTGCCCTCAACGACTGGCGCTTCGACGAAAGCAACAAGATGCGCTACGACTACCGTTTGCACGGCTACACCTGCTCAATGGTGCTCAAGCAAGGCTATTACAACTTCATGTTTGCCACCCTTGACCGCAAGACTGGCGAAGTGATGACCGACCAAACCGCTGGCAACCATTGGGAAACCAACAACATCTACAAGTTGTATTTCTATTTTTACAATGTCGTCAAGGGTTATGACGAGTTGATTGGTTATGCCACGGTGAATTCACATTAAGTTTCACGCTGATTGTTTTTGTTATGGATTGTCTCACGCAGAACTCGCAGAATACGCAGAACCTGACGGCTGCATATTTTGTGTCGCATTGCGATTCATACAATTCAGCGTATTCTGCGTGCAAAAAATAGTCTTCCCATGAGCGACTCCCGAATCACACTTTTTGCTGAAATCTTGCTGCCGATACCCGTGCCGGGCACTTTCACCTATCGTGTGCCGTTTGCCTTGAATGACCAAGTGCGCGTGGGCCAAAGGGCGGTGGTTCAATTTGGCAAGACCAAAATCATGTCGGGGCTGATTGTCGCGCTGACGGAAAAAGTGCCGTCTGTTGAGGTGAAATTCCTCATGGATTTGCTTGACGACCAGCCTGTTGTGAACGAAAAACAGTTGAAGTTTTGGGACTGGGTGAAGACTTATTATATGTGTCATCTCGGCGAAGTGATGCAAGCCGCGCTACCTTCGGCCCTGAAGCTCAGCAGCGAAACCACTGTCGCCCTATCACCCGATTATGTCCTTGATTCCGTGACGCTTAACGATTTCGAGTACATGATAGTGGAGGCCCTGCAAATCAAGCCGAAAATCGCCATTAGCGAAGTCAGCAAAATCATCGGTTTCAAGAAGGTGATGCCATTGATTCATTCGATGATGGAGAAGGGCATTTTGGTGATGGAGGAGGAACTGAGTGAGAAGTACAAGGCTAAATATGAGCGTTTTGTGCGGCTTTCGGGCGAATATCGCGATGAGGCGAAAGTCCATGAATTAATGGACACATTGACCAAAAAAGCCTATAAGCAACTTGAGGTTTTGCTTTCTTTTATTTCCCTCGGCGGCGATGCCGACAACGACATCATGGCCAAGGCTTTGCTGCAAAAGGCCAACGCTAATTCCACGATTCTGAAAAACATGGCTGAAAAGGGCATATTTGAGGTATATGAGCGCAAGGTCAGCCGATTGAAGGAATTCAAGGAGCAGACCTCCGTCGATTCGATACAACTTACTGATGCACAACAGAAAGCATACGAAGGGATTCATACGGGATTTGGCGAAAACAAGCCCGTTTTGCTCCACGGCGTGACTTCGAGCGGCAAGACGGAAATCTATATCAAGCTCATCAAGGAAGCGATTGACAGAGGCAAACAGGTTTTGTATCTCTTGCCCGAAATTGCACTTACTGCGCAGATTATCAACCGCTTGAAGGAGTATTTTGGAGACA
>CAMOCK010000181.1 GCA_946610645.1 uncultured Bacteroidales bacterium
CGGAACGGTGTTGGTCATCATCTTGACGGCCTACCTTGTATTAATTGGCTATCCCGAGATGACAATCGGTAAGATCATGTACCACGTCATGCTGTTCAGCAACGTCATCGCGCCCATCACGCAGCTGCAACGCATCTTTGACGACGTGAACGACGCCCTGATTTATGCCGAGGGCTTCTTCGGCATCCTCAACTCAGAAAAGGAAATCGAGCCTTCGGGCAACTACCGCCCCGAAAAAATCCACGGCAAGTTCGAAATCAAGCATGTCGACTTCACCTATCCCAATGGCAACCAAGCCCTTTTCGACGTCAACATGACCATCGATCCAGGCAGGATTACCGCCTTGGTCGGACTCTCTGGTGCGGGCAAGAGCACCATCGTCAACCTCTTGGACAAGTTCTACGAGCCGCAAGTGGGTCAAATCCTCTTGGACGGCGTCGACCTCCGCGAATACGACACGCAGTACCTTCGTGACAACATCGGTCTTGTCCTGCAAAAGAACCACATTTTTGACGGTACCATCGAGGAGAACATCCTTTACGGCAACCCCAACGCCACCCACGAAGACGTGGTGGAAGCCGCAAAGAAGTCGCACCTTTACGACCAAGTGATGGAACTCCCGAAGCAGTTCGACAACAAGGCCTCCGACCTTTCGGGCGGACAGCAGCAGCGCGTGGCCATCGCACGCATGTTCCTCAAGAACCCGCCCATCATCTTCCTCGACGAGCCTACGGCCAGCCTCGACGCCATCGCCACCGAGCAAATCAAGAACAGCATCGACGCCATCAAGAAAGACCGCACCGTCATCATCATCTCGCACAGCATCTCGCAAATCATCGACGCCGACTACATCTACGCCTTGCAGACCGGTCGCGTCGAAGAAGACGGCGACCCCGACACCATCTACAAGAAAGGCGGCATCTACAAGGACATCATCGATGCCTCGGCCCGCAGCCTCAACATCGAGAAGATAGCACAAACCATAGGAGACGACAATAATTGATGACCTTTTGCACGATATTTGCTATTTTTGCGTTAATCTTGACACGAGACTACGGGACAAAGCCTCGCGTCTCGTAGTCCCGCGTCCCGCAGTCAATTAAACAATTAAACAATTAAACAACCAACACTTCAACATACCATGAAACACGCCAGCATCATCATCGCAACAGTGGCCGTGGCCGCCTTGGGCCTCTTCGGCTTCAAATCGCCAACAAACGACTATAAGGATATGTGGAAAAAAGTAAAGGAAAACCTCGAAAAGAACCTGCCGGAATCGGCGGAGAAGGAATTGGATGCCATTGAAAAACAGGCAACTAAGGACAAAAACCAGACCCAACTGCTGAAGACCTACCTCTATCGGCAAAACATCATGCAGTTTACCGTGGAGGACGACGTGCAACAGGCCTTCATCCAATACCTTGAGACGAAAGTCGGGCAGCTGGATGAAGTTCACGATGCCCTCTTGCATGAGGAAATCGCCAAGGCTTACGCCGATTACCTGAGCCAAAACGACTGGCGCATCAGCGAGAACCTGCCCATCGAGGGCGGCGACCTCAGTAAGGTGGAGATGAAATATTGGGACAAGGAGAGCTTCAAAACGCGCATCAACCAACATTATGACGTGGCTCTGAAGCCCGTCGACGCACTGAAAAAGGCTAAGACCGAGGATTTTTTGGTGCTTTTTGACAACCTTTCGAAGGAAGCCACAGAACACGTTGAATACGAAGCCTCACTGTTCGAGTTCATGTTCCACCGCGTGGCCAATTACTATCAAGGTGAAGCCAATGCCGACCAAGCCGAAGGCGACACCGAAAAATGGTGGCTGCACGCCAAGGAGTTCGTGAAGGCCGACCTTGGCACAAGCGACAATCCGCTCGTCAAATGCCTGAAAATCTACCAACAACTGATTGGCTTTAACTTGAAAAACAACAACGAGGATGTGTTGATTTACAACGACTTCAAGCGTTTTGGCTTCGTCAACTCCATTTTGGGAAAGGATGAGCAATACCAAGCGGCGATGGAAAACCTGAAAGCCCAACACGAAAACAACCCGCTTTCCGCCGAAATCACTTCGCTGATTGCCCGCAACCTGATGAACCAATACGAGAACAACCGCAGCGACAGCACCTATTTCGACAACTACAAGAAAGCCAAGACAATGTGCGAAGCAGCCATCGCCAAGTTTCCGAAATCGAAGGGAGCGAAAAACTGCCAAAACCTCATCAAGAGCATCGAGGAACCGCAAATCGACATCAGCTTGAACTCGGTGCAATTGCCCAACGAGGCCATTCCTGCTGTCTTGGAATACAAGAACACGACGGCTCCTTATTATAGAATCGTGAAAGTCAGCGAAAAAGAGCTAAATCGTCTGCGCGAGACACGCGACAAGGAAGAACTGCTCAAGGAGCTGAACAAAATGCCCGCCGTAGCGGAAAAAGAACTGAATTTGCCTGCCGAGACCGACTACCGCGAGCACTCCACCTTGATGGCCCTGCCTGCTTTGGACAAGGGCATCTATTACCTCGTGGCCAGCACCGAAAAAGGCACGAAAGACAAGGATAAAACCCTGACGCTCACCTTCCAAGTTTCTGGGCTTGGTTACATTACTGACCAGAATGACGACAAAATGACCGTCACCGTCGTCGACCGCAAAACGGGGAAAACCGTAGAAGGCGTCACCGTGGAAGTGTGGCGCAGCGAATGGGACTACAAAGCCCGCGAGTACAAGACCATCATCATCGAAACGCCCAAGACCGACCGCTACGGCATCGTGAAACTGTCGAAAAAGAGCAACAACTCGTTCAACATCAACCTGCGCAAAGGCGATGACAATCTGCTGTCGAACAACAGCTACTACCTCAACGTGCGTTACAAGAACACGGATGAGCGTTACGAGACCAAGCTCTTCACCGACCGCGCCATCTATCGCCCTGGGCAGACCGTTTATTTCCAAGGTATTGTGACCCGAAGCCAAGGTGGTGACTTGAGTTTGGTGAACGGTTACAGCGAAAACGTTTCCTTCCGCGATGCCAACTGGCAGGAAATCAGCTCGGCCAAGTTCACCACTGACGAATACGGCTCGTTCAGTGGCTCGTTCGTCATTCCCACCGACCGACTGAATGGCGTGTTCCGCCTTAATGCGAACCGCGGCAATACCACCATCCGCGTGGAAGAATACAAACGCCCGACCTTCGAGGTCAACTTTGAGCGCCCGAAAGAGCAATACAAACTTAACCAAGAGGTTACGGTGCGTGGCGACGTGAAAGCCTACGCAGGTTTCGGCTTGGACGATGTGGAGTATTCGTATCGCGTCGTGCGCAAGACCTCGTTCCCGTGGCGTTGCTGGTGGTGGTGGTACCCGACCGTCGAGGACGAGCAAATCACCTTCGGCAAGGGTCGCACCGACGAAAGCGGCAAGTTTGCCGTCACCTTCAACCTGAAGCCCTCGTTGAGCATCGCGCCCGAAAAGCAACCGATGTTCACCTACGAAATCGAAGTGACCGCCACAAGCAAGCAAGGCGAGACCCACTCCGACACCTACAGCATCCGCGCCGGTTACAACGAAATCGCCATCAGCACGGATTTGCCTTCCGAAGTCGAGAAATCCGAGATGGGCAAGTACCAAATCACGGTGAGCAACCTCAGCTGGCAGCCCGCCAAGAGCCGCATTGCGCGGAAGATTTACCGCGTTGAGAATAGCAAGAAAATCAACTATTTTGAGGCGATGGGAGAGCGTGAAACGCTTGACAGGCAGTTGCTGAGCGATGAGGAATTGGCGAGATTGTTCCCGGAATACAGTTTCTACGACAAGCAAAACAAGACTCTGGTCGATGATGCCACAATTAGCGTTGACGACAAGGCCAAGTTCTACGAAGGCAAGGCCCTCGAACCCGGAAAATACATCGTGGAACTCAAGAGTCTCGACGACCCGTTGGCGATGACCTCGCAACAATTCACCGTCTTTGAAAACGGCTCCAAAAAGCTGCCTTTCACCACGATGGAATGGAATCATTTGGACAAATCGACAGCCCATCCTGACGACGAAATCCAACTCAGCCTCGGCACTTCGGCCAAAGCAGTGGACATTTGGGTGCAGCTGCTGCACGGCGATGAGGTTCGCTTGGACAAGAAAATCACCCTCAGCGACGAGGTGCAGACCTTATCCTATAAGGTGACCGAAAACGACCGTGGCGGTCTCGCGTGGCGTTATGCCTTCGTGAAGGAAAACAGCCTCCATACCAACCGCATGGGTGTTTCCGTCCCCTTCGACAACTACAACTTGGACGTGAAATTGGCCACCGTGCGCGACAAACTCAGTCCTGGTGCCGAGGAGACTTGGGAGGTGACCGTCCGCGACTACAAGGACAAGCCTTTGGAAGCCGCCTTGCTCGCGGGAATGTATGATGCCTCGCTCGATGAGTTTGAGCGCAACTATTGGTGGTTCAACATGTCGCCTTCGGGTGTCTATGGCAGCAGTTTTGGCACTGATGGCCACAGTTTTACCTCGTCGCGCACGGCCATAGGTTACCTCTATTTCGCTGAACTCTTCAACTTCAGTCTGCCTTCCGATGCGCCGTTCTTCGATTTCGGTTATGGTTATCGTTATGGCATTAACCGTATGCGCATGGCGAAGGGCGGTAGGGTAATGTATGATATGGTGGAAGAAGTCGCCATGCCGATGGCGATGCCCGAATCGGCAATGGCCAAAAATTCATCTGTCGCGACCGCCGATATGGCCGTTGATGAGGAGGCGGCAGAAGAAATGGAAACGGGTGGTGCCGTTGAACCCAAGAAGGACGAACCCACGGAGCCCGCCGAACCTGCCCTTCGCGAGAACTTCAACGAGACGGCCTTCTTCTTCCCGCAACTGCGCACCAATGCCGACGGCAGCGCAACCTTCAGCTTCACCATGCCCGACGCCCTCACGCGCTGGCGCCTGATGCTGTTGGCCTACACCAAAGACCACAAAACGGGTAGTAAAGACTATACTTTCACCTCCTCAAAGCCCGTGATGATCATGGCCGACATGCCGCGCTATATGTACGACAACGACGAACTGTGGTTCGTGGCCAACGTCATCAACACGGGCGACGAGCCTGTCACGCCCAAGGCGAAACTCGAAATCTTTGATGCGGGCACGATGGAGCCTGTCAACTTGCTCGTCAGCGATGCCACGATTCCGATGGAGACCATCCAACCCGGTCGCAGCAAGGAAGTGCGCTGGAAGGTGGCCGGAAAGTACGACCTTAGCCTCTTGGCCTTCCGCTTCACGGCCTACGCGGGTGCGTTCAGCGATGCCGAGCAGCACCTCTTGCCCGTGCTGAGCAGCGAAATCTTCATGACGCAGACCCTGCCCATCACCGTGAAGGCCGAGACCGAACAAGTCTTTGATTTTGAGGCTATCGCCAACCCCGACAGCCACGAGCGCGACTACAGCCTGACGCTCAACTTCAGCACCAACCCCGTGTGGTACGCCGTGCAGGCCCTGCCTTACTTAGCCAACGTCAGCACCGACCGCGCCGAGACCGCCTTCTACGTGTTCTATGCCAACACGCTCTCGTCCTACATCGCCGACCACATCCCGAACCTGTTGGCTTACATCAAGAAATGGCAAATCGAGACGCCCGATGCCCTGCTCTCGCAACTCGAAAAGGACCAAGACCTGAAGGCCATCATGCTGCAAGAAACGCCTTGGGTGCTCGAAGCCAAGAGCGAGACCGAACAACGCAGTCGCATCGCCAACCTGTTTGAAATCAACAACCTGCGCGGACAGCAGACCCGTGCCTTGCAGCTCATCGAGCAGAAACAGAAATACAACGGTGGCTGGTCGTGGATGGATGGGATGCCCGAAAGTCCCTACATTTCGACCTACATCCTCGCCGGCTTCGGCAAATTGC
>CAMOCK010000182.1 GCA_946610645.1 uncultured Bacteroidales bacterium
TATGGGACCGCAGAAAAGCAAGCCTCAAAAGCAAATATTCACCTTTTTTCTTGCTTTTTGCGCTGCAAATTTACAATTTTGCACCGAAATAATGGATAAAAATTCTCAAAAATGAACGCAAAAATCAAAAACATCATCTTCGACCTCGGCGGCGTCATCCTCGACATCGACGAAAACGTGGTCTACAAGGAACTCGAAAAAATGGGCATCAACACGACAGAACTCGCTCATTCAAAGGAGTTTATCGAAATTATGAGCAAGTTCGACACGGGCATCTACACCGCCCCCACCTTCCGCAAGAAAATGAAATCCTTGCTCGGATTGGAGAAAATGACTGACCAAAAATTCGACTCCCTTTGGAACGCCATGCTCCTCGACATTCCCCGTGAGCGGATCGAGGCCATCGAAAAGGTGAAGAAGCACTACAAGATTTTCTTGATGAGCAACACCAACGAAATCCATTACGACTTGTATGTCAGGGATTTGCAACTGCGTTTCGGCTACAACGAGTTTGACGAGCTGTTCAACAAATCGTATTTCTCCTTCGCCGAACACTTGGAAAAACCCGACCCGCGCTTCTTCGAACTCATCCTCGACCACGAAGGCCTGTTGCCAGAGGAAACGCTTTTCATCGACGACACGGAAAAGAACATCAAAGTTGCCAAGTCATTGGGAATCAATACTTATCATATTCGTCGTGACGAGTTGGTGAGGAACTTGTTTGAGAATGGGGTTTTGAAGGAGGGTGTTTCTGTTTAGGAACAAAACATTCAAAACCCATAAAAGCATTCTTATATCAAGGAAAGTCGCCAACCGGCCCCTTTCCCCCAGCAGCCAAAGGCTGCATTGCAACGGCAACCCTGTTGGGTGACGTTGCTTGACAGTCGTGACTGTTTTGAAAGTTTTGCCGGTTTTGTGACGAATAATACGTCTCAACATCTTCAAGGATGCGATAAACCTCTTCAACCGAAAGCGTCTCCATCAGCCTCATCTTGAACGGTTTGAAGTTCGGCAATCCCTTGAAGTAAGAAGCCCAGTGTTTCCTGATTTCAAAAATGGCGATACGCTCGCCTTTCCATTCCACCGACCTTTCCAGCTGAATCTTGCTGACACGAACACGCTCCGCCACATCTGGCATGGGCAACTCCCCTCCAGTTTCCAAATAATGTCGTATCTGGCTGAAAATCCACGGGTTGCCGTAAGTGGCGCGACCAATCATCAGACCGTCCACGCCGAAAGTTTCCTTATAGTATTTCGCCGACGATCCATCCACCACGTCGCCGTTGCCGATGATGGGAATGGTCATGCGCGGGTTGTTTTTCACCGCTCCGATTAAAGTCCAGTCGGCGGGTTCGCTGTATTTGGTGGTGCGCAAACGTCCGTGTATCGTCAAGGCGGCGATGCCCACGTCTTGCAGCCGCTCGGCGATGTCGACGATGTCGCGGTGCTCGGAGTCGTAGCCGAGGCGCGTCTTCACCGTGACGGGTGTTTTCACAGCCTCCACAACCGCCTTGGTGATGGCCACCATCTTGGGAATGTCGTTCATGATGCCCGATCCGGCGCCTTTCGAGGCCACCTTCTTCACCGGGCAGCCGAAGTTGATGTCGATGAGGTCGGGATGGGCCGTCTCGGCATAACGCGCTGCCTCCACCATGGGTTCCACAGCATTGCCGAAGATCTGGATGCCAACAGGCCGCTCGAATTCCTCGAAATCAAGTTTTTTGGTGCTCTTCACCGAGTCGCGGATGAGGCCGTCGGCGGAGATAAACTCGGAATAGACCACATCGGCGCCAAACAGCTTGCAGACATAGCGGAAAGGCGGGTCCGACACGTCTTCCATCGGAGCCAATAGGAGCGGATAATGCTCGAATTCGAGGTGGGCGAGTTTGTACATGGTATCATTTTTCGGCTGCAAAAGTACAAAAAGCGTATCTTTGCCGCAAAAACTTCGACCATGAAAGACAGTTTTGTCATCGAAAGCCTCAAACAGTCCACGGGAATGAGAATCTTTTTGTTTCTCATCATCTTATTGATTAGCAGTCTGATAGGCATTGTTGCATCCACCTTTTTCGTCCTTTCAGGCGACATGGGTGCGAAAATCGGGCAAGGCATCAGCTCGGTGATGTTGTTCGTTGTGCCGCCCATCGTGTATTACCTCGTCACGCGCAAGGAAAGGCCCATGCAGGCATTGGGTTTTCGCAACATCTCGCCTTGGTGGCTTCTTCTCATCGGCGTGCTTTTGATGTTCGTTTCCATTTTTGTTACCGCCACCCTGACCACATGGAATGAAAGCATGAACCTCGGTTCGGCCTTCCAAAGGCTCGAAGACTACATGAAAACCTTGGAGGAAACGGCGAAGGTCTTCACCGAGAAGATGCTGAATGTGAGCACTTTCGGCGGTCTGCTCCTCAACTTGCTCATTATCGCGCTGATACCTGCCGTGGGCGAAGAGCTGACCTTCCGTGGCGTGTTGCAGCAGTCGCTGACACGCAGGATGAACCCGCACCTTGCCATTTTCCTTTCGGCGGCCATTTTCTCATTCATCCATTTCCAGTTTTACGGTTTTCTGCCACGAATGTTCCTCGGCATTTTGATGGGCTATATGTTCTACATCACCGGCTCTTTGTGGACGAGCATCGCCATGCATTTCGCCAACAACGGCACGGCGGTGGTCCTCTATTATTTGGACAACAAAGGCCTTCTTGAGGACGCGGAGCATTTCGGCGAGACGGCCAACAGCTGGCTCATCGCGGCGAGTGCAGTGGCGACGGTGGCGCTTATTGTTTGGAGCTGGCGGAAAGGCCAACGCACCAACGCCGTTCAAAACCAGACCTTGTAGGAAAATGACGGAATGATTGGGAAAAATTATGCATAAAGGATTTTTGCTTTCATCACAGCTCATATTTAATCAACGCCATAACAAAACACACCAACGACAATACCAAAAAAGCAAATATCAACAATCCTTTCAGCCATCGAAACTTTTCTTTTCGATATTGTGTATCATATTCCCGAAACATTTTCTCGCCATTTGGAAACAGTTTTTTAAACAACAACACCTCGACTATCGTGGGAATACAAAACAAAACTATTACAGTATTGTTTATCCTCATATTAAACAAAGACAAAACACATTCTGTCAAAGCAAGTGCATAATATGTAAAAGCAAAAAACATTAAAAAGTAACCTTGAGCAACATAATCAGAAGCCCAATGTGTTTTTTTTATAAAAATCTGCTATCCTATATACACAGTAACAGAAAAGATGCTTCATGATATGACTTATTTAAATGGTTGATTAACCATGTCACCAGGATTATTCGTTATTCCCGCTTCGCGGATGTCGTATGTGTCTTCCGTTCTCAACATGATTCTGTTTATTCGGCAAAATTAGCAGTTTCCGCTTTGCATACGACAATGTTCCACAAAAAGGGCGGAGTTTCAACAAATCGGCCCGAATCTTGGGCTTCTTCATTCTCTCCGATTCATAGCCTCCCTTGGTTCATCAGCATTTTAATAATACAACCAACATAAAACCAAATAAAGGCTATGATAGGAAACAATATTGCTCCTAAATGTTTCTTCCCTGTCCATTCTTCCTTGTGCGATTGATACTGTCCCCAAAAGTGTGTCTGAGCGTTGACGCGTAAAAAAAAGGGACTGGTCATTGCGGACCAATCCCGAAAGTCTGTAACTTTAGGGTGCCCAAACTCTAAAACACAGACTAAA
>CAMOCK010000183.1 GCA_946610645.1 uncultured Bacteroidales bacterium
AGGTAAGTCGCACTGAAACGATAGGCCACCGCGCGGACTTTCGGAAGGTCATACCTAATCCCTGACTTATTTCTGGCTGCAAAAATAATACATTTTTCTCAACCCGCAAGGTTTTGGGCACAAAATGCGGCCACAAACCACAAAGCTAGAACGTTCCCCTTTCCCAGTTTTTTCTTATCTTTGCGCCAAATTCGAAGAATCAACGGAGTTAAATCCAATCCCTATGAAACTCGCAGAAGCATTAAGCATCAGGAAAGACCTGCAGAAGCGCATCCAACAGCTCGGACAGCGCATACAGAACAACGTGAAGGTGCAAGAAGGCGACACGCCCTCCGAAGACCCCTTGGAACTGATGAAGGAACTCGACGCCTGCCTCACGCAGCTCGAAGACCTCATCTGGCGCATCAACGCCACCAACATGAAGACCACCAACGCCCAGGGCGTCACCCTCACCCAACTCATGGCCCGCAAGGACGTGCTGACCATGCGCGTCAGCAACCTGCGCAGCATCTTCGACACCGCCTCGGCGGGACAAGACCGCTACTCGCGCTCCGAAATCAAGACGGTGACCGTGGTCGACGTGAAAGCCATCGGCAAGAAGGTGGACGAATGCTCCGCCCAACTGCGCAAACTCGACATGGAAATACAAGCGCTCAACTTCCAGACCGAACTGGTCTGAACCACAAGGCATCCGCATTTGTAGGGCGAACCGAACCCCACCCTTGACCGTTGCCCGGAGCCGGCAGCACCCCGTTCACGACGAACATTCACGTCGCAGGCTCAGCACGTTGTCACCCGAATGTACGGCTTAGGCCGCACGGCGCACTACCGACCGGTTGACTACGGATGTCGGATGCCTTCTTTCGTATTTGGAACTCAACCCAAATCCTTCAAAAAAGCAATCAATTTCTGCGTGGCCCGCCCACGATGGCTGATGGCGTTCTTCACTTCGTGGCCCAGTTCGGCGAAGGTCTGCTCGTAGCCGTCGGGCTGGAAGATGGGGTCGTAGCCGAAGCCCTCAGTGCCACGCTGCTCCTCGGTGATTTGTCCGTCGCAACGACCTTCGAAAAGATAGGATTTACCGTCAAGGTTCAGTGCAATGCAGGTGCGGAAGGCCGCCTTGCGGTTGGTTTGGCCGCGCATGGCATTGAGCATCTTGTCCACATTGTCCTGATAGCTGCAATGCTCGCCCGCATAACGTGCCGAATACACACCCGGGGCACCACCCAAAGCCTCCACTTCGAGACCCGTGTCGTCGGCGAAGCAGTCCACGTGGAACTTGTTGGTGACGAAGTCGGCCTTGATCTTGGCGTTGCCTTCGATGGTGTCGGCATCTTCGATGATTTCCTCATGGCAGCCGATTTCCTCAAGGCTCATGACCTCATAGAGGCCGTCCATGATTTCGCGCATCTCGCGCAGTTTGTTCTTATTGTTTGTAGCGAATACGATTTGTTTCATTTTTCTCTTGTTTTGGGAATTGTCCTTAGGACAAGAAATCTGACAAAATCAATTTTAAAATCTTTCAAAATCCTTACCAAAGTAAAATAGAAAAGAGCATAAACTAAGAGATTTTTGATTGGTTTTCTTTTCGATTTTTAAAAGATTTAACTGCGTTGAATACTGCGTATTTCTTGCGAAGCAATACCATTACAGACTCCAGTCAATAGGTTCTATTCCGTTTTGTATCAAATAATTGTTCGTTTGCGAGAAGTGATGGCAACCAAAAAAGCCTCGGCTAGCTGAGAGCGGCGACGGATGCACTGATTTCAGTATCAAGTGTTTCGACGGGTCAATCAAGGCTTGCTTGGCGATGGCATAGTTGCCCCAAAGGATGAAGACGAGATGTTCCCGTTGCTCCGACAAGGCACGGATGGCCGCGTCGGTGAACTGTTCCCAGCCGTGGCGCGAGTGCGAGGCGGCCTGACCTGCCCGCACCGTCAGCGAGGCATTGAGTAGCAGCACCCCTTCCCTCGCCCACTTTTCGAGACTGCCCGAACGCGCCATGGGCACGCCGAGGTCGTCGTGCAACTCCTTGAAGATGTTTTGCAGGCTGGGCGGGAAGGGCACGCCATCGGGCACCGAGAACGAGAGTCCGTGCGCCTGACCTGGGCCATGATACGGGTCTTGACCCAAGATGACGA
Source organism: uncultured Bacteroidales bacterium (assembly GCA_946610645.1). Lineage (GTDB taxonomy): Bacteria > Bacteroidota > Bacteroidia > Bacteroidales > F082 > Limimorpha. Next base: position 2,142 of record CAMOCK010000183.1, read on the forward strand.
CCTTCACCTTGTCGAAAGGCGTGAGATTGAAGGCGTTGAAAATCAACGGTCCGGGAGGATAGACGGCATATTGGCGCTTCTCGCTCACGAGGAACGACTTGAGGTTGGCGAAATAAGGTGCCTCGAACTGCGGTCGCAGCACTTGGTACCAGCTTTCGTCGATGTTGGGTTTCTTTACTTCCATTTTTTCAATTTTTCTGCAAATATGGCAATTTTTCCGAGAAAAATGCGTTATTTTGCAGTTCAAAATTTCAAAGAGATGAAGAAAAAAGTTGCCATCGCGCTGCTAATCGCCTTTGTTTCAGGCATTATCATGACCTCTTGCGGTTCGAGCAAGAGTTGCCCTGCCTACGGCGAGTCGCACAAATTCATCAAGGAAACACGATATTAAAGCATAGGAGTCGGAGGATCATGAACATCCCCAGACCACAGATATGGCGCATGATTCTTCTCACGCTTTTCGGGGCGTGTGCTTTTTTGTTGCCTGCACAAAACATTGATATTCAAGACGACAGCAACATTCCTTTGGAGGAAAAACTGGTTTATCGCCATCAAAACAGCGTCAATGTGGCCATTCATTCCCAAGGTTTTGGAGTCGGTTTCAAAATCGGGAAAATCAAGAGCATCCACAAGACGGTGAACTGGGAGGCCGAAGTGGTTTCTCTGCACTCGCTCAAGGAAATCAAGACCATCAACGTTTCGGAATACTTCACGCGGCCCTACGTTTACGGCAAACTGAACAACGTTTTCGTGGCGCGTTTCGGCTACGGGCAGGAAAACCGCATCTTCGGGAAGCCCTATTGGGGCGGCATCGAGACGTGGTGGACCTACGAAATCGGTGCCTCGCTTGCCCTGATGAAGCCGTATTACTATTATGTGTCTGTTTACAAGCCCAGCGGCGAAACCGGTTTCGTGGAAGTCGTTGAGGAACAAACTTTTGACAATCACACCCAATGGCTCAACATCATTGGCAGGTCGGCGTTCACCAAAGGCCTGAAAGAGACGCGGCTCTCGCCAGGAGCCCATGCATCCGTCGGCCTCAGCTTTGAGGTCGGAAAACAGCGCTCGCGGTTGCAAGCCATCAATGTGAAACTCATCGCAGAGGGCTTCCCGATGGGCGTTCCCATCATGGACGGGCAACGTATCAACTGGCTGTATGTCACCCTCCACTTGTCGTACAACTGGGGCTCGCGCTTCAACAAATACTAAGCCATGAACAAGGTCTCCAACCATCAAAGACACGTCATCCTATCTTCGGTTTTGGTCTTCGCTGCTGTGGTTTACGCCCTTATATCCTTCGTCAATCACTATCTTTTCAAGACCTATGCGCTCGATTTGGGACTATATACTCATTTCATGCATGAGTACGCCCATTTTCGCTTGCCCGATCTGTTCATGCTCGACAGGGCTCCTGCTCTTGCTTTGAGCGACCATTTTGACCTGTATTTGGTCCTGTTTTCTCCATTGACCTATGTGTTTGGCACCTACACACTGCTTGTCGTACAGATTGTGGCGGTTTTGTTGGGCGGTTTGGGCATCTACCGATTGATTAGGCTTTATGCCGATGAGGGCTGGATGCCTTTGTTGGCCAGTGCCGCTTTCCTTTTCTCTTTTGGGATCATACAGGCAATGGGCTTCGACTACCATTCCAATGTGGTGACGGCCATGATGCTGCCTTGGCTGCTCTATTTCATCAAGCAAAGGAGGTTTGGCCTGGCGTCTCTGTTTGTCGTTTTGTTTGTCATCGGCAAAGAGAACATGTCTCTGTGGCTGTCTTTCATCGCCATCGCCTTGATGTGGGACTATCGGAAAGACCGCAAGACACTTTGGTATTTGGGTTCCATCGCCGCATTTTCATTGGCTTATTTCTTCATAATCAATATGATAGTAATGCCTATATTGGGCGGTTCGGGGGGCGGATACTCTCGTTATGCCCATTTGGGCGATAATTATCTTGACATAGCCAAAACGCTTCTGCTGAATCCAGGTGAAGCCATGCGTCTGCTTTTCTCCAACACGACCGGACAGCCCTATTTTGATGGCATCAAGACCGAGTTTTACCTATGTGCCTTGTTTTCGGGAATGTTGCTCACTTTCTTGAAACCGAATTATTTATTGATGTTGTTGCCGCTTGTCGGACAGAAAATGTTGTCAAGCGACCCCATGTTTTGGGGTGTGAGCCTGCAATATTCTGTTGAGTTCGTGCCTGTTCTGGTCGTTTCGTCTTTTCTCGTCATCAACAAATTGAAAAACAGAGGATTGAGACTGGCATTAGGTACTGCATTGCTGATTTCCGTGGTGCTGACCACGTTTTTCACCCTCGGGGTTCCCAAGTCTACCATCAAGGTGGATCAATTGTGCGTCTATCAAGGCCGGCATTATGAGCAGAAGAACTTTGACGCTGAATATGCGCGGGAGTTGATAAAGATGATTCCTGACGATGCCTATGTTTGCGCCGCCTCGATGTTTGTCCCGCACTTGTCCTTGCGCCGATATGTTGAGGATTTTGCCAGCTGCGAGAACACGAATGCCGAATATGTGCTGATAACGGAGCATTATTTCGGCTATAAGCGAAACGGCAAACTATTGTTCGGCACCCGCGACGAATATCAGACGTTGGCTACGGACGGTAACCTGTATCTTCTGCATCGGAAGCAGCCATGAATTGCGACAAAGCGGGAGGTTCAAGGCGCAGATTCCGGCAAACGTAAACGAAGAAATTCTTTGCCGGCTTCCCACAGCGTTGGATTTCAATGGTTTCCACCAATTCAATTTCCTCGAAATACCATTGGTACAACTCTTTCGGATTTTTCAAATAACGGCTGTCGGTGAGGAACCAATAATTCTCTCCCAAACGGAACCCACCGCGTTCTTCGTTGATCCACAGATATTTGTGCAAATATTCTGGCCATCCCAATCCCATGGCACGCATCCCAAGCGGACGGGCAACATAATAGTCGAAATGCGCCAAGGGGAACCATTGGTTGGCTACGATGCCGTCAGCTTCGTTCATCACCCCCTCGGCGATTTTCTGCTGGCGGAAATCGGCAAACTTGTCGCCAAGCTGCCGCCAGCCGTACATGTCGAGGGTGAAATCGTCGCGGCCAAGCTGCTCGGGCTCAGAATGCTTGTCCAAAGGGATGAATCCCGTCTTGATTTCGGCCACGCCGATAATTAGAGTGAGCAAAAGCACTACTATTGCTGCCTTGATGGATTTAGGCAATTTGTCGCGTTCAACCTGTTTATCACGCAGATACACAGCGGATATGAGGATGAGAGCAATGTAAGCGGGCGCGTTCCAATGCGGCAAGGTCGGACGGGTGAGCGAAAAAGCCCAAAAAACAAGTATCATAGGCAAGGCCATGCACAACACCAGCCTTTGCACCGACTTCTCCACGGTGATTCTTCCTTTGAAAGCCAAAACAACTGCCATAATGCCCAAAACGACATTCACGGGATTGTTGTAGAAGAACTCACCAGCCAGTTCGGTGCCGAAAGTGCCGAAATTGAGGCTCCCTCCCCCTACCCTTCCGCCATGGAAACGGAAACTGATGAAATCATTTTGAAGATTCCAACAAAGAACCGGGACACAACAAATTGCAGAAACCGACAGGGCAAGGTAAAGACATGGGTTCCTCATCTGTTTTCGGTTGAAAATCAGGATGTAAAGCCCCATCCCCACCCAAAGGAAAACGCCTGAATACTTGGAGAGCATGGCCAAACCTGAGAACAATCCAAATAGTATCAAGTATCGGCCCTTCGCCAAGTCCTGGGACCGAATAGCCATCCACACCGCCAACAGCCAAAACAGCATCAGAGGCGTGTCGGGCATGATGAAAACGCCCGCTATGACGAAGGCGTAAATGGAAGCGGTGTAAAGCAATGCAGCATAAAGCCCCGTCCGTGCATCCTTGATTTCCTTCGCAATCCTATATATGATATAGGTGTTGGCAGTCATCAGGACAACCGAGGCCAAACGAATGAAAAACTCACTGTCAAAAAGCAAGTTAAGGCTAAACAATTGGATTACCCAGCCCACCATGGGCGGATGGTCGAAATGGCTCCAGTCGGGATAGAGGGCGTAGGTCCAGTAATACACTTCGTCGTTGCCCAGCTCCATCCAAGCGGCCAAAACACCCCTGACTGCGGCACTGACGACCAACAGCCAAACCAACGACTTATTGACATTCCGCTCTTTGACTATCATTTTTCTTCTCTTTGCGTTTCTTGTACAGATACCAAACGAAAGCCACGAAAGCCACGGCATAGACCAACCAATAGAGCGCGGTTTGCGACCAATTGACCTGATCCAGCCGACGGTCGACAACGATGGGCGTAGGATGCCGAGTGACGGGATTCAGATAGAAATGCTGCAAGCCGTTCACGTTGATCTGCGTCCTGACGTAGGTGTCGTCGGGCTGGATGACATAATAGGCCGTGTCCACGTTTTCCACGGTCTTCAGCACCTTCCCATCCTGCCCGACGAATTTGACCTCCTTCATCTCCTTGGCAGAAACACTTACCGACAAGGTGTCTCCAAACAATTGAGCCATAGTGAGATATGGCAAACCATGGGCTTGCGCGGCTTTTTGGTCAAGGGTCATCGGGAAATGGAAAAAGTTGTCGAACTCCACAGCGTAACACAAACCTTTCTCCAATGCGCCATACACCGCTTCGGCTTTCAAGCTGGGCGTGTTGACCATGGTCAGGTTGCGGCACACCTCGCTTGTGTTGGTGACATTGTGCGTGTCGTCATTGCCGACAGCATACACCCGATGCCCGTTGGAGAGTGCCATGTCCCAGTGTTCCAATGCGCTACCAAATGGATTCACAATTTCCAAAAGACGATAGTTGCTCAACCATTTCATGTCGCCCACCTTATAGCCTTTCGTGAACGAGGCATGAGCAGGCATGACGAATCGGCTTCTTTCGCCTAACTTGTTGATGATGTGCTGCTTCATGCTGAGGTTCTGCATAAAAGGAAAGTCAGGCAAATACACCGATTCGGCACCAATGCAGATTTGGTGCGTCTTGCGGATGAGGCCATAGCCATGCTCGTAGGCGGGGATATAGTCCTCTCTTTCAGCCCCATGCTTGTTGATGCTCATATAGTCGGAAATGCCGTGATGGTCGTAGCCCAAGGCTTGATACACGCTGTCGATGGCCGCCTCGGTGCTATTGCGCCCGTTGGTCAAACCGAAAAACTTGCGAGAATGGCAATGGAAATGGTATTTCTTCCATTGCCCGGGATTCATGTCCTGATAGGGATTGTAAAGGTATTCGCCAGCGAAGGGCTTCGGCATCTTGAAGCTATAGGTGGGCACGGAAAGGTAGACATACAATACCAACAACAGCAAAGCAATGCCAATGCCAGCCATCACCTTGCAGAAGTAATATCCGAAACCGTGTTTTTTCTTCGTTTCACTCATAATGGTTTGCAAAGGAAAGAAAAAAAACGGGATTTCATGAGGTTTTCGAGAAGATTTTGAAAGATTTCTTGTCGAACGCGATTCCGATAGAAAGAATTAGCGTATCTTTGCCGCCTAATTTGAAATCATTCTTAATAGCGACTGCGAGACTACGGGAGTGCGAGACTTTTGGGGGCTCAATGAAGCCCACCGAAGTCCAGAAGTCCAGAAGTCCAGAAGTCAAAAAGGCAGGATCATGGATCAGAATCCGAACGAAAATATCATCAGCGAAGTCACAAGCAAGGAGTATGAATACGGCTTCGTGACCGACATCGAGACCGATTTCGCGCCGAAAGGCTTGAACGAGGACATCATCCGCCTCATCTCGAAGAAAAAAGAGGAACCCGAATGGCTGTTGGAGTTCCGCCTGAAGGCGTTCCGCCATTGGCAGACCTTGAAACAACCCAATTGGGCGCACCTCGACCTTCCAGAAATTGATTATCAGGACATTATCTATTACGCCGCGCCGCGCAAACGCCAAGAAAAGCAGAGTCTCGACGAGGTGGACCCCGAATTGTTGGCCACTTTCGACAAACTCGGCATCTCCTTAGACGAGCAGAAAAAGCTCTCGGGCGTGGCCGTCGATGCGGTGATGGACTCGACCTCGGTGAAGACGACCTTCCAGGAGACCCTCTCGAAACACGGCGTCATTTTCATGTCGTTTAGCGAGGCGGTGAAGCAACATCCCGACTTGGTGAAGAAATATCTCGGCAAGGTGGTGCCTTACACCGACAATTTCTTTGCAGCCTTGAATTCGGCGGTCTTCAGCGACGGATCGTTCTGCTACATTCCCAAAGGCGTGCGTTGCCCTTTGGAACTCTCCACCTATTTCCGCATCAACGCGGCCAACACGGGCCAGTTTGAACGCACCCTCATCGTGGCTGACGAAGGGGCGTATGTGAGCTATATGGAAGGCTGCACGGCACCGCAACGCGACGAAAACCAACTCCATGCCGCCATCGTCGAAATCATTGCCGAGACCGATGCCGAAGTGAAATACAGCACAGTACAGAACTGGTATCCGGGCGACAAGGAAGGCAAGGGCGGTGTCTACAACCTTGTCACCAAGCGCGGCCTCTGCCGCGGCGACCGCTCCAAAATCTCTTGGACCCAAGTTGAGACGGGTTCGGCCGTCACGTGGAAATACCCGGGCTGCGTGCTGCTGGGCGATAACTCGGTGGGCGAGTTCTACTCCGTTGCCGTGACCAACAACTACCAGCAAGCCGACACTGGCACGAAGATGATCCATTTGGGCAAAAACACCCACAGCACAATTATAAGTAAAGGTATATCCGCCGGCCACAGCCAAAACGGCTATCGTGGCCTCGTGAAAGTGGCTGCCAAGGCTGAAAACGCCCGCAATTATTCGCAGTGCGACTCCTTATTATTAGGCGACCAATGCGGCGCACACACTTGGCCTTACGTTGAGTGCGGCAACGACAGCAGCATTCTCGAACACGAAGCCACGACCTCGAAAATCAGCGAGGACCAACTCTTCTACTGCCAACAGCGCGGCATCCCGACAGAGAAAGCCATCGGACTGATTGTCAATGGCTATGCCAAGGACGTGTTGAACAAACTGCCGATGGAATTTGCGGTTGAAGCACAAAAACTATTGTCAATCACGCTGGAAGGCAGCGTAGGATGACCTGCTTCGCGGCACTGCAAGGCGTTGCGAGCAAAGCGTGGCAAAGCCGTCCAGAAATCCAATGAATTGCTTCGCTCCGTTGCTCTTCGCTCGCAATGACGCAAAGCGACAACAAATAAAGACAACAAATAAATGAAGGAAACCCGTTCAAATAACACACCGTTTTGGTTGCTACTCATCGGTATCGTGCTGATGCTGGTGGGGCGGAACCTGTTCGTGGAAGGCATGTTCCTTGACGGGGTGACCTACGCCAGCATTTCGCGCAACATGGCGGAAGGGCTTGGGACGTTTTGGAATCCGTATTACACCCTCACAATGGACGAGGTTTTCCATTCGCACCCTCCTTTGGCATTTGGGCTTGAAGCATTGGCTTTCATGGCTTTGGGCGACCATTTTTATGTTGAGAGGGTTTATTCCTTGGTCACTCTCATCGTCTCTGCCTCACTTATCGTCGCCATCTGGAAGCGCACGACAAACAGGCCGCAACAGGCATGGTTGCCATTGCTGTTTTGGGTTGCCATGCCACTCGTATCATGGTGCGCCTCGAACAACATGCTCGAAAACACGATGACGGTTTTTGTGCTGCTCTCAGTTTGGCTGATGCTGTTGAGCTACCTGAAAAACAGCAAGATATGGCTTTTTTTGGCAGGAATCGCACTGCTTTTGGCGTTCATGTCGAAAGGCGTCACGGGATTGTTCCCACTGGTATTCCCTGTGGTTTATTGCGCTTTCGACGAAAAACGCCATTGGCTCCAAGGCCCGATGGATGCTCTCTTCATAGTGATTGAATTGGCTGTGCTCACGGGGCTGATGTTTTTGGTGTTCCCGCCGTCCTTGCCTTATCTAAAAGACTATTTTCAAGTGCAGGTCATGGGAACGGGTCTGAACGTAGCCACGGTTGCGACACGTTTTTCCATCGTTTTCGCTTGGTTGGGACAAATGGCCATTCCGCTTGTCGTTGCCGCTATTTTGTTTATTGTCAACAAGTTTGTTTTGAAATCACCTGTCAAGACGTTCGAGTTTCCACCTGACCGGAAGTGGTTTTGGCTTTTCACGGTTTTCGGCTTGACGGGCGTTTTGCCCATCATGGTAAGCAGGAAGCAAAGCGACTTTTACATGCTTTCGGCCTTGCCGTTTTTCGCCTTGGCTTGCGGACATCTTACTCTGGCGATGGTCAATATGATGCAGCAACAAATGAAAAAAGGGCTGCGCCTTGGGCTGACGATAGGAGCGTGTTGCGTCGTTTTGACAGGTCTAATAATAAGCGTGACCCGCTTCGGAAAGTACGACCGCGACGAGCAGTTTTTAATCGCAATGAAAAAAGCATTGTTAGAAATACCTGAAAACGAAATAGTTGGCGTATCAACCGAAGGCTTTCCGAATTGGTCGTGGCACGCCTATTTCATGCGCTACGGCAAAGTCAGTCTCGACGACAAACAACCACACGAGTACAACTTTTCATATCATCCATAATCTTTAAATCTTAAATCTTAAATTTTGAATTTTGAATTTTAAATCTCGAATATATGCTACTGAATATCAAAAACCTACACGTCTCCATCGGAGGCAAGGAAATCCTGAAAGGATTGAATTTGGGCGTCAATGCTGGCGAAATCCACGCCATCATGGGCCCCAACGGAACCGGTAAAAGTACGCTTGCAGCGGCCATCACAGGGCGCGAAGGCTATGAAATCACCGAAGGCGAAATCTGGTACAAGGGCAAGAACATCGTCGGCATGTCGCCCGAAGACCGTGCCAACGAGGGCATATTCCTCAGTTTCCAGTATCCCGTTGAAATCCCTGGCGTGAGCATCCAGAATTTCATGCGCACCGCCGTCAACTCGAAGCGTGAGTATCAAGGACTTCCGCCCATGAGCACCGTTGAGTTCATGAAGTTGATGAAGGAGAAGCAGGCCATGGTGGAAATCACCGAGAAACTGCAAAACCGTTTCGTCAACGTGGGCTACAGCGGCGGCGAGAAGAAGAAAAACGAGATTTTCCAAATGGCCATGCTCGAACCCAGCCTTGCCATCCTCGACGAGACCGACTCGGGCTTGGATATCGATGCCTTACGCATTGTGGCTCATGGCGTTAACCAGCTGCACAATGCCGAAAATGCTTTCGTGGTCATCACGCACTATCAACGTTTGCTCGATTACATCGTCCCCGACTTCGTCCATGTGATGTACGACGGACGCATCGTCAAGACGGGCGGCAAGAACCTCGCCCTCGAACTCGAAGAAAA
>CAMOCK010000184.1 GCA_946610645.1 uncultured Bacteroidales bacterium
GACGCTGCCGTCGTCGACTATCTGGTGAATGTCATTGGTAAGTCTTATGCTGAAGGTGAGCTCTGCATCTCTTCTCCTTTTGTCATCAGTGCCGACTATGGCAACCCTGAAGATGTCAAGGTTTGGGGCGATTTCTGGGTGTTTAACTACAACCAGTCAGGCGACACGCTGAAGACCGTTTCGGGTGGCAACCATCCTGGCTTGATGCACCTGAAGAAGACCGACAAGGGCATGGAAGTGACCAACTTCGAAGTCGTGGAGGATGGTGCAGGCAACCTTGAGAGCGCCAAGAAGATCTTTGGCGACCAGTATGAGGCCTTCCATGAAATCAACAGCAACCAGGAAAAACGCGAGAGCATCAGACTGCAATTCATCGCCGACTATGTGAAGAAGAACAACATTCCGGTCAAGATGGTGCAAGACTTTGGCTGGCCTGCCGTTGAATTGCCGAAATGAAACCATTCAGCTGTTCCGATACTGGTTCGGCGTCATTCCTGTGTGCTTCTTGAAATACTTGAAGAAAAACGAAGGGTTGGCGAAATTCAGTTCGTCGGAGATTTCCTTGATGCACAAGTCGCTGTGTTTCAGCATTTGCTTTGCTTCGAGGATGACATATTGATCAATCCATTCTGGAGCCGATTGCCCACTGGTCTCTTTCACGATTTTTGAGAGGTATTTGGGCGTGATGCAGAGTTTGTCGGCATAAAATCCCACACCGCGTTCCTTGAGGTGGTGGTGCGTGACCAAATCCACGAAGCGTTCAAAGACGATTTTGTGACGTGTCGAGGCGGGTCGCTCTTCCTCGCTTTGTTTTTGTAGCCGCTGGTTAAGGAAACTACCGAAGGTGAAGAAAACCGATGAAATAAGGTGGCTAACACTTTCTTTGGCATAGGCATAATCTGAATGTATGATGCTGTTGATGAGGCGGATATGCTCTTGCACCAAGTTGAGTTCGTCGGCTTGTAGGGTGAAGCAGGGATTATCGAGTATGGTGATGGCCTCATTGAGCATTTTGCTGATGTCGGAACGGAATTGGTCGAGAAACCGAGTCGAAACGGCAATGATGGTCAGAGTGGCCGCTTTTTCCGATGGTTTTGATTCGAGGCGGATGATGTTTTGGGGCAAGTTGAGCAGCATCATCCCCTCGTGAATCTCGTATTCCTTCAAGTTGATGCTGCACTTGAAACTGCCTTGCTTGCAAAACGCCGCCACATATGCGTCAACGCGACACGGATAGCGCAACAGGTCGTAGTTGGCTTCGTTGGTGCGCTCGGCTAAGATAAAGTCGTCACCTATATTAATAATGTTGTCAGTCAAAAACAATTCCTTTGCCCGCGCAATGCTGAAACTGTTGTATCCTTTTGTTTCCATCCGTTGAAATTTTCGACAAAAATAGATAAATCTTTTTGATTATTGGTCGAAAAATATGAATATTTCGACCTTTAGATACTTTTTGATGAAAATATTATTCCTTTTGGTCGAAAAAGAAGCCCTTTCTTTGCAGCATCGAACAAAAAGGAATAGAAAATGAATAAAGTATTGAAAAACAGTGTATTAGTGATTGTGTTTTGTGCGGTTTCGCTGACGATGCCTGCGCAAAGGATGCTCACTTTGGACGAGTGCAGACGGCTCGCCCTCGAGAACAACAAGAAACTGAAAGTGGCTGAGGAGGAGGTCGACAAGGCTCGTTACGAAATGTATGCCTCCTACGCCAATTACCTGCCCAAAGTGTCGGCAACGGGCACTTATATGCACAATAGCAGAAACCTCCAATTGCTGAGCGATGAGAATATGGCTGCGCTCAACAGCATAGGGACAACGGCGCAGGGCGAAATTGATGCCTATCGCGAGCAGGTGCTGGCTGTTTACAATAACGACCCCATGGCCGTGGTTTCGTGGGCACTTTTGCAGCACGACCCAACCTTGAACAAGTTGGTCACCGACCTGATGAGCCTTGATGTGGAAGGGTCGCTGAACCAGATTGGTGAACAGGTTTCGGACGCATTCAAGATCGACACCAAGAACGTGATTGCGGGTGTCGTTTCGGTGCAACAGCCTATCTTCGCTGGTGGCAAGATTGTGGCTTATAACCAGATTACTAAGGACTTGAGAAGTTTGGCCGAGTCGAAGTTGGATATGCAGCAGCAGGAAACACTGGCCACTACTGAAAAGGCGTATTGGCAGATTGTTTCCGTCGCCAACAAGCTGAAATTGGCCGATAGTTACGCCGAGTCGCTGCGTACATTGGACAAGGATATGGACAAGATGCTTGCCGCTGGTGTGGCTACCCGTTCCGACCAACTATCGGTAAAGGTGAAGCTGAATGAGGCTGAGACAGCGCTGCTGAAGGCGCAAAACGGCCTGACACTCTCGAAAATGCTGCTCTGTCAGATTTGCGGCTTGTCCTTGGACTCAAACATTGTTTTAGCCGACGAGAAACTTGACGATGTGTTGGTGACCAACGAGGTGCTACACTTTTCGGAGAGCGAAATCGAGGCCAACCGACCCGAACTGAAATGTCTTGGTTTGGCCAACGACATTTATGCCAAAAAGGTGGCTGTGGTGCGTTCCGACTATCTGCCCACGATTGGTGCTTTCGGCAACTATGTGATTAGCAACCCTTCGTGCTTCAACGGCTTTCAGAACGAGTTTGGCGGAATGTGGAATTTCGGCGTGATGGCCAAAATCCCGATTTTCCATTGGGGCGAGGGCTATAACAAGACGCGAATGGCAAAGGCGGAAGCGAAAATCCAGCAATACACCTACGATGATACCAAGGAGATGATCATGCTTCAGGTGAGGCAATGCGAAACGCAACTCAACGAGGCTGATGCGCGATTGAAACAAACACGGGAGAAGTTGGACGATGCCGACGAGAACCTCCGTATGGCGACCGCTGGTTTTCGCGAAGGCGTTGTCGCTTCTTCCGTTCTGGATTTGGCCCGAACCGCTTGGTTGCAAGCACATTCAGACTACATTGATGCCAAAATCGACCGCATTATGGCAGCTGTCAATCTCCGCAAAGCAGCCGGTGTCCTCACAAAATAACCCCCTGAATCTTAAATCTTGAATTTTGAATCTTAAATTTTAAATTTTAAATCTTAAATCCCTGATTATGTCCACGATAAAAGAACAAAGAATGAACACCTACCTCGCCTTGGGCGTGTTGGCAGGTGTAATTGCGGTGGTTTGCGTCATCGGCATTCTCACTTTCCACAAGGAAACGGAATACCTGCAAGGCCAGGCCGAGGTGACGGAATACCGCGTGTCGAGTAAGGTACCGGGCCGCATCCTCGAATTTAAGGTGCAAGAAGGCCAAAAGGTGCATAAAGGCGACACTTTGGCCATTCTCGAAGCCCCCGAAGTGGAGGCAAAGAAGGCACAGGCCGAAGCCGTCGAGCAACAGGCGCTTGCCTTAAGTGCCAAGGCACAGGCCGGTGCGCGTGAACCGCAAAAGGAAGGCGCCTACGAGATGTGGCAGAAAGCGAAAGTGGGGGTTGAAATCGCGGAGAAATCGTTCAGCCGTATCAGCAACCTTTATAAGGACGGCGTGGTGACTGCCCAGAAATACGACGAGGTGAAGGCGCAACGCGATGCTGCCATCGCCACCGAGAAAGCGGCCCGATCGCAATACCGTTTGGCACTCGATGGCGCCCAGGAGGAAGACAAGGAAATGGCCGCTGCCAAGGTGCTTCAGGCACAAGGTGCTGTGGCTGAGGTGAATTCATATATCCACGAGACTTTCCTCACTGCTTATGCCGATGGTGAGGTAACGGAAATCTTTCCGCACCTTGGGGAACTGGTTGGCACGGGGGCACCGATTATGAACATTGCTCAGATGGATGACCAATGGGCGAGCTTCAATGTGCGCGAGGATTATTTGAAGGATTTCTACATCGGGTCGGAGTTCGATGCCTATGTTCCTGCCATCGACAGGACGGTAAGGATGAAGGTCAGTTATATGAAGGACATCGGCGACTTCGCGGCTTGGAAGGCCACCAAGGAAACGGGGCAATATGACCTGAAGACCTTCGAGGTGAGAGCCACACCTCTTTCGGCTGTGGGCGACCTTCGCCCAGGAATGAGTGTGATTGTGAAAAAGGAGCACAGGAGATGAGTTTCGGAAAGAGCAACAAGCGGGTGGTTTGGCGTATCGCGCAGCGCGAGGTTGCACGGATGCTTTCGCAGCCGGTCTATCTTTTCTGTATGGTCGTCGCGCCATTGGTGGGCTATGTCTTTTTCACCACTTTGATGGGGAAAGGGTTGCCGGTCGACATTCCTGTGGGCGTGGTCGACGAGGACAACACCGCCATCACGCGGCAGGTGCTTCGCAATCTCGACGCTTTCCAGCAAACCGCCATAGTGGAGCAATATGCCAATTTTGGCGAAGCCCGCGAGGCATTGCAACAGGGCAAAATCTACGCCTTCTATTACATCCCTCAAGGCACTACCGAAAAGGCGTTGTCCAGCAAGCAGCCCAAGGTGTCTTTCTACACCAACGCCGCCTACCTGA
>CAMOCK010000185.1 GCA_946610645.1 uncultured Bacteroidales bacterium
AGGGCTGTTGAAGAGGCCCGCCTGAAACAGGGCTTGCGTGGTGTTGTACGATTCTTGATACAGCTTTTCGCTGGCTTCCGAAATCTCCAACTGACGGTCGAGCATCACCAAGTTGTAATAAAGGGTGGCAACATTGGCGGCCAATTCGACTTGCACGGCCTGGCGGTAATCCTCGTCAAACGCGAGTCTTGCCTTGGCCGAGCGAATGCGGCTTCGGGTCTGGCCGAAAATGCCCAACTGCCAGCTTGCCCTAACGGGAACCTGGACAGCATAGCTTCCTCCTGCTCCACCTTGATAATTATAGGAGACATTAGGACCCAGCGCCAAAGTGGGCGCATAGCCCCACTTGGCCGACATCACCTCGTTCTGCGCCTGCTCAATGGTGAGTTGGGCGGTGCGCACATCGGTGTTGTTGGCCAAAGCCGTCTCAATGAGCTGCTGGAGCAACGGGTCCTTGAAAACGTCGCGCCAACCCATGTCGCCTATCGACGTGGTGTCTTGCGGATTGACCACCTCGCCCATGATGTTCTCTTGGACGGTGGCACTCGACTCGTATTTCTTATAAAGGTTGCAGCCTGGCAAAAGTAGCAGACCCGCGAATAATACTATGATATACCTTTTCATCTTTTCACTAATTTTATTCACTCTCAACGATTAACTCTTCTTCAACTCTATCCGGCGTAAAGCGCTCGTGGAGCTTTTGGAACACGATGTAGAGCGCAGGCGTGACGAACAGGATGGCGATGATACCCACCATCATGCCGCCAACTGCAGCGATTGACAGCGACTTGTTGCCCACGGCACCGGCACCCGTTCCCACAATCAGCGGGATCATGCCGATGACCATGGTCAAAACGGTCATCAAGATCGGGCGCAAACGGTCTTTGCACGCGCCGACGGCAGCATCGTAAATCGACATGCCCTCTTTGCGCTTCTGCACGGCGAACTCGGTGATAAGAATGGCGGTCTTGGCCACCAAACCCATCAGCATGATGACACCCACCTGCACATAGACATTGACACCCACGCCCATCAAAGCCTCCATGGGGCGTACCGCCAAGTAAGCGCCAAAGATACCAAACGGGATGGACAGCAGCACGGCGATGGGGATAATACCGAGTTGGAAAAAACGGCAAGGAGGAGGAAAACCAACAAAATGGCGATGGCATAGATGATGGCAGTTGTGTTTGAGCCTGCGTTGGCAGCCTCTTCACGCGCCATGCCGCCAAACTCGTAGCTGTAGCCATCGGGGAACACTTCATCCATCACCTCATCGACAGCGGTGCGGACGTGCGACGAAGTGTAGCCCGGAGCTGCAATCACATTGATGTTGTAGCTCGTGAAAAGGTTGAAACGGCGTTCTTGCGAGGCACCCAAGGTCGGGGTCAGCGTGACCAACTCCGATGCGGGAGTCATCCCGTCGCCTGCCTGAACGTAGATGTTGTGGAGCGTACTCGGCTCCATACGGTATTCGTTGCCGGCCTCCACAATCACATAGTAGACCTTGCCATACTTGGTGAAAGTGCCGATATACGATCCGGCAAGATTGGTGCCGATGGTCTCGATGACGGTCTTTGGCGATATGCCCTTGCTCTTGCAAGCCGCCACGTCGACGGTGAGCGTGTACTTCGGGAAGTTGTCGGAATACGAAGCCATCGCAATGGCCACCTCCGGACGTTCATTCAGTTTTCGCGTGAACTCGTTGGAATAATTAATAAATGTGGCGTCGTCGTCGCTCGAACTGTTCTGGAGGTTCAGCTCGATGGCCGAACCTGAACCGTAGCCCGGAATCTGCGGCATCTGGAACGCGGTGACATCGGCCTCCGGCATGTTCTCCATGGCCCAAAAAGTGATTTGGTTCACCACATTGGCAACGCTGTAGAACTCGCGCTCTTCCCAGTTTTTCAGACGCACCATCAAAGTGCCGTAGTTGGTGCCAGCGCCACCGTTCATGATGGAGAAGCCCGACACGGCACTAAACAATTCGACATCGTCTATGGTGCTGATGTAGTCCTCCATTTTGGCGACAGCCGCCTCGGTCTCGTTAAGATACGTTCCGGGAGCGGTTTGCACATCGACGAAGAAGAAGCCTTGGTCTTCCTGCGGGACGAGTTCCGACTGGGCGGTCTTCATAAGCCATACCATACCCAGAGTGAAAACCGCCAATATGATCCAAGCAAAAGCGGGGCGCTTGATGAACTTGCCCACACCTTTGATATACTTGTCCAACAAGGCGTTGTAGGCCGCATCGTAGGCTTTCTTGACGTAATAGTTGATACCCTTCCGTTCTTTCTCGCCTTCGTTTTTCGGCTTGAACATCAGCGCGCAAGGGGCTGGGCAGATGGTCAAGGCGGAAAGGGTGGAGATGCACCCCGAACCCGCCATGATGAAACCAAACTGCTTGAAGAAGGTGCCTTGCGTGCCGCCAATGAAGGTTACGGGGATGAACACGGCCACAAACACCAATGTGGTTGAAATGGCGGCATTGGTCACCTCGTTGAGGGCATCGGTGGTGGCGGTGGCGGCGGATTTGTATTTGCCCGACTCCAACTTCGCCAGCGCCGCCTCGACGA
>CAMOCK010000186.1 GCA_946610645.1 uncultured Bacteroidales bacterium
AAGCACAACCTACAGAGCATCAACATCTTCAACGACGATGCCACCCTCAGCGAAGCCGCAGGAATGTACGTCGGCATGACCCGCGAGGACGTGCGCAAGCAAATCGTTATCGACCTGAAGGAAGCCGGACTGTTGGAAAAAATCGAGGACTATAATAATAAGTTGGGCTATTCCGAGCGCACCAACGTGCCGATTGAGCCGAAACTCTCGATGCAGTGGTTCCTCAAGATGGAACATTTGGCCGACATCGCGCTGAAGCCCGTCATCGATGGCGACATCAAGTTCTATCCCTCGAAATACATCAACCTCTATCGCCACTGGTTGGAGAACATCAAGGACTGGTGCATCAGCCGCCAGCTGTGGTGGGGCCACCAAATTCCGGCCTACTACCTGCCCGAAGGCGGTTTCGTGGTTGCCGAAACGAAGGAAGAAGCCTTGAAGTTAGCCATCGAAAAGACAGGAAACAAGAATTTGACCCTCAACGATTTGCGTCAAGACGACGATGCTTTGGACACTTGGTTCTCGTCGTGGCTGTGGCCTTTGTCGCTCTTCAATGGCGTCCTCGACCCCGACAACGCCGAGTTCAAGTACTACTACCCCACCAACGACCTCATCACCGCCCCCGACATCATCTTCTTCTGGGTGGCCCGCATGATCATGGCTGGCGAGGAATACCAAGGTAAAGTGCCGTTCAAGAACGTGTATTTCACTGGTATCGTGCGAGATAAATTAGGCCGCAAGATGAGCAAATCGCTCGGTAACTCGCCTGATCCGATTGAGCTTATCGAGAAATTTGGTGCCGACGGCGTGCGTATGGGCATGATGCTCAGCGCCCCTGCCGGCAACGACATCCTCTTCGACGAAGCCCTTTGCGAGCAAGGCCGCAACTTCTGCAACAAGATTTGGAACGCCTTGCGCCTCGTGAAAGGCTGGAACGTGGACGAAAACGCCGTCCAACCCGAGGCTGCCAAGATGGCTGTGAAGTGGTTCGAAGCCCGCTTCAACCAAGTGCTGGCTGAGACCAATGACAACATCGACAAGTACCGCCTCAGCGACGCCCTGATGGGCATCTACAAGCTCACTTGGGACGACTTCTGCTCGTGGTACCTCGAAATGGTGAAGGCTCCGCAAGGCCAGGGCATCGACCCTGTGACCTTCGCCGCCACCATCAAGTTCTTCGAGAACCTGATGCTGCTGTTGCACCCCTTCATGCCGTTCATCACCGAGGAAATCTGGCACGCCATCGCCGAGCGCAAGGACGGTGACGACATCATCATCGCCCAACAACCCAAGCTGCAAGCCGTTGACGAGAACATCCTGAAGCAGTTCGAGTTCACCCAAGAGGTCATCAACAACGTCCGCAAGGTGCGTTCAGACAAGAACATCGCTTTCCGCGATGCCATCCAACTCGTGGTGAAGGGTACCGCCAACAAGGACTTCGACTGCGTGATTGCCAAGCTCTGCAACGTGAGCGAAATCAGCTATGTGGCCGAGGCGCCCGCTGGTGCTTTTGGCTTCATCGTGGGCAGCACCGAGTTCTTCGTGCCACTCACTGGCAGCGTCGATGTGGAGGCTGAAATCAAGAAGTTGGAAGAGGAACTGAAATACGCTCAGGGCTTCCTGAAGAGCGTTGAGGCGAAGCTTTCCAACGAACGCTTTGTGAGCGGTGCTCCTGCCGCCGTCGTCGACAAGGAACGCAAGAAAAAAGCCGACGCCGAAGCCAAGATTGCCGTGATTGAGCAGCAGCTGGCTGGACTGAGAAAATAATTCTCACCGTACTGAAGAAAATCGGGCTCCATCTTTTGTCGGTGAAGCCCGATTTGTTTCTAAATCAAAACTAATGGTTAGTTCTAACGTGAGGAACGCACTGGACGGACGGAAAGGCCATATTTCCTGTTACCTATATCAATAATATCAACGTCCCCAATATAGACTGCATGATCTGGAGACTCATCCATATAAAGCGAAGACGACCAATAAATAGGTTTTTCGTTGACTCCCCAAATCTCAAAACCGTCCCGAAGCCCAGCGGCAGGTAAGAAAAGGGTGTTACCATTCAAAGCGGTGAAAAGCCAACCCTTTACACCATTCTGTATGGCATTTTTATCAATAGTTGTATTTTCATATAGTTCAATCCAATCCTCATCCGTGGGCATCCGCCATTCCATGCCACAATTTATCGTAGCCGCATCGTCATATGGCAACAACTCAGTCAGGTCGTCAGTAAAACCATTATAACCGTAATCAGCATCATTACAATACTTAGTTAATTGCCAGCGTTCTTCTATGCAATATTGATATGAATCCCAACTATAATCTGCTTTAGGTCGTATCTCTCCCCAAGCAAAATAGTCGCCGTATTCCTCTGGTACAACAGCTCCAACATTACTGGTGGCCCATAAAATGCCGCTCGGAAGGCCGAGATCCACATAACCGTGAACTTCATATGACTCGGTAGCAAAACTCTTATCCTCTCCGTAATAATACCTTGAACCGTCCGAAGCGTAGGCACGCACATGGTATTCAGTGTTTGGTTCTAACCCGTTTATTGTACAAGTAAAAGGAGACTGACAATTTGAAGTCGAAAAATGCGAATCCTCAGCTGTGGGATTTAGTTCCGTACTCCAACACACACCAAGTTCTGTCAACGTTTCAACATCCAACGCAAAAACTTCCCCTCCACACACAGCAGATGCCGGACAGACATCTTGTGGATCATATGTAGTTACTCTCACTTCACTGGAAGCACTTCCCGCAACAACTGGACGAATGGGGAGGCCAAGGCTACGGCCAGCTCCCCAATCACCACCTTCCCCATGAACAGTTACAACACCAATTCTATTCACAAACACACTCCCGCCCAAAGCCCAAGCACCTGTGGGCTTTTCCACATCAATCGCACTAGCCCAGCAACCAAAGCCATCCCCACATCCTTCTACACCATCACCTTGCCATTCGCCACTACCTGGTATAAAAAGAGTGTTACCGTTAGCAGCTGTAAAAAGGGTCCCTTTTATCCCATTTATTGTAATCGTAGTGGTGGTGGTATTTTCCACCAACTCCATACACTGGCCCACGGAAGGCACACACCAGCCGCTGCCCCAATGAACCATAGCGGCATCATCTTTTGGCTGCAACAAAATCAAGTTGTCAGTAAAGCCAATATAACCGTAATTGGAATTTGTACAATACTTGGTAAGGCCGTGGGCATTACACCACTTGTATGTCTCCCAACTGTAAACATTTTTCGGTTCCGTTTCACCCCAAGCAAAGTAGTCGCCGTATTCCTCGGGTGAGTTGGCCCCCACATTGCAGATAGCCCATAGAGTACCACTCGGTAGGCCAAGGTCAACATATTCGTGGCCATTGTAAGTGCCACCACCGTTACCCCCTCCATTGTTACCTCCTCCACCGTTATTCGGGTCATCGGATTTTGTACAGCCACAAGCAATAACAACCGAAAAGGCGACTAATGCCGCCATTGTAATTTTTCTAATGTTTTTCATATTCCTAATCATCTGTTTCTTCTTGTCTTTTCTTTGTAATTTGCAAATTTCGTCAAGAAGAGCCTGTCTCTCTTCTTTACAATACTTCTTTTCATGACCTTCAATACTGATTGTACGATAATCTTTGAAGCCCTCGTCAACTAATTTCTCTACATTGTTGATGAAAAGGTTTCCGTCAAAGGATTTAATCGTATCCAATGAGATTACCAAGTTTTCTGTCGGTTCCTCTGAAAGAATGCCAACATTATTGTTTTCGCTCATTTTTCTATCCCTAAATCCGTGTCGGGCGCAACTTCAAAAAAGGCGGATTCCCGAACGCTGAATAAATTTGAAATGACAAGCCATACAACGAAAGAAGCGCGGGAATCAACCTTTGCTTATCCCGCTATCGAGGCTCTCGCATTGCCCTGTTGTGTAAGATAAGCAATGCATCTGCCCACGCTTTTGGTATGATACTTTGAACAATATATACCAAAATTATGGACGATGACCATTGCGTTATCACGACACAACATAGAATTTGCGAGATTCCGATAGCCGCAGATAAACGCCAGTTCAGCGTCTTTGTCAATATGTCTGCCGCATGCACTTTGCATAACGACGCAGCAAATATAAAGAAAAGATTTCAAATGCCAGAAAAAGAGAGAAAATTTTCCAAAAAACACGAATCGCCATCACAGCGACGAAGAAACGTTTCAATGAAACATCTGGATGGATTTGAGGCAATAACAACGTCAAAATTCCGACCAGATTCTTACATACAAATCATGCAAAACTTTGAACAAATTTCAACCTACTTTTTGCAGCATAAAACAATATAATAAATTGTTTTACAGTATTATAAATAATTATAATTTCCGCCAAATCGAGCGATTTTTCATCGATTTGGCGAAAAATAATGGATTCAATTTCCGCCATTTCGATTAAAATTTCATCGATTTGGCGGGAAATGAAATCGTTCTAAACAATAAAACTATGGGGAAAAATCACAAAATCCATGATCTTTCCCCAAGAGTTTTTATCAAAACAAGGTAGAGACGCGCCATGGCACGTCTCCACAAACAGCATATTAAAATCAATTGCAGCCACCGCCGCAGCCTTCGCAACCGCCTTCACCGCAGTCACCACCACAACCACTGCAGCCGCCAGGAGCAAAGTCTTCATCGGTCGATTCGCGCACGTCGAGGATCTCGCCTGAGAAATGGAGGTGCTTGCCCGCCATGTCGTGGTTGAAGTCCATCTTCACGTGGTTGTCGCCAATCTCACGGACGATGCCGGCAATCGGGCGACCGTCAGCGGTCTGCATCATCAGCTGGGCACCGACCTTCACCATATCCATCAGCACATTGTTCTGCATGAACATGTTCTTGTCGAGGTCCATCACATAGGCCTCATCGCGCTCGCCGTAACCCTCTTCGGGGGTCAGGTGGAAGGCGTAATGGTCGCCAGGCTCCTTGCCCATCAGGTTCTCCTCGAACTTGGGCAACAGCTGGCGCATACCAAAAATAGCGACAAAAGGATTCTCTTTCGTGGTCTCCTGAAGGATGGGACCGTTTTCGTCGTTCTCACGCAGGACGTAGGTCATCGTGACGACGGCTTGATCTTGAATCTTCATAGTGTTGAATTGTTTATTGTTGAATTGTTTAATTGTTGTTTTAGATTTAATAACTGCCGAACATCTTCCGTAGCAGCCATTCTATCGCGGCCAAGCCGATGAGGACGAAGAAAATCCACTTGGAGTGAATCAAGTCCTCGAAGCGGCTCTCATGGTGTTCAACGGTGGTGATGCGCGAATCATTGTGCAAGTCGGCAAAAAGTTGCTGCAACTCGCGAGCTGTGTAGCACTTGCCGTTGGTCAGGCGGGCAAGGGTGCGCATCCGCTCAACATCGGCGGTAAGTTGTTGTTCCTCAATGCCGATGGCCACCACGCTAAAAGTGCCGTTGACGCTGATTTTGCGCTCGCCCATCTGCGCTTCCGCCTTATAGGAATAAAGTCCCTCGGGCAACAGGCCTGCATTCAGCTGATAGTCGTGGTCGCGCTTCGAGAAGGTGTAGTCGTAAGTCTCGCCCGTCACTTTGTTCACGATTTGGATGGTCAGGTCGGGGTCGGTCACGAGTTCGTTGTTGGGGTTGCGCAACTCAGCGGTGATGACGACAGGCTCGTTGCTGTAATAGGTCTCCTTCGCGTAAATCGCCGAGCCGTCGTTGCCCGACAGCAACAAGTATTTCAGCGACTTGGAGAACATTTCATCAAAGACATCATGGTTCTTGTTTTGGTAATATTCAAACAAACGCCAACGCCAGATGTTGGTTCCAAAGAGGAATGCCATCTTGCGTCCGTCATTGGCGAAACTCAGCAGCGGCAGTCCCGACTTGATGCCCATCACCTCTTGCAGAAGCAGATCGTCGTGCGACTTCAAAGCGTTGATTTCCAGATGAGGCAAGGCCAAAGGCGGGTATTTCGCCATGAGTTGTTCGGCCTTGCTGTCGAAGGTGAAAGTCGCGAAAGCGGCGTTTTGGTGCGCCTTCACGTCCATCAAGGTGTTGGTCGCGCCGGAATAAAGTTCAAACACACGCTGCAACTTGTTGAGCATATCGCGGTCGGTATCGTTGCCGACAATGAACAGCACAGGTAACTTCACGTTTTTCTCCAATTGTTTCCGCAACGCCTCAAAGTCCGTCCGTGCCGAGGGCACCTGATGCAGGATGACCAAATCGTAGTTTTCGAACTCGGGCAAAGTCTCTTTGCCGAAGCAGAAATCCACCTCGTAGTTGTCGTTGAGCACGCTGCGCAAGGCGCCCAAGTCGGGATGCGGCGAATTGGCCACGCACAGCAGTTTGTATTTCTGGTCAAGCACCTCGACGAAGATATGGCGCACATTATTGAGCAGTTGTTCCTCCTCGGCGATGCCGCTCACCTCAATGTCGATGGGCATCACGCCTTGCTTGGTGGCATCGAGCATAAAGTCGATTTCTTTCGAGAAACGATTGGAGGGAATCTCAATGTCGCGCTTCTCAATGATACGACCGCTTTCCTTGAGGGTCAGCTGGGCCTTGCGGCCGGCAAGGTCGCGGGCGGCCACTGTTATGCGGACGGGGAAGGTCGCGCCGAGCGACACCACCTTATTATAATGCACATTACGGATGGCGAGGTCGGGATACGAAACCGTGTCGCCCAAAACAACGGTATGGATGGGGAACGGGAAGTTCTCCGCCACCAGTTCCGGCTCGAAGCCTCGGTTGTAGATGCCATCAGAGAAAAGCAGCACTGCACCCACATTGCGCTTGTAATATCTTCTGTCCAAGGTCTTTATGAGTGACGACAAGTCCGTCAGTTGGTCGGAGAAATCGAGTTGCTCG
>CAMOCK010000187.1 GCA_946610645.1 uncultured Bacteroidales bacterium
AGCCTCTCGAAGTGGATTGAGGAGTACAAAGACTTAGTGAAGGCCGACATCATCCTCGTTTCCGACACCTCGATGATCGCCACCGACGTGCCGAGCATCACCACGGGACTGCGCGGCTTGGCCTATTGGGAAATCGAAGTCACGGGCCCCAATGCCGACCTGCACTCAGGCCTGTTCGGTGGCGCCGTGGCCAACCCGCTCAACACCTTGTGCGAGATGATTGCCAAGTGCATGGACGAAAACAACCACATCACCATTCCGCACTTCTACGACGACGTGGTGGAAAGCACGCCCCGCGAGCGCGAGCTGCTCAACATGGCACCTTACAGCGAGGACGACTTCAAGAAGAGCGTCGGCGTGAAAGCCCTGCGCGGCGAGAACGGCTACACTAAGATTGAGCGCGTAGGCATCCGCCCGACCTTCGACCTCTGCGGCATGTGGGGCGGCTACACGGGCGAAGGCTCGAAGACCGTGCTGCCCTCGAAGGCCTACGCCAAACTCTCCTGCCGCCTCGTGCCCAACCAGAACCATGAGAAGATTGCCGAGTTGGTGAAGGACTACTTCGAGCAGAACGCTCCCGACTATGTGACCGTTAAAGTCACGCCGCTGCACGGCGGTCAGGCCTACGGCTGCCCCATCGACCTGCCGGCTTACAAGGCCGCCGAAGCCGCCTATATGGACACCTACGGCAAGCAGCCCATCCCAATGCGCTCGGGCGGAAGCATTCCGATTATCGCGAGGTTCGAGGAAGTGCTCGGCATCAAGTCCATCCTGATGGGCTTTGGTCTCGGCGAAGACGCCATCCACTCGCCCAACGAGAACTACCGTCTCGACCACTTCTACAAAGGCATCGAGACGATTGTCGCTTTTTATCAGCACTTTGCGAAGGGCGGAGAATTGGCTTAAACAATTGAAAAACACAGAATTGAAAAAGAGCGGCCAACACCGCTCTTTTTCGTTTATTTCGAGAACATCACCTTCTCGCTGTCGAACATCCGCGTGAGAATCCAAATGCCCAAAGCCGTGTAGAGCACGTTGGCGACAATGGTGACGACGACCGCCGCCATCGACGCCTCGTGGGCAAAGACCTGTGACATGCAGAGCACGCTGTTGTAAACCGGAATGGCAAAATATGCGAGATTGGACACTTCTGTGCCCGACATCATCGGCAACATCCCGACCAACATCACCACAATCATCAAAGGTGCCATGATGGTGGATGCGGCTTTCACCGATTTGGCGTAGGCAGAAACGATGGACGCAACCGAAACCAAAATCAGTATAGTGCTAAAAATCAACAATAAAAGCACAACATAATCCGAGGCTTGGTAGATATTGGCATCCATGCCCAACTCGTCGGCACGAATCAGTTTGGGCAAAGAGAGCATCATGCCCGTGAAACTCGACAGACCGCTCAACATGGAGAAAAGCGAGAGGCTCAGCACCTTGCCCAAGGCCAACTCGCGGCGTTTCAACGGCGTGACCAACAAAGTGGCAATCGTTCCGCGTTCCTTCTCGCCCGCTATGGACGGCGGCGCGATGGACATGCAACCCATGAACGCCACCATAAGCAGCAGCATCGGAATCAGTTTGCTGAAGAGATTGCCAACTACATCCTCGTTGGAAGCAAGGTCGAACACAGCCGACTCGTCGTCGGAGGCGTTGATGTCGAAACGGTTGCAGTACATGTTTTCATAAGCGTTCAAGGCGGCACTCACCATCGTATAGGCTTGCTGCGACGACTCCGAAGCCGAATTGTAGAGTAGCTGCACATTCGGAGCGGGCAAACCGCTCGCCGGGTCGTATTGGGCAGTCAGAGAGTCGAAGCCTTCGGGGAACGCGAGCACGGCAAACTTGCTTTCCTTCAAGGCGAGTTTTCCACGAAGTTGCGCGAAATCAACGTCCTCGGTCACCATGTCCAAAGGCAAAGCCTCCAACATCGGGTGCAGGCTTTCAGGCATGTTCTCCACATAAAGCGTGGCACGGTCCAAGTCCTTGGGTTCCATAAAGTTGTTACCCATGAAGGAATAGATGAGGTAAATCATCAAACCCGGCATGACGACCGTGGTGAGCAGCATGGTGCGGTCGCCGAAGAAACGCGCGCACTCCTTTTTTATAATCGTCCATGTGTTGTTTTTCATCACTCCAGCCCTCCTTTCTTGGCTTTGTAAATGTCGAAGAAGCGGTCTTCAAGCGACTGTCCGCCGCAGATGCCCTGCAAGGTGTCGCAGTGCGTCATTTGCCCGTCGATGATGATGCCCACGCGGTCACATAACCGTTCCACAAGGCTGAAAATGTGGGTGCTGAGGATGATGGTCTTGCCTTGTTCGCGCAACTCTAAAAGGTAGTCGGTAACGGTGCGGGCGGTCAGCACGTCCAAGCCGTTGGTAGGCTCGTCAAAGATGACAAACTCCGGGTCGTGCACCAACGAAACCACCAACGAGGTTTTCTGCTTCATGCCCGTGGAGAGGTTGGCGACCTTCACCTCGGCGAACTTGTCGATGCCAAAACGCTCAAAGAGTTTGGCCTTACGTTTGGCAACGACTTCCGGGTCGATTCCATAGAGTTGCGAGAAAAAGTCGAAGAGGTAATTCGGCGTGAAGAAATCCTCCAATTTCAGTTCGGAGGTCAGGAAGCCGATTTTCGCCCTGACCTGTTCGGGTTGGCTCACGATGGAGCAACCGTCAATGAAAGCGTCGCCTTTGTCGGGGGCAATCAAGGTGGCCAACATGCGCAAGGTCGTGGTCTTGCCCGCCCCGTTGGGACCTAGCAGACCGAAAATCTCGCCTTTGTTGGCGGTAAACGAAAGGTTATCGACCGCCACAATCTCCTTGCGGTCCGTCCCTTCGATTTGTTGTTGCTTGCGCGAGAGCCGAAACGTCTTGCTCAGACCCTCCACGCGTAGGATTTCGTTCATAGTATTTTATTTTTATAAGTTGTCACAATTTATGTAAATCTGAAAATCGGATTTTATGATTTGCATAAAAATGCTATTTCATTCCACCCCAAACAAACCCTTATACTGCTCCAAAAGAAACTCATCCACCCAATCATAATACGCCTCCATCGTCTTGAAGCTCTTCGATTTACGAAGATCAACAAGGGCATCTTCTCCCCGGCGCATCACCTCTTTTTCAATGGGTTGGATTTGTTGCAAAATGCCAGTTCCCTGCTTGTTGAACAATTTGGAAAGGTCACCATAAGTCGTGGTGTTTCCTGCTTCAAGCGAGAAGATCCGCTTCTTCAGTTCCAGACCTTTCTCGTTGAGCCACGAATGCCCCGTACCGTCGTCGGTGACGATGGCGGGCAGTTTCCCTGAAGGAGTGAGCACCAACGGAATGGCCACGGTGGTCAGCGGCCAGCCGATAATCGTCCAACTTACGGTGTTCAGCGGCGACTCATCAGGACGAACACCCTGAACAAGAATCACCGAAGAGGTGGAATAGCGGGCAATGTAATCACCAAAGGGAAAATACTGCGTGTCATTCTCGTTTTCAGGCATGAAATCATACATATCAAGTTTCGTTACGCCGTGTTTCAGGTATCTTGAAATGGAAGTGATGAGGTAATCATGCTCCAAATTGCCTTCCTTGCAAGCCTCGGCCATGAAGTCGGTGATAGCGCAAAAACGCTCCACGCCTTGGTCAAGTTTATGGTTACCCGTCGTACCGAAATTGGTGCGCATCAGATAGCCGTCAGGTGCGACATTAGGGTCGTTCACGTCGAACTTCACATAATCGTAATTGCCTGTCTCATAGTAGGCGCAACCGCCATTGGCATCAAGGACGGCAAAATTTGAGTTAACCTCACGGGGCTTTTTGACGGTGTCCAAAAGCCGCTCGAAATCCTCCAAGGTTGCGCATAGCTCCAAGGCCTTGCGGATGAGGATGCCGTCGCCGTCGGTGTCGCCACCGTCGCCATTGAGGTTGTAGGCCGCCGTGTTGATGATCCCAAAACCGGCCTCATTATGGCCGCCCCACACATTAACTGGCGCGGTGTCCCCGGCGTTCACCAAGCCGATGTAGCGGTAAACCCGTCCCTGGACGACAATCGTCATGTTGTGCAAAGTGCTGGTATCGCGGTTCTTAAATATCAAAGGACGCCCGTCCTTAGTGGCTTTGCCGGAAACAATGACCGAGGTGCAGGCCAAAACAGGTTGCACCTCGGTTATCACAGCTGCCAAAAGGAAAAGAGCTATCAAACGCTTTTTCATGGCAAGTCAATTTAATCTATAATATGTTGATAATAAGTTCCTTCTTTGAAATTTTTGATGCCGCCTTTCAGGAAGTCCACAAAGGCATCCTTGTCCAAATCGTAAGCGCGAGGCTTCATCAGGAGGTTGCCGTTGTGGTCCAAAAGGCAATAATACGGTTGGGCATTGGTGCCGAACTTCGAGATTTGGAAGTCGGCATACTTGCGCCCGATGGTCTTCTTTTCCTTGCCGTCGTAAGCCGAAGTGTACCATTCCTCTTCAGGCAAGGAAGTCTTGTCATCGACATACAAAGCACAGAGAATGAAGTCGTTGCGCAGCATATCCTTCACACGCGGGTCGCTCCACACGTTGGCTTCCATCTCGCGGCAGTTGACGCAGCCGTGCCCCGTGAAGTCGATGAAAATCGGCTTGTTTGTGGCTTTGGCGGCGGCCAGAGCTTGGTCGTAGTCGAAATAGCCCTTCAGGTTGTGCGGCAGGTGGAAGAGGTCGGCATACTTGGGTTCTTCGGTAAAGGCCACAGTCGACGTGGTTTGCGCTTGTCCTTGCGGAGCCACTGCCATGTTGGCCATCTTGGCATCCACATACTCAATCACTTTTTCGCTGTTCTCCTCAATGATTCTATTGAGGTCGAAATCAAGGGTTTGCTTGGGCGGCAGATAGCCCGAGAGAGCCTTCAACGGAGCACCCCACATGCCCGGAATCATATAGATGACAAAGGTAAAGTCAATAATGATAAGGATGAGGCGGAACACGCCCAATTCCTTGATCTCCTTCTCGCCCTTGAAACGGATTTTGCCAAGCAGGTAAAGTCCAAGCAACGCGAAGCACACGATCCAGATGCCGAGGTAAACCTCGCGGTCGAGCAGATGCCAGTGGTAGGTTTGGTCGGCCACGCTGAGGAACTTGAAGCCCAACGCGACTTCGATGAAGCCCAACACGACCTTTACAGAAGTGAGCCAACCACCACTCTTGGGCAGACGCTGGAGCAAGTTCGGGAAGAAGGCGAAAAGGGCAAATGGGAGTGCGAAGGCCACGGCAAAAGCAAACATCGTCACGATGGGAGCCCAGAACTCGCCCGAAGTCGACTTGATGAGCACCGTGCCCACGATGGGACCCGTGCAGGCAAACGACACCAAAACCAAGGTCAAGGCCATGAAGAAAATACCACCTAAGCTCTTGGTATTCTGCTTACTATCGCTCTTGTTCACCATATTGCTGCCCAAGGTGATTTCGAAGGCACCGAAGAACGAAGCCGCAAACACCATGAACACCAGGAAGAACAGGATATTGGGCAACCAGTGCGTGGCCAGCCAGTTGAAGATGTCGGCAGTGACGCTATTACCACCCACAAGCCAAGTCACCAAGATAATGATGGCGATGGGCAAGGTGTAAAGCAACACAATGAAAATGAAGTACATAAATGCCTTAAAGCGGCCTTGAGCCTTGCTCTCGCCCTCGCCGTGCATGAAGAACGACACGGTCATCGGGATCATCGGGAAGACGCAAGGCGTGAGCAGAGCCGCAAAGCCCCAAAGGATGGCTTCGAGGATCATACCCCAGATGTTCGACTTTGTACCAGCCTCTTGTTCAGGCTCGGCAGCTTCAATCACAGCGGGTTCGCCGTAAGTCAGATCAACGTCCTCAACGAGCGAGACGCATTGGCCGTCCTTGCAGGCTTGGTATGAAATCTCGCCCTTGATAGGGAAACTGCCCTCTTTCAGCTTACGGAAGGTTTGCGCAAACGAAGCCGTGCCCGCGAATTGCTTGTATTCCGTCTCAAAAATGTCGTCGTAAAATAGCGGCACTTCGGTCAGGTCGCGGGCCTCGCCTACGGCCTCGAAGAACTCCGAAGTCTTGATGTCGAACACGGTCGGCAACGGCGCCAAGTCGGGCATCTTGGTGGAATAGATGTGGTACTGCGGGTCGATGGTGGCCGTGGCAACCACATCAAACTCGTTCTCGTTAAGGTCTTCGATGGTGATAGACCATTGCACAGGGTCGATGATTTGCGCTTTGACCCTCAGCGGCGCGATGGCGACAAAGGCCATCAGGAAGCAGAAAAACAGTCGTTTCATATTCAGTCAATTATTTGATATTCAAGATTTAAGATTAAAAATTCAAAGATTTAAGATTGGACGGGTGGTTTTCGGTATAATACTTTTCCTTCCCGATTAATACTTTCAAGCAAATCTTCGTTGCGGAGCTTGGAAAAAAGGCTCAAATCCACAAAATAAGGCAGATACAAATCGTCTATTTGGGCATCAAGAAGGGCTAATTGGAGATAGGTCAAAGCCTTGCCTTTCAATGTAATATCAATGTCAGAGGAGACCCGATTCGTTCCCCTTGCACGCGAGCCGTATATAACAGCCTCCTCCACTTCGGGAAAAGCGGCAAAAGTCTCACGCAAAGCACTCAATTCCTGATCATTAAGTCCAAACTCCATTGCCATTATGATTGAGAGAACAAATCCATTTCTGTTCGTGACGACAACGACTTCATCTTTTCAAACAAGTAGACAAAGCATTGATAATAAAGATCTTCTATCCTATCAACAACCTCTGAAGCCGTACCCTCATCGTAAGTATGCGAAGTGTCGTTTCTCCGCTTAATCATCTCCATCCAAACATTGCTGTCGGTAATCAAGCCGTTTTCAAATGCCCACCGAATGGCATCCCTCGATCCCATAATCTCCTTACCAACACCTTGATATTCAGCATAACTTTTCAACAACTTCCACGCCAACTCAAAAGTGAATTCAAACCGTTGAATCATTCCATCTGCCTCAAAATCATTCAATTCCCGGACCTTCGCGACATTGACCACTTCGGCCAAACGATGCAAAGCCTTTCGGTAATTGCTCAATTTCTGCTCCCATCTCGGTACAACATTCTCCATACCAATAGATTTTGCCGCAAAAATAGAAAATTTTCCCGCTAAATGACAAATCTAACCAACCATTTGGCAAACAAAAATGTTTTTGGTCGCATTTGTGACCTTGAAACGGTCGTCGATGCGCCAGCCGACCACCCAAACGATGTCGCCAGCAGAGGAAGTCAGAAGCCAAACCGAAGATTTCTGTTGCTCCGTAAACTTCTGGTCCACAAAGAAATCGCTCAGAAGCTTCGAGCCTTTCATGCCCAAGGGATGGAAACGGTCGCCATGCCGCCAGTGGCGCAAGGTCAGCGGGAATTTCAATTTATCTAGATCCAATTGGGCAATTTTTGGTGATTTGTCGATGACAAAACCGTCCGTTTTTTCAAACCTTGAAAACCGCAACGGGACCGGTTCATCTATGCCCTCCTCCCCTACTTCAATTTCGATTTCTCGCTCATCAACATTCTTGATTTCAAAGAGTTGCAACTCATTTCTTCCAATCACCAATTGATGCGTTGGAGAATAATACTTGTTCCCGACACCTGTTTCCATGGCTTCGAAAATGAAACGGCATTGGTCGGGATTGAAACCAAATTGCCTTAGCCATTCGAACAATAACTGGAAGTTGAGAGTTGAGAGTTGAGGATTGAGAGTTGGAAAAGATTGCGTTTCACCCTCTTGCTCCACAATTTGCGCCAACTTCTCGTTCAAAAGTTCGCGATACAATTCATTTTCGGAAGCCAAATGCTCCAAGGATTTATACAAGCCTTGCCTTGCTTCGGGCTGCAATTCGTCAAAAACCGGCAAAAGCTGGTTGCGGATCTTGTTGCGCAGATACACCGACTCGGCGTTGGTATGGTCCTCTCTCCATGTGATTTGATTCTCAACGGCATACTGACGGATTTGCTCTCGCGATGCCCAAAGCAAAGGCCGGATAATCACACCGTTTTGTGGCAACATTCCTTTCAGGCCACGCAGTCCCGCGCCGCGCAGCAAGTTGATGAAAAAAGTCTCGGCTTGGTCGTCGGCATGATGCGCCACGGCGATTTTGTCAAAATGCAACTGCAACCGCAATTCCTCAAACCAAGCATAACGCAATTCACGGGCTGCCATCTCAACGGAAATGCCGTTTTTAACGGCATATTTCTCTGTCTCAAAATGCTTCGCAAAGCACTGAATCCCATTCTTTCTGGCAAACTCACGCACAAACATTTCATCCCCGTCCGACTCCTCGCCACGCAGATGGAAATTGCAATGCGCCGCGACAAACTCCACCTTGGATTTCAGCAACAAATCTGCCAAAACCATGGAATCAATGCCGCCGCTGAGAGCCAAAACGACTTTTTCGCCCTCGGCGAGCAGGTTATACCTATTAATATATGCTTGGAACTGGCCAATCATTGTCAGTGCTTTACCACAAACTTCCCAAAAGCTTTTCCATTCACTTGAATGAAATACAACCCTTCGGGATAATTGTCTGTTTCCATCTTCACTTGCTGATTCTCAACGACAAACGAATCCGTCAGTTGTCCTAATGCATTATAGATTTGTACTAAACTTGAGCCTTTCACAGAGAGATTCACAAAAGTATCTGCGGGATTGGGAAAAAGTTCGTAATTCGCTTCGTTTTCTTCCTCCATATCATGATAACATTGGTAAACCTGTATGTCAAACGGAGCAAAAGCATCTACAATAGATTGAAAATCATCAAAGTCAAAGTTATACCATGACGACAATACAATAGAGCGGTCGGGAGCTACAAGCATGAAGAATGGATCTCCAGGTATATAATAGTTGGACCGTATTTCTTCCCCTCCTCGTTCCTTACTTATTGTAGGATACTCCACTTCAAATTCCTCACACCATTGTAAGCACATGCCTATATTGTCAGAACCTGATATTTCCATATAATACACATCCTTGTCGTTGCAACCGAAATAATAATAGGATTCTTCAACAAATGG
The DNA here is from genome assembly GCA_946610645.1 of uncultured Bacteroidales bacterium. Lineage (GTDB taxonomy): Bacteria > Bacteroidota > Bacteroidia > Bacteroidales > F082 > Limimorpha. The sequence goes on from CAMOCK010000187.1 coordinate 9,052, forward strand.
CATCAATTCTCGACATGGTCCGCAGGTATAATGGAAGAAATCGATAAAAACATACTGGCCTCCATCCAAAATATCATACAAATGTATTTCGTCGTCATGGCAATCGACTGCGACAAAATCGGGAGCTTCAAAACCCATTGATACCGTATCGGACATGAACTCGGAGCCATCCTCAAAACATGATACCACGTAATAGTGATTATTCTGATAAGGGACGTAATAACCTTGATAACAAGTATCCGTAGTTGTAACCATCAAATTGTAATTTATCCAACTCTCTCGTCTGCAGAACACATGATAATAAGATGCTCCTTCAACGCTATCCCAAGACAACAGGAAATGTCCGTTGGCCAAAGAAGCGTTAAGATTTGTGGGTGCATAATGATCGCCCCACTCGCAATTCGATGGAGTGAAACCCAATGTCTCCAATTCTTCCCCAATGTGATATCCCAATGGTTCCTGATAAATTTCATGATTTGGGCAAATCAAAAGATAACCGTTATTGCCCGAATAATAAATGCAACTGGAGTAATCTGAATAGAATTGGTTACCTCCGCCATCCATTCCAATCACAGGAAATTCTACGCTTTGGTCCTCTTTCCATGACCGACAAACAGAATCATTCTTTGTCGGCAAAACCTCCATAAAAAAAAGATCACGTCCATTGCACCCAAACTGATGATAGGTATTAACGAAAGTTGTCGTTTGTGAAGTCGTACTAGTATTCGTCACAAAGTGAAACAGCACATATTGTTCACCGCCGAGCAATTCAAACAGATTGTACTCAACGCCATAACAATCCGTGAAAGTAAAATCTTGAACCTCAGGCGGACACTCGGCTTTCAATCCAAGACTAATGGCGAGGAATGATAATAGGAATAATGCTTTTTTCATGTTCAAATGGTTTTACAACCCTTTCGATGGCAAAGTTACAATTTTCTCACAATCTGCAACATAAATCACTTCTTTTTCTTTACCGAAAAACCAAAGCCGCCGATTTTCTCTCCAAGACCATAATACTTGCCGTGCGAATAGGCCAAAGGCTTCGCGTGGTTCAATTGGAACGCCCCCGTGCCTTTGTCGATGAGTTTTTCCTCCGCGTTGACGGCCACCACCTCGGCGATGAACATATCATGCGAGCCTAATTCCTTCACCTCCACCACCTTGCACTCGATGCTCAGCGGCGACTCCTTAATCAACGGGGCCTTCACGACTTGGGCAGGCTCGGTGTGCAGGTGCATCTGCTTGAACTTGTTGTAGTCGCGGCCCGAGCGCACGCCGCACCAATCGGTGGCGGCAGCTAATTCCTCCGTCGTCAGGTTGATGACGAACTCCTTGTTTTTCATGATGAGGTCGTGCGAGTGGCGCTGCTTGCGGACGGAGATGTAGCACATGGGCGGGTCGGAGCAGAGGGTGCCCGTCCAGCCGATGGTGATGATATTGTAGTTTTCCTCGCAGTCGCCGCAGGTGACCATCACGGCGGGCAAGGGGTAAATCATCGTTCCGGGTTTGAAGGGGATTTTCATCAAGTCAACGAATTAAGACAATACTCTACATTTTATTTGATGACGTAAATTCCATCTCGATTGATTTCTTGCAAAAGATAAGGATTCATGTGTTTATGCATTCGAACGACGTCTACAGAACAATCCAAGAGACGTTCAAGGAATCGCTTCAATCTTACAATTAAATAGACTTGAGGCTCCATTTCCACACAAACATCAACATCACTTCCCTCCTCCTGTTCGTCACGAGACACCGAGCCAAACAGACGAAGTGAACGGACTTCATAGCCTTTCCTTAACTCATCCTCTTGATTCTCAACAAGTTCAATATATCCGTTTTTTGTCTTCATATTGCAAAAGTAATCATTTTCCTTAAAACGCAATATGTTTGGCAAACAGAAAACAAAAAATTCCGCCCAAACGAGCACAATAGCCCCTTGATTACACTCATTTACACAAAACACCATGAAACAGACCTTGTTTTGGTGTAAAATTTCACATCTTTTTCACCTTGTTTTGGTGTAAAATCCATATCTTTGCAAATCTTGTTTTTGTGCAATTAAAACTATGAAACGAAAGATTTACAATGAATTACTGAAATGGAAAAATGAATGGAGCGGAAGAACTGCCATTCTGATTGATGGTGCACGGCGTGTCGGCAAAAGCTATATCGTGGAAGAGTTCGCCAAAAAAGAATATAAATCATTCATTCTCATTGACTTCAGCAAAGAAAACCGCCAAATCAATGCGTTGTTTACCGACTATCTCTCCGATTTGGACACTCTTTTCCGCCAGTTGAGCCTGTTGACTGACGTAAAACTCTATCCGCGCCAATCGGCAATCGTGTTCGATGAGGTGCAACAGTTCCCGCCTGTCCGTGCCGCCATCAAGCATTTGGTGAAAGATGGTCGCTTCGACTATATTGAAACCGGTTCATTGGTCAGCATCAACCGCAACGTGAAAAACATTGTAATCCCTTCCGAAGAAGAACGCATCGACATGTTTCCAATGGATTTCGAAGAGTTCCTTTGGGCGATTGGGAAAGACGACCTGATGGATTATGTGCGGGAATGTTTTGAAGCGAAAAGGCCTTTAGGAGCGGCATTGCACCGCAAAACGATGGAACTTTTCAGGCAATACATGATTGTGGGAGGAATGCCGCAAGCCGTGGAAATCTATGCCAAGGAAAAGGACTTTGACCGAGTGGACCATATTAAACGCAACATTCTCAAGATTTACCGTGCCGACATCAGCAAATATGCAACAGGTTACGAGCAGAAAGTAACCCGCATCTTTGACACCATCCCGTCGCAATTGCAGAAGCATGAGAAACGCTTCCGCATAGGTGCCCTTGAAAAAGGCGCACGCACACGCGACTATGCCAACGGATTTTTCTGGCTTGAGGAGTCGAGAGTGGTGAATGTGTGCTATGCCGCCACAGAACCCAACATAGGACTTTACCTCAACCGCGACGATACCCGAATGAAACTCTACATGGCCGACACCGGACTGCTTATCGCTATGGCTTTCAGTGAGAAAGACATTCATCAAGGGCAACTTTACAAAAAACTGATGTTTGACAAACTGGAAGTCAACAAGGGCATGTTGGTGGAGAACATTGTGGCACAAATGCTGCGTTCAACGGGCAACGAATTATACTTCTATTCCAACCCATCGCGCACTGCCGAAGACCGAATGGAAATCGACTTCCTCATCAGGAAACCTTCCGTCACATCAAGGCACAACATTTCGCCAATTGAGGTGAAATCCTCGACCCGCTACACCCTTTCATCACTTGAAAAATGCATCAGCAAGTACGGAGAGTATCTTTCCACGCCATACGTTCTACATTCCTCTGACCTGATGGAGAAAGACGGCATAACCTATCTGCCTTTATACATGGCTTTGTGTTTGTAACCTCACAACACAAAAATCCCGCCCAAACGAGCGGGATTTTTTCATTTTAAGAGTCGGCCCTTAGTCGCTTCGACAGGCTCAGCGACCTACAGGACCTTGGTTTTACTCGATCGTCCAAGTCGAACCGCTGTTGAGCAGGTCGTCCATGTTCTTGATCTTCGAGTTGGCCCTTTCGTTTTCAATGACTTCCAAGAGGCTGTCGTTGAAGGTCGGGGCCTTCACGTCGCGGATGACACCGATGGCGACGGGGAAATGAGGCGGCATCATGTGTGCCAGCATCATGTGGATGCCCGTGTCTTCAGTGGTCTTGTCGTGGACGAGGATGTCCTTCTCGGTGATGCCGTTTTCGCCGATGGTGACCACTTCAAGTTGGTTACCGTTCAGGCGGATACCCTTGTCGCGGTTCTTGCCGAAAATCAAGGGCTGGCCGTGTACGCACTTCACTTGCATGTCGTCGCGGACGTCCTTGCCGGTGATGTTTTCGTGAACGCCGTTCGAGAAAATCATGCAGTTTTGCAGGACTTCGGTCACGGCGATACCATCGTGCTTATACGACTCCATGAAGATTTCGCTCAGTTCCTTCGGGTTGATGTCAACGCCACGGGCGAAGAAAGTGGCCTTGGCGCCGA
>CAMOCK010000188.1 GCA_946610645.1 uncultured Bacteroidales bacterium
AACTGATAACTATTAATCTGGATTGCTTCGTTCCTCGCAAATCCTCGATTCGACGATGCGAAGCGAGTCAATGACGCGAAGCGACAACTGAACAACTGAACAACTGAACAACTGAACAACTGACAACTGATAACTATGAACTTAATAGCCCCTTCCCTACTCTCCGCCAACTTCCTCAACCTGGAAGCCGACATCGAGATGGTCAACCAAAGCGAGGCCGACTGGTTCCATTGCGACGTGATGGACGGCCGTTTCGTGCCCAATATTTCTTTTGGAATTCCTGTCATACAGGCCATTAAGAAGAAAGCGCAGAAGCCTTTGGACGTCCACCTGATGATTGTGGAACCCGACAAATACTTCGAAGCCTTCGCCAAGGCAGGTGCCGACATCATCACCTTCCACTACGAGGCTTGCACCCATATCCATCGCGCCGTGCAGCAAATCAAGGCCCTCGGGCTGAAGGCAGGCGTGGTGCTCAATCCGCATACGCCTGTCAGCGTGCTTGAGGACATCCTCGGCGACTTGGACGTGGTGCTCCTCATGTCGGTCAACCCGGGTTTTGGCGGACAACAATTCATTGAGCGCACATACGAAAAGATAAAGAAACTGCGTTTGATGATCAAAGAACATCACGCTTCCGCCCTCATCGAAGTGGACGGCGGCGTCAACACGCACAACGCCAAAACGTTGTTTGAGGCGGGTGCCGACGTGCTGGTGGCAGGCAATGCGGTGTTCAAGTCGGAGAATCCGATGAAGGCGATAAAAGAGTTGAAATTTGGAAAGCAGAAATAGTAATCGCCATTACCGTATTTTAAAATACTATTCTTGGGAATAATTATTAAATCTTTGAATATTAAATCTTTAAATCAACAAACTATGAGTAATGACATCCTGAAACTCAAGCCAGAAGGCATTTGGAAAGAGTTCAACGGCATCCTCGGTGTGCCGCGTCCATCGAAGAAGGAAGCCAAAATGGTAGCTTACCTCGAGCAATGGGCCAAAGACCATAAAGTCAGCTACATCAAGGAAGAGTGCGGCAACATCATTATGAGTGTGCCGGCCACCAAGGGCATGGAAGACCGCCAAACGGTCATCCTGCAAGCCCACATGGACATGGTGTGCGAGAAAAACAACGACAAGAAGCACGACTTTGAGAGCGACCCCATCGAACCTGTCATCAAGGGCGAGTGGCTCCATGCCAACGGCACCACCCTCGGCGCTGACGATGGCATCGGCGTGGCTGCAGCTTTGGCCGTCATCGCCGACCCGACTGTGGAACACGGTCCGCTCGAGTGCATCTTCACCGTCGACGAAGAGACGGGCCTGACGGGCGCCATGAAGCTCGACCCGAAGGACTTCACAGGTCGTATCCTGCTCAACTTAGACAGCGAGGACGAGGGCGAAATCTTCATCGGCTGCGCCGGCGGCATGGACACGATTATCAAGGTATGGTACGAACTGGAGCCTGCTCCCGAAGAGAACACTGCCTATCGCATCACCGTCAGCGGCCTGAAAGGTGGCCACAGCGGCGACGACATCAACAAGAACTTAGCCAACGCCAACAAGCTGCTGACCCGCATCCTGTGGCAAGCCACCACTTGGTTCGACATCGCCCTCTACGACTTCCAAGGCGGCAACCTACGCAACGCCATCGCACGCGAAGCCACGGCTGTGGTTTACGTCCCCAACGAGAGCGTCGGCGACTTCCTCCACTATGTCAAGGATATGGAAAAGCACTTCAAGCAAGAATACCAAGTAACCGAACCTACTCTGAAAGTGACGGCTGAAGTGGCTGAAATCCAACCCGATGTGGTCATTGACGAGATGTCGCAATTCAACCTGCTGAACGGCCTCTATGCCTGCCCGCACGGCGTAATCGCTATGTCGCAGACCATCCCGAACTTCGTGGAGACCTCGACCAACCTTGCCTCGTGCAAGAAGAAGGAAGGCTATTTCTTCATCCAGACCTCGCAGCGTAGCAGCATCGAGTCGTCGAAGCAAGACATCGCCAATATGGTGGAAGCCGTGTGGAGCCTCGCCGATGCCGACGTGGAGCACACCGACGGCTACCCAGGCTGGGCACCCAACCCCAATAGCGCCATCTTGGATATCGCAGTCAACTGCTACAAGAAACGCTTCAACAAAGACCCGAAGGTGCGCGCCATCCACGCTGGACTGGAATGTGGCCTCATTGGCGACAAGATTCCGGGCATGGACATGATCAGCTTCGGCCCAACGCTGCGCGGCGTGCACTCGCCCGACGAGCGTTGCGAAATTGCGACCGTCCAGATGTTCTGGGACTTCATGTGCGACATATTGAAGAACGCACCGAAGGCTGAAGCCAAGAAAGCAGCTGCCAAAAAGGCACCTGCCAAGAAAGCGACAGCCGAAAAGAAAGCACCTGCCAAGAAGACCAAGAAATAAGGTTCTCGTTTGACACGAGAAAAGCCCGCCGATGAAATTTGGCGGGCTTTTCATTTAGGTTCGATGATCACTATCACTTCGTCTTGTCCGGCCAAGCGGGAATCTCGGGAACTTCGGGATAGTCCTTCATCTGCTTGAGAATGACCTCGATAGCCTTGTTGAGTTGGTCATCAATGCCTTCAAACTCGTGGGCGGGGTCGTTGTCGATGACGATGTCGGGATCCACGCCATAGCCTTCAATGACCCAGTTGCCTTTCTCGTCGAAGGGAGCGAACTCTGGACGGGTCAGCGAGCCGCCGTCGATGAAAGGCAGGCTGCCACGGATGCCGACCACGCCGCCCCACGAGCGCACGCCGATGGTGGTGCCTATTTTGTGCTTCTTGAACTGGTAGGGGAACAAGTCGCCGTCTGAAGCGGAATACTTGTTGAGGAGCAGCACCTTGGGGCCGAGCATCATCTTCGTAGGCTTGGTCTCAGGCTCGCCATTGCGCATCACGTCGTACATCGACAGTTCGCGGCGCAGGCGCTCCACAATCATCGGGCTTACGTTGCCGCCACCGTTGCCACGGTCGTCGATGATGAGGGCTTTCTTGTCGAGCTGGGGATAGAAATACTTGGCGAACTCGTTCAGGCCGTCCACACCCATGTCGGGAATGTGGATGTAACCCACCTGTCCGTTGGTGGCCTTGCTCACCTTTTCGACGTTGCCTTGCACCCAATTGTAATAGTACAAGCCTGTTTCGTCGGCGATGGGTTTCACCACCACATCGCGGGAGCCACTTCCGGAAGCCTTATTATTTAAGGTGAGCATAACGGCCTTGTCGGCCTTGCCGATGAGGGCGGCATACATATCCTTCATATCCTTGGTGCTTTGCCCGTCGATGGCGATGATGTAGTCGCCTTCCTTGGCATTCACCCCCACTTCGGTAAGCGGAGAGCGGGTTTTATCGTTCCAGTTCTCACCTTTCAAAATCTTGTCAATCTGGTAGTAACCCGACTTGTCGCGGTGGATACGGCAGCCCAACATACCCATCGGGATACGCTCAGGTTTCACACGGTCGCCGTCGCCCACATAGGCGTGACCTATGTTGATTTCACCGATCAACTCACCAATGAGGTAATTCACGTCGTTGCGGTCGGCGCAATACGGCAGCAGTTTGGCATATTTCTCCTTCATCGCGGGCCAATCCACGCCGTGCATGTTGGGCGCATAGAAAAAGTCGCGCATCTGGCGCCACGCCTCGTTATAGATTTGCGTCCACTCGGTGCGCAACTCCACCCATTTCTTCATATTCGAGAGGTCGATGGTCTCATCGTTCTTGCCGCCTTCGCCGGGTTTTCCGCCACCGCCCATCGGGCCTTTAGGTGCATTAACCACCTTATAGCCACGACCTTCGCGAATCAGCATCTTGGTGCCATCGGCAGAGAGTTCGTAGCCCATGCCGCCACCGATGTTCGTGACTTTCTTCGACTTGACATCAAAGAAGTTGAGGCCACCGCCATTGCGACCTGTAGCCACAAAATACAAGCCACCATCGACAGGTGTCAGGTTCCAGTATCTACCTGCATTGACTGGCAACACCACTACCCTATTGCCAATGCCCTCAAAGTCGATTTTCACATCCTTGGCATCTTTCTTGCCTTCGGGTTTAGGCCCTTCTTTTTTACCTTTCGGTCCTTCAGGTTTTTCCGGGCCGTCTTTTTTCTCTTCTTTCGCCCCTTCCGTTTTCACTTCATCATTCTCAGTCAGGAAAGGAGACGGTGTATCTTTCTGTAAAGTAAGCAGATAGACCTTTGACATATCGGTATAGACGTGGTTCCACTCCAACCAGCCGTAGGTCGGGCGAAAATCGCGCTCGGAGGTGAAATACAGGTACTTACCGTTCTTGTCGAAGGCGGGCGAAGAGGCATTGTACCAGCCATCGGTGACCACTTCGTCCTTGCCCGAATCAACATTGTAGATGTGGATCTGGCTCACCGAGAAAGTGCTCGGCATGGTGTAGGCAACCCAGCGGCTGTCGGGCGACCAGCAGAAATCGCGCATCTCGCCTGCCAAACTGCGAGACACCTCCGTGACCTTCTTGGAGGCCACATCGACCATGTTGATACGGTTCATCTTGTCGGACCAAAGAATCTTCTTGCTGTCGGGCGACCATGCCATACCGTATTTGTAAGTATCTGAATTCGAGGTCAGTTGAATGGCTTCCTCCTTGCCGTCTTGGGCTTGGATGTAGATTTCGTCCTCGCCAGTGCGGTCGCTGATGTAGGCGATGTATTTGCCGTCGGGCGACCAAGCCACGTTGCGGTCGTGGGCGTTGTCGCTTTGGGTCAGATTCCTCGTTATGCCCGACTTGACCGGCACCGTCCACACGTCGCCACGGGCACCGAAAGCCACGCGCTTGCCGTCGGGCGAAATGCTGCTCGTGTTGATGAACTTGCTGGCGTCCACATACTTGTTGCGGGTTGTCTTGTTGTCGTTGGCCATCTGCACGGGAATGGGATAGATTTTTCCATCGGCAAGGTTGTAGCGGAACAGTTGGCCTCCGTTTTCATAGACGATGTCCTTGTCGCCGAGCGAGGGCCACTTGATGTCGTAATAGGTGTAGTCCGTCACCTTTGTTGTTTGTTTTGTGCTGCGGTCATAGCAAAACAGGTTCATCGTGCGGTCGCGGTCGGAGCAGTAATAGACTTTGTTGCCGACCCACATCGGGAAGATGTCTTGCGCGTCGTTGTTGGTGATGTTCTCGATCTTTTTCGACTTGAAATCATAAATCCAAACGTCATCGGCCATGCCGCCGCGATAGTATTTCCAAGTGCGGAACTCGCGCATCACGCGGTTGTAGGCAATCTGTTTTCCGTCGGGCGAATACGAGATCCAGCCGCCTTCTGGCAGGGGCAATTGCTCAGCCAGGCCACCATTAATGTTGGCGACAAAAAGCTGTCCCACGAAGGCATCCCAACTCTCCTTGCGGGAGCGGAAAACGATGCTCTCGTTGTCCTTCCACGCCATGACGATGTTGTTCGGTCCCATGCGGTCACTAACGTCGTCGCGCCCAAGGGTGGGCGTGTAGGTCAGACGCGTGGGCGTGCCGCACTCGGGATAAGGCATGACGTAAACCTCTGTGTTTCCGTCATATTGTGCGGTGAAAGCCAGATGTTTGCCATCGGGCGAGAAGCGTGCAAACATCTCATAGCCGCTGGCATCGTTGGTGATTTTGTGGGCTATGCCGCCCTTGATGCTGACGGAGTAAAGGTCTCCGCCATAGCTGAACACCACGTTGTTGCCGTGGATGGTCGGGAAACGCAACATCTTGGCTTCCTCCTGAGCGATTAGGCTGACTGAGCCTATCAGCATGATTGATAAGAATAAATGCTTGATTTTCATAATAAGAAGTTTACAAATGATTTTTCCCCGACAAAAATACAAAGAAAAAAATCAAAACAAAGTATCCATCACAACTTTTTCCACTTCAACCGTGTCTGACAAATACACCAAATATGCCCGAATCTCTTTAGTCACCATGCTGTGCAGAGCGCCAATATAGCGTTTCAGTTGGTTTTTATGCTCTTTGGTTTTCTCACCTGTCTTATAATCAAGCAGATATATGCAGTCGGGAAGCTCGGCATAGCGATCAGGACGAAGTCTTTCGCCATTACTCAAAATCTCACACTCGTTCTTCACCCTGGCTTCTTTTCCAAAAGCAGCCGATATGAGCGGATGCTGAGCCATTTGGATCACTTTATCTTTCAGTAAATCAGCCTTTTCTTTATTGATAGTGCCGTCCAAGACAGACGGTTGCAGGGCGGCGTCAATATCATCCAAGGTGCGCACTTTTGCCAAAATCTCATGCACTTTCTCACCCCACTCACGAGGTTGCATATCGTCGTTGGGCGAAATCCAAAACATGCTCGGTTCTGGATCGATATTGATTCTCTCAAACCAATCCATTGAACAAAAGGTGTTTACGTCATCTTTTAACGTTTCTTCTTCTGTGTTTCCGTTAGGATTCTTGAAATCTGGATTGCCAAAACGATATAGGGAAGCATTATCATCGACCGACACCTTATCAATAAACGGGCTCTTGGCCAAAAAGTCCTCAAACAGATGTTGTTTCTTTGGATCCTTGCCTTGCTTGGCGAGGATATAGAGCCGCTGTTTGGCCCTTGTAAAAGCCACATAAAGCAGGTTAAGGTTATCCAAACGATTGTTCTCTTTCTCTTTTTTAAGGTATTCCTCTGCTTTTTCGCCCATCAATTCTGCCGAAGAATTGAGTTTGAACAACACCCTTTCCACATTGGGAATCGATTCAAAGCCCAAATCCGATGGACTCAACCATTCCTCAGCCGACTTGCTGGGATTCAATCTCTCATCCAAGTCGGTGATAGCTTCTGGATAAACTACCACATTGAATTCCAAGCCTTTGGACTTATGTATCGTCATAATGTTCACGGCATTCCCGCTCACCGACTTCACCGAAAGCTTGTCCTGTTTCTTCTCCCAATAGTCCAAAAACTCTTCTATTCCCTCCCTCACCCCGTTTTGGAACTTGAACACCTCGTCCAAAAAATAGTTCACGAAAGCGTCACGCAACGATTCGATGCGATAAGCCCTTAACAATGAAACACATAAGTCATACAAACAGGTTGACTTGGAGAACAACTCGCGAAACAGTCCCGCCTCGCCTATGCCCAAAACAGGCTCTATATCAGTGTTGCCTTGTGCAATTGTTTTCACTGGGTCGAACAAGCCGTCCAAAGTTTGCTTTCCATCACTTGTCAATTGCCTATAATACAACATATTGGCAATAGAAACTTCGTTGTCGCGATGCAAGAGGAAATCCAAAGTATTGACCAACAATTGCACCTTATTCGACGATTTCAACAAAATGGATTCTTGAGAAATGACTGGTATCCCTCTGTTGTTCAAGTAATTGGCAATTTCAGAGCCATATTCCGTCCTTCGGGTCAGCAATGTGATGTCAGCAAAAGCATAGCCTTGGGTTTCGGTAAGTTCACGAACCAAAGCCTCTATTCTACCAAAGCAATAATTTGGCTGGTTTTCAGGAGAATACAGTTCCAACTGCACCAAACCCTTTTCGGTTTTCTTAGGTTCCTGAAAGATAGACACCTTTTTTCCAAACGTCTCGTTTTCTGCTTTGTAAACGGGTTGCAATTGTTCAGAAAGGTTCTGATATGCCCATTCAAAAAAGGCATTGTTGAACTGCACCACATTCTCGAAAGAGCGATAATTGGAGCCTAAATTATGGAAACTGAAGTTGTCCTTCAGGTTTTGCTCGTATTGTTTGAAAACAGGTTCTCGTTCATCCAACGGAAGTGCATGAATTTCAGGCAGTTTCACAATCTGTTCCACTTCACCGCTGCGAAAACGATAGATGGATTGCTTGCCGTCGCCTACCACCATGCTCATCGCGCCAGCCGATAGTGCATTATCGACCAAAGGCAAGAGATTCTGCCATTGCAGCACTGAAGTGTCCTGAAACTCATCGACAAAAACGTGCTTGAAATGCTCGCCAATGCGCTCATACACAAAGGGTACCGAAAAATCGCCCATCACCGTGTTCAACAACTTGTTGAATTCAGAAATATGCACCACTTCCTCATCTTCGGCCAATCGTGCAAACTCTTCCCTAATCTTCGTGCGCAGGGAATAAAGGAACAACAGATTCTTCTGCGACTTGAAAAACAGATACTTACCTAATTCCTTATCATAATACGCGCTTAACGGTTCAAGGATGGACAGCAGGGCCTCGTTGGCCTCTTGCTGGCTGGGGTCGGAGAGGCATTTGCGCTTGCCGATGGCGGTATAAAAATAACTGTTCGGCTTCGTATAATCCTGTTTGGCGAGCCTGCCGACAAACGCCCCTACCCCCGACTTCTTCTGCCAGTAATCCTCTGTCTGAAGCCCGTATCGTTGCTCAACGGCCTTGAAATCATCGACAAACCTTTTGACCTTATCCTCAAAACCGCGCATCTTGTCATTCAGGAAATCAAGCGTTTGCTTGTACTTGGTTTCATCATTCAGCTGATTGTCTTCACCGCGCTGGAAAGCTTTTTCTTCCATCAGCTTTTTGACGAAGTCGGAAAGCTCGGCCTTGAGGGGTTTGTTGCGCTCATTGGCAAATTGGTTGTCGCTAAAATCATTGAGCAGGCGCACCAGAAATGGACTGTCTTCCCCAATTTGCAGGCCGATGTTGTTGGTGACGGCTTCCGCGACTTCCTCTTTGTCGATACTTACCGTGTATTGCGAAGGCAATCCCAGGTCGTTGGCAAAAGTTCGCGAAAGCTTTTGCACGAAAGCATCGATTGTGCTGACGCAGAAACTGCTGTAATCGTGTATGATACGGGTCAGCAACAGTTGGGCGTTGCGTCTTAGTTGGGTTTCGCTAAGGCTCAATTCCTCCATCAATCCTGTCGCCATCGAATTTGTGTCATACGATTCGTTTTCAATGATTTCGCGCAACTGTTTGACGATTTTCGCCTTCATGTCGTTGGCCGACGCATTGGTGAAAGTGATGGCGAGTATATGGCGGAAGTTATCGGTTAGGCCTTCGCTTCCGAGACAAAGTTTCAAGTATTCCTTGACGATGGTATAGGTTTTCCCCGATCCGGCAGAAGCCTGAAAGACTTGGAAGTTCTTGTTTTGGTTCATGGCTTCGGGGTTTGGGTTGGAGCAGATCTGTTGATGAGCGGGCGACCACCTACTGGTGCGAGCGGCTTGGGCTTGAAAAGTTCCTTGAAAGTGTTGAACGAGCGACTATAAGTCAAACCCAGTCCTTGAGTGTAAGGAGCCAGCTTGTCGAAAGCGAAACTGGAATAATTGGCGTTGTAGTTGGAATGGTTGTAGAAATGTGCTTTCAGTCGGCCATCCTTGCTCAATTTATACTTGATGTCGAACTCGCCCACCAGGTTGGTAGCTTGGCCTGCGTTGGTGTTGTTGTCGGAAATCACGCCGAAGTTGGTCTCGATGGAAAGTCTGTTTTCGAAAAGCTCCATTTTCAACACCATTTGCAGCTCATCGTAGTTGTTGTATCCCGAGCCCAAGCGGTATTTCACGCCCAAGTCCATGTCCTTGGCCAGTTCCAATGTCATGGCGCTGCTCAGGAAATTGCTTAGCAGGTCACCCAAGCCCACCGTGGAGGCATTGGACTCGCTGCCCGCGTAGCTGAACGACCCAAACAGGAGGAGCGACAAGGCCTGCGTGCTCATGATGGCCTGATTGGTGGTGTCAATCAATGAGTAAACAGTTTGACTGACGTCATCAGAGGCATTGGGCAAATTGAGGCCGAATGTGATGGTCGGATTGAGCAAGGCGCCATCAAGGTAAATCAAACATTCCGCATTGACATTATTGTTGCCCGATGATGTCGAGTCGATCATGACGCCAAGCGTGGACAACGAGGTTTTCACAGAATATGCGCCAGTGGCATTGATACGTCCTTCGGTAGGCGAGCCCGTTGTCCAGGATATGGTCCCGCCGGGCTTCAACATGAAGTCTTTGTATATGAGATCCTTGAAATTCAACTGGAACCTTCCGCTATTGATGGCATAATCACCAATCAGGGTGAATGCTTCGCTGCTCGAAGTGCTCATTTTCAGGTTGCCGTTTCCCGTCGCATCGATGATTCCGATGTCGGCAGGGAGATAGATTCGCATGGAAGCATTGTCAGTCACGTTGGCATCGATATCGATGGAGAAATTGGTTTTGCGTTTTTCGGGTTCGGACTCTTCTTCCGCTTCCTCATCTTCCTCGGCATCATTGTTCACGAAAACGATGAAGTCGTTGTCGCGCACGGTTGAAGTACGATTCAGAGGCAAGGTCAGGTTGGTTCCTTTCTGTGTCCGCGCCTTAATGTCCAACAGGATGTCATTCACAGGGCCTTTGATTGTGGCCAAGCCGTTGGCGACAATGTTGCCATAGAACGTTTCGTTGTCTTTCAAGGTCGTTCCCATGACGAGGAAATTACGCGGATGCAATTTCAGGTCGAGGACAAAGTTTTTCAGGTAGTCGTGATACACCTTTCCTTCCACGGGAGCCTTGTTTCCCAAGGTATCTGTCAGCACCATGTCATTAAGTTCTATCGTCTTGGAATCTATCAAAACTGTTGGGCTAAAGGTATAGTATGTGTTCAGGTAGGTCACCTTGCAACCTCCGTCATGGATTTTGACACGACCCTCGATCTGAGGCTGTTTCAACGACCCTTTTACCAGAACGTCGCCCGACCCAAACCCATGAATACGAGATATTTGACCTGCAACAAAAGGTGAAATGACAGCCAATTGCAACGAGTCCAACTTCACGTCGAAATCGAGGTTGTTGTCTTTGCGTTTGGTGTAGTAGGAGCCAATGACACTGAGGGAGCGCGACTGCTCGTTCATGATGCCCACATCCACATTGACTGCCTGGTTTTCGTTGTCCCAGAGGCTCTTCACCACGGCATCGCCGATACGGTCGCCGTTCAGCCACAAGTCGTCCACGGCAAGGTCGGCCAACACCATGGGATTGCCTTTCAGGTCGGCCAAATTTGCCTCGCCTCTGACATAGCCGTCTATATTGAGGCCAGAAGAGGCGAGAAGGAAGTCAAGCATGGAAACATCAAAGCGATTCAGCTGCAAAGAGAGTGTGTCTTGTTCGCCTGTGGGCACATATCCGTTGGCACGCAACGACTGTTGGTTGTGGCTCAATTGGATATTCGACAACTCCACCCGGCCATCACCGAACTGTATGTAATTGTCGGGCGAAATCTGCCAAAGCGAGTCATTGAACACGATGTCGGCCTTGCCGACATTGATGATGGCACCGTTTTCATTGGGATGCAAAGCAAACTCAATCAAAGCCTTGTTGTGGTCTTCAGATGTCACGTCATTCCACGCAATCCTTGTGGCGATGGTGTCGTTGGCAATCCGAGCCGACATTACGATATTGTCAAGCCCAAACGCAATCGTGTCTGTTTTGGTCATGTTGCTCCACACCACCTCGCCCACCGAAAGCGACCCGTAGGCTGCATTGAGGAAGTTGTTGTTTTTCAGTTCGATGTCGTTGATGGCCAGGTCGCCGATCTTCACTCCTTTCGAGCGGGCGGTCAGGAAAAGCTGGCGTGTGCGCGAGGTGTAGGTGGCGTTCAGCGAAGTGTTGTCGGCAATTTCGAGCGATGGCATGAACAGCCGGCTCAACGTTTGCGTGTCTTTCAGGTGCAGTTTGACGAAGAAATCCTGCTCCACGTCATGCTTTTCCTTGTATTCCCTGAATTTTTCCAGATTTTCCTCAAAAACAGGGAAATGCACGAAATAGTCGCCATATTCGTTGAGCGACATGGCAAGAGAGGCAAAATTCATCTTGCCACCCATCTCAAAGTCGAAGAAGTCGTTGTTGATGTTGATACGGCGTTGCATCAGGTTGTCATTGACGATGCGCGCGTCGAAACTCTTCATGTGGTATTCGCCCTGGCTGTTTCGATACACCGTGCTGTCCAAATGAAGCGTGCCTTCCAAATCGTCAATGTTGAAGCCCGTCATGTTGGCGTAGATATTGGTGCTGACAAGCGAAACAGAGTTTTCTTTCATGATTTTCAGCGAATTGAGGTCGGCGTTTCGGATGACGGCCTCGAAGTTGGACTTGGGCAGTTTTGGATTGCTGAAATCGATCAACCCGTTGAAATCAAGATACAATTCGTCGTCGTCAATGTCGATTTGGCCATTGAACCGGTTCTCTTTCATCTCGCCGTTAAGGACAATCTCATCTATATGGTTACCAAGCAGTTCGGCATCCGTAATCTTGCCGTTCAAATCCAGTTCGGGAATGCCTTCCTCGGAAAATCTCATCGAGAAGTCGGCGTTCACATCCAATTTCCCAACGAGGTCCGTTTTGGCAAACATACCGGCGTTAATATGCTGAGCATCAATGTTTCCAGAAAACACATTGGTATGTACGCCTGCACTGTTTCTCGCTATGTTGGCTTTCAGGTTGGCCACGTCGGAACTGAAATCGACATTGGAGTTGAAGTTGTTGTATGAACCGTTGAAACTCAACTTCATGTCGCCCGACTCCAAGGTGCTCAATTGCTCCGGAAGCGGTATCGTGCCCGTCTTGCCAGGGATGTGGAAGTTGGTCAAATCCTCATAAGAGAAGTGCATATTCCTGATGTTCAACGAATGATGCCCGTCATTGAAATCCAGCGGATGCATACTCAAGTCGCCTCTGATGGAAGTCGATTTCCCGAAACGCACATTCATGTCCTTGACGCTGAAATGCTCAATCGGGCCTGAAAACTTACCTTCAAAATGCACACGGTTTGGCATTTGGTTCATGACAGACGAGAAATAACCAATGTCAGAAAGCATGACATCGGTCGGGTATATGTTGGCGTCGAACTCGACGGAATCCACAAATTTCTGGAACGCGCCGAAACCGTCGTACTTCATGTTAAGATCCATGTGAAACAGGCTATTGTTAGTCTCCATCTGCATGTCTTTCAAGAAGATGCCTTTGGAACAAAACACCACGTCGGACTGGAAATGCTTCAGGTCGAGGCCACATTGCTCTTTGGCGGCGAGTTTTTCCACCACGACATAAACCGAGTCGCCGACGAGGGCGAAATGGCGCGCCGCCAATTCCACGTTGTCGAGGTTGAGGTGGGCATAGTCGATACGGTTCTGTTGGGTTTTCAGCGAATCGGCCTCGTCTTGGTTCCACATCTGGAAATCCACGTTTTTCAATTGGATCCTGTCAATAAGAACAGGCATAGGCGGTTGGTCCGGGTCTTTTTCCTTGTCGGAACTGAAAAAGTCAGCCAAAAACTTGAAGTTGAAGTCGTCAGAGCCTTCATATTTGACCAAATTGATTTCAGAATCACGCAATATCACGCTCGAAAGATGGATTTTCCGGTCGAGCAGATCCATGATATTAATTTTTGTCCTCAGAGCCCCAATCGTTGCCAAATTATTGCCATTCAAGTCTTTAACTGACACATCATCCACCATAATCCGCAAATCGGAGCTTATGGACAGTTTTCCCACCTTGATATCGGCACCCGTTTTTTCAGAAAGATAACCTCCCGCAAAACGCACCGCAAAACGCTGAATGATAGGGTCTTGTATGGCCACAAACAGCGTCACGAGAGTGGAAATCGCCACCGTAATCAAAATCAGGATGCTATGGAAAATCTTTTTTTTGATAATTTTGCCCTCCAAATCGAGACTATGAACGAATACATTTTAGGCATCGAGTCGTCGTGCGACGACACCTCCGCCGCTGTGCTTCAAGGCACGCGCGTGCTATCCAACGTCATTGCCGGACAAAAGGTTCACGAGCAGTACGGCGGCGTCGTCCCCGAACTTGCCTCGCGTGCCCACCAGCAGAATATCATCCCCGTCATCGACACGGCTTTGAAGACTGCAAAGATAGATAAAAATCAGTTATCCGCCATCGCTTTTACGCGCGGCCCCGGACTTTTAGGCTCTTTGCTCGTAGGAACCTCATTCTCAAAGGCTTTCGCGCAGAGCTTGAACATCCCCATGGTGGAAATCGACCACATGAACGCGCATATTCTGGTGCATTTTGCCACCGACGACACCCATAACGAGGTCCCAGAGTTCCCGTTTTTGTGCCTCACCGTGTCGGGCGGCCACACCCAAATTGTGGTGGTGAAGGACCATTTCGACATGGAAGTCATAGGCAAGACCATCGACGACGCAGCGGGCGAAGCCTTCGACAAGACGGCCAAAATCCTCGGCCTGCCTTACCCTGGCGGCCCCGTCATCGACAAGCTGGCCAAAATCGGCAACCCCGATGCGTTCAGCTTCGCCAAGCCCCAAATCCCAGGCCTCGACTATAGTTTCAGTGGACTGAAAACCAGCATCTTATACACCGTCCGCGACAACCTGAAAACCAACCCCAACTTCATCGAAGAGAACAAGGCCGACCTCTGCGCCTCGGTGCAAAAGACCATCATCGACATTTTGATGAACAAGTTGGTGAAAGCCAGCAAGCAGACCGGCATCAAGACCGTGGCCATCGCTGGCGGCGTGAGCGCCAACAGCGGCCTGCACGACGCCATGCTCCGCCTCGGCGAAAAATACCATTGGAAAGTGTTCATCCCGCGCCTCTCCTACTCGACCGACAACGCCGCAATGGTGGCCGTGGCGGGCTATTTCAAGTACTTGAAAGGCGAGTTTGCCAGCCAGGATTTGGTGCCTTATGCAAGGCAGAGCTTGATAGACTAAACCTACCGTTTCACAAACTTCCTGAAACAGCAATTGCCATTTTGCACGAAACACGCCACATAAACGCCTGAAGGCCATTGCGAAATGTCGATGGAAGAATGGGATGCGATGCCCTCGGAAAGCATTATTCGACCATACACATCCATAACCGTCAGACGATACGACCCGTTTTTGAGCAAGGCTTCGTCGTCGAAAAACAGTGTTTCCGTGGCGGGATTGGGATAGACCCTCACCCTTTCCGTGGCCGTTTCTGGAACCGAGACGGAATAACCAATATGGTTCCAAAGGAAATCGCGGACGATGTCGAAACACTGGCCGAATTTCTCCTCGTCAAGCTGATAATTGGAAGCGTAATAAAAGGCATGGTCCTCGCCCTCAAAAGGATGGAACTCGAAATCGCTGATGCCAAGGGTTTCAAGATGCGTCGCAATAACCTGTGAACCATACATATAAGGCATGAACGACAAGCCAGCCGAGGCGAAACAGTAGCCCGAATCGAAAGGAACGGTGCCGTCGTCGGTGCCATGAATCATGCAAATCGGGGCATATTCCTCAACATCAATCACATCGAGAGCATTCACACCGCCCCAATGCGGGATGGCACCAGCCACTTGCGGCGAAATGCCGGCGTATTCCGCGAAGCCCGAACTGTGCAACGTTCCCAAGTCGGGCGCGGCGTAGGTCTCTTCGGGGCGTTCCTCCTCGCCCATGAACATTTCGGCAAGGATGGCGATGGAACCCGCCGAGTTGCCCAACAGGAAGATGCGTTCAGGATCGATGCGGTAATCGGCGCAATGCAGCTTGAAGAACCGGATGGCCGAACTCACGTCTTGTGCGGCCATGTAGGCATCGCGGGTGAGCGCGGGACCCGAAATCTGGAGGAACGACAGCAAGCGGTAGTCGATGGAAGCCGCCGCATAGCCATGCTTGGCGAGGCGGTTGCAATAGGCCACCATGTCGGCGAAGTCGCGGCTGCCGGCCACAAACGCGCCACCGAACACCGTGATCACCAACGGGCGCCCGGACATGGTGTCGCCAGCGGGTTCGTAGAAGTCAAGATACAAGGTGGTTGGCGTGGTTTGCCCTTCGCGGATGGCGCTGCTGAACGGTATCGCCGTAGTGGTGGTCACTTCGTCGAAAACGGGTTCAAGGAAACGAGTACCCGATTGGGCCTCGGCATACGTTGGGATGAGCGATGCGAAAGCAGCCAAAAGCGAGCAGCACAAGAAGAAACGGTTGGTTGTCATGGTAGTTATAGTTTGATTCAGGCGACAAAGATACGAAACAAATTCCGTTTCGGATGGGTGTTTGGAGACAAAACGGGCTAGAAAATGTGTAGAGACGCCATGGCGTCTCTACAATTATCGTGTTCACATCAGTCAATGACGATTTTCTGTGTTCGAACCGTGTCGCCTTCGATGAGGCGGAGGACGTAAATACCGGCAGGCATTCCCACCGTAGAGATGCGATTCGTCGTGTCACCCATGCGAGCAACAACGACGCGCCCCGAGGCATCCACCATTTGCAGAGACACACGGTCGTGCGTCTCAACCGCCAGTCGGATTTCGCCGTGGGAGTAAAAGGCAAACGTTTGGTCCGCAGACGGGCCGTCTGCTGGCCCGGAAAACAACAATCGGAAACGCGAAGCATAGTCATTAGGATTAGCCTCGAAAGCGTAGTCTGGATTTTTAAGAAGATCAACATCGGCCCCAGTTAGATTGTCCACCAGATGCAAATATGCGCATTCTCTTGTCGTTCAGCAAACACTCATAATCCTTGCCTTGAAGAAACTATTCAACATTACTGATAGCATCCAAGATATGCTCCAACCTTCCCCTATCGTTAACTCGCTCTCTCATAAATCAACACTTTATCCTCGTTGGCGGTTTTGGCAGCAAAAATGTCGCTGTCGGGACGCTCTTCACCACGGGAATACGACCCGAACAGCCATGCCTTTTCTACAGGCAATGTAGCCAGACACGACTGCAACCTTTGAATCATGTCGCTGTTCATTACGAAAGATGTTTACCGCGCAAAAACAAGAAAAAAACCAATACCATAGACAGTATTTGTCATTATCGGCAAAATCTGCTTATCTTTGCCGTCGGATTACAAAATCAAATGCCCCCCATGAACTGGACCGACCTCCTCTCCAACAAACGCTACGCGCAGCCGCAAAAGAGCGCGGACATACGCAGCAGCTTCCAGCGCGACTACGACCGCATCATCTTCAGCAGCCCCTTCCGCCGCCTGCAAAACAAGACACAGGTATTTCCCTTGCCGGGCGCACAGATGGTTCACAACCGCCTGACACACAGCCTCGAGGTGGCCAGCGTGGGACGCTCCATCGCTTGCCGCACGGTGGAAAAACTCGCCAAAAAACATCCCAAACTGAAAGACCGCCAATCCGACATCGAGACCATCGTGGCCTCGGCTTGTTTAGCCCACGACCTCGGCAACCCGCCTTTCGGCCATTCGGGTGAGGATACCATCAGCAGCTTCTTCAAGGATGGAAAAGGCAAAGAAATGAAAGACAAGGTTTTGCCAGAGCAATGGAGCGACCTCATCGCCTTCGAGGGCAATGCCAACGCTTTCCGCCAACTGACCCACCAGTTCTCGGGTCGTCGCGCTGGAGGCTTCTCGCTGACTTCAGCAACCTTGGCCACCTTGCTGAAATACCCCTACCCTTCTTTCGACAAGGGCAACCGCAAGAAATACAACGTGTTCTACTCGGAAATACCTGCTTTTGAGGAGGTTATGAACGAGTGCGGCATCCCGAAAATCGATTCCGAACACCTCGTTTATGCCCGCCATCCGCTGTCGTACATGATGGAGGCCGCCGACGACATCTGCTACCTCGTCCTCGACATGGAAGACGCCCACAAGCGCGGCATCATCAGCACCGAGGCCATCGAAGGCTGCTTCCTCAGCTTCTTCGACATCAATAAAGACAAGGATTTCTACAAGCATAAAGAATTGGCTTACAACGAAGTAAGCGACACCAACGAGCGCATGGCCTTCCTTCGCGCCACCTTAATTAATAAGCTCGTCAATTGCGCGAGCGACATCTTCGTCAAAAATTACGATGCCATCATGGAGGGTCGTTTCGAGAAGAGCTTGATTTCGCATCTGCCTGATTTCGAGAAAACTGCGCTCGACATCTGCCGCGATGCCTCCGTGAAGCACATCTACCGCCACCCATCAGTGGTGAAAATCGAGCTGACGGGCTTCAACGTCATCGGGACGCTTCTGGAACACTTCACCGACGCCGTCTTAAACCCCGACACACCATATAATAAAAAACTGCTCTCAATCATCCCCGAGCAATTCAAGGCGACCACCGACGACACCTATTCCAAGCTCCAGTCCGTCATCGACTTCATCTCCAACATGACCGACCTTTACGCCGTGCAACTCTACAAAGACCTGAGAGGAATAGACTGATGAAGAGAAAGTTAGCTATCGTTTTGTTCTTAATGTGCGGCATGGTTTCGCTCGCGCAAGAAACGTTTGTGGAAAAAAGCACAAAATCTTGTCTCATAGCCGATTACAACCCAAAAGAAACGGCTTTTCTGAAAGAGAAATGCCGTCAGGCAGGCTTGGACTTAGGCCTTTCAGTCATGGCCAACCGCGTTCCGACCAACAGCAAACACGTTTCGCCCAAACCATCGAAACACCTTTTGAAACAAGGCGTTTTGGAGTTGCAAAGCGCTTTGGATGACAACCAGACCGTTTTTGCCGTCTATCGTTCCGAATTGTTGGAGAAGCCATCAAGCATCAACGTATTGCAAATCGAGGACGAACTGGTCGTTTATCGTACAACAGAAGCCAGCGTCAGTTTCCACATTCTGTACCACTGCACTCGTGGAGCATTTGGCACAAAAGCCACGGCTCACCCAAAAAATGCACCAGTTTACAAGTTATGGGAAAGTCCCGACCGCACCCTCCTCCCCGACCTCGAACTGCAAAACCAGATGGCTCAAAGCGAAGCAAGAAAATGGTCCAAAACCGACTTCCAGGTACTGATTTTCAACGACTTGAAAAGCTATGGCTACAACGAGCATGGTGACGAGGCCATTCGTCATTTCTTGGACACGATGCACAAGTACAATCCCGAAAAACTCCTGCAAGCCGACCTGCTCACACCCGCTTCATGGCCTTATCTGAGCCGCGTCAATGAGAACCAACTCTGGAACGAATCGATGCGCACCAAAATCATCGAAACCCTTTCTGAACGACAAGATTTCTATCGCAAAAACCTGATGCCGTGGATGATAGGAAACTTCCAAATACTGCTGGCCGACAAAAACCGCAAGGCCACCACGCTTGAGGAGTTGGAATGGTTTCTCAGCAAAGCCGCCGCCTTCGACGCAGGCTTCAGCCTCGATTTCAGCGCGGAAAACATGCGCATGCACGGCCTGACCGACGCAATGTTGAATACCGTAAACCTTTGGGAATCATTGCGCCTCAACAACGCATTCACAGAAGCGAAAAAAGAAGAGTTCAAAGACCCATACGGAAATTGGCACCTCGAAAAAGCCGACGACAGCATCTATTTGCTTTATAACCAACACATTTCGCGTCGCTATTTCTGCAACTTCAGCGACGACCATTGGGAATGGAACAGTCCTTACTCGAGCCGTTTTGCCCTGCAAATCGCCGTTGAAGGCAAAGGCAGTATCAGCAATCCGGTTTTCAACACGCCCAACGGCGAACTCTTTTTCCCATGCACCCTCAATGCCAGTCAATACCTCATCCTCGACTTCGACGGAGCGGCCTATATCACCGACTTGAATTTCAACAAGATAAAGGAATTTGAAATACAAGGGATTCCCTTCTTGGACGAAGGCGTTTCGGAAGTGTCGTTCACTTGCACCGCGAAACCACAAGAGGGAAAAATGCCATACCTAACCGTGCGATTTGCCACCCGCGACAAAGCAAAAGAAATACACATTCCATAATCCCCATACCTCACAAGACGCAAGCATTGCGTCTCTACAACCATAACTATTTCTTCACTCCAGGGAACGACTTAACAAACCTCACCTTGACATCGGGAAACGAGTTCACAAATTGCACTTTCACATCGGGGAAGCTCTCCACAAACTTCACCTTGCCGCATTGGTCGGGGAAACTCTCCACCACCTCAATGGCCACATCCTCAAAGGATTCCACAATCTGCACTTTGATATCGGGGAAACTCTCCACAACCTTCCATTTGCCGTAAAGGATGAAAGTCTTTCCATCTTTGTTAGTAAAAGTGCAGTTTTCCTTGTCAATGCCCGGTTTCTTGTCGTTGTTTTGCGCCAAAATCGGCAGGGTCATCAGCGCAAACAGGGCAAAAATCAATGCTTTTTTCATGATGATTTGGATTTTGGGACGAACAAAAATACCACAAAAAACATTCCAATCACCAATAATGATGATGCTCAGCGAAAAAAACATTATTAATTAGGAGCGGAGATTGTCTAAAGTCGCCGTATCTTTGCAACATCAAAAAGAAGACGACAATGATGACACTTGACAAGCTCGAAACCGGCCAATCCGCTCGCATCCAGTCCGTTGGAGGCGAAGGACGACGCCGGCAGCATTTCCTCGACATGGGCCTCATCCCCGATGCGGTCGTCAAACTGGTGAAATTCGCGCCGCTCGGCGACCCGATGGAGGTGATGATACACGGCTACGCGCTCACGCTCCGCAAAGCCGACGCCGCCCTGATTGAGGTGGAACCATGCAATCCGTCGGACGAAGCAGAAGGCCTTGACCATCAAGACGACGAGCAACTGTATATCACCACTTTGCACGACCACAACGCCCACCCAGGCTTGGGCGAAGGCGGCATCTACCACGACAAGACCCACGAACACGCACTGCCCCACGGCACCACCTTGACCTTTGCCCTTGCCGGACAGCAAAACTGCGGCAAGACGACGCTTTTCAACCAACTGACGGGTGCCAACCAGCATGTGGGCAACTTCCCCGGCGTCACCGTCGACCGCAAGGACGGTGTCATCAAAGGGCATCCCGACACGCAAGTCACCGACTTGCCAGGCATCTACTCGCTGTCGCCCTACACTTCCGAGGAAGTGGTCTCGCGCGAGTTCATCATGCAACAGAAGCCCAAGGCCATCATCAACATCGTGGATGCCAACAACATCGAGCGCAACCTCTACCTCACCATGCAACTCATGGAATTGGGAAAGCCTATGGTGTTGGCACTCAATATGATGGACGAGGTACGCAACAACGGCGGCAGCATTCTCGTCAACGAAATGGAGCAAATCTTGGGTTTGCCCGTGGTGCCGATTTCAGCCTCCAAAAACGAAGGCATCAACGAATTGGTGGACCACGCCATACACATCGCCAAGTATCAGGAAACCCCTGTGCGTCAGGACTTTTGCAGTAAGGACGACCACGGGGGTGCGGTGCATCGCTGCCTTCACAGCATCATGCATCTCATAGAGGACCACGCCCAGCGTGCCGACATCCCCGTGCGCTTTGCCGCCTCCAAGCTCGTTGAGGGCGACAACATCGTTCTCAACGCCTTGCAACTCTCACAAAACGAGAAGGAAACGCTCGAACACCTCATCGTGCAGATGGAAGAGGAACGCGGCCTCGACCGTGCCGCTGCCATGGCTGAAATGCGCTTCGCCTTCATCAAGAAACTGTGCGACAAAACCGTGTTGAAGCCCAAGGAAACCAAGGAATACCAACGCAGCCGCCGCATCGACAAGGTGCTCACCGGCAAGTGGACCGCCATCCCGATTTTCATCCTCGTCATGGTGGGCATCATCTACCTCAGCATCGACCTGCTTGGCGCGCCCCTGCAAGACTGGCTCGACCAAGGCATCAGCTGGCTTGCCAGTGTCGTCGGCACCGCTTTGGCCAACTGGAACGTCAGTCCAGCCGTGCAGTCGCTCGTCGTCGACGGCATCTTTGGCGGCGTGGGCAGCGTCTTGAGTTTTGTACCCATTATCATATTGCTGTTCTTTTTCCTCAGCCTTCTGGAAGACAGCGGCTACATGGCTCGCGTGGCCTTCGTGAGCGACAGTTTCTTGAGGAAACTTGGTCTCACCGGCCACAGCATCGTGCCCATGCTCATCGGCTTCGGCTGCACCGTGCCTGCGGTGATGGCCACCCGGACCCTCCACTCCACCCACGACCGTTGGCGCACTGTTTTACTCACGCCTTTCATGAGCTGCTCGGCCAAGATTCCAATCTACGGTTTCTTCACCGAATACTTCTTCCCTGGTCATGGCGGCTTGGTGCTGATCGGCCTCTATCTGTTGGGCATCCTCGTCGGCATCGTCACAGCGTTGTTCACCAAATGGTTCGGCGACAAGGGCGATGTGGCCCCTTTCGTCATGGAGTTGCCTAACTACCGCCTGCCGAGCGCGAAGAACGTCGCTCACCTGCTTTGGGACAAGACCAAGGACTTCGTGCAACGCGCCTTCACGGTCATTTTCCTCGCTACTTTGGTCATTTGGTTTCTGCAAACATTTGATTTCCATTTCACTATGGTAGAGAATGGCGAAGGCAGCATGTTGGCTACCGTTGCCGGCTGGATTGCGCCCCTGTTCCGTCCCATCGGCTTGGGCAACTGGCAGGTTGTCACGGCTTTGATTAGCGGTTTCATGGCCAAGGAGAGCGTCATCGCCACCTTGGAAGTCTTGAACGCCATGCCGTTGTTCACCATAGCCAGCAGCGTCTCTATGTTGGTGTTTTGCCTGCTCTACACGCCTTGCGTGGCAGCCGTAGCAGCCATCCGCCGCGAGTTGGGCACCAAGTGGATGCTGTTCATCATCCTGTTCCAGTGCGCCGTCGCATGGATTTGCGCATGGTTCGCCTATCTCATCGCCAATGCCGTCGTCGCATGAACTGGGCCACGGGCATAGTGCTTTTGGTGGTTGCGGCGCTTGTCGTTGTTGCCGTCCGAGCCTTGCGGTCGGGCAAAGGCCAATGCTCGTGCGGCGACAAGAAACAGGATGGATGTTCGGGCTGTTCGGTGGATTGTCCGCTGAGGCGGTGATTTTTTCGCCAAATACACAGAAAAAAACACCATCTTACAAAAACAACAGACATTTAATTGCGTTGTAAATTGAAAATATGTTATATTTGCAACGTCATTAAGGCCATTCTGGCAACTCATACCATGCAAAAAGGCTATCAGACATACGGACCCTTCAGATTCGCATTGCCTCCAATAGCAAAGGCATTTTCTTTTACAAACCTACGTATCTATTTAATAATCAACATTTTACACAAAACAAGAACAAATGGCTATGAAACAAGAGCCATTCGGCGCTTGGATTATGCCTATTGGCCGTCGATGCCGAAGTGCTTGTCCAGCGTCACATTTCAAGACAATTATTCCAAAATTAATTATTAACCAAAACCTAAACAAATGAAAAAAAGAATTTTACTAACTTGCTTGTCTGTGCTACTCTTCACAGGCATGAGCGTGGCCCAGGACGTGTATTCCTCGGGCTACTACATCGGCACCAACGGCGCCCATAGAGCCGCAGTGTACAAAAACGGCACCATGTTGTATGATTCTTCCCCAGGGTTTGAACGTAGATGTACCTCCTCTGATGTGGTGTTCCACAATGGCGACGTCTATTGGGCGGTCAACATGGTGGAATACAGCGGCACTGCTGATGATGCCTATGTGTACAAAAATGGAGACTTCTTTTTGACCCCCAGTTCTTACCCCTCCTTTCTTAATGGAATCTACATCCACGACTTGTTTGCTGGCAACAACCTGTTTGCTGCGGGTTACAAAACGACCAATGGCAAAAAGGTCGCAGTTTTGTGGAGAAATTCAGATGGCACCCCGATTAACACCTTGGGCAATGGAAGTTCGGATAGCGAAGCCATTTGCGGCACAACCTTTGCTAATTCTACTTATGTTGGAGGCTACCAAGGTTCCTCTGGCATGATTTGGAAAAACAGTACGGTACTAAAGCAAATTGCCAACACCAAGATTCTTGACATCACGACCTACGACGGTAGATTGTGGTTTGTGGGTAAAGAGGGTTCTGCCCTGAAAGTGTGGAAAATGGATACCGATGGCACCAATTTGGAGGTAAAATACACACTCGTATCATCAGGAGCCGAGCCCCTTGCGAGCATTTGTATCGACGCTAACGATGTATATGTTTCTTCCTTTGGAGGAGAATTCCAGGATGTGGTATGGAAAAACGGTGTCCAGCTTTACACCACTGGTGGCTACTTTTACAGTGTAACGGCCAACACCAACGGCGTTTACTACTGTGGTACACAAGGAGGTACAGGCAGGATTTGGAAAGACGGTTCGGTGCTTTACTCACCCTACCAATGCAATGAAGTGTTTGGCATTTACGTTGCCGAGCCAGAGTGCACCAGCAGTGCAATCCGCGACCTGCCTTTCACCGACGGTTTTGAGAACGGCAACACCAGCTGGCACTGCTGGACAACCATCGACGTGGACAACAACAACGGCGGCAACCATTTCATTCCTTTCTGGGACAGAAGGAGTGGTGGAAACAATGGTACCACGGCGACAGGAGACTATTGCGCATATCACGGCTGGGGTACCGGTACACAGGAAGGATGGCTCATCAGCCCGCAGCTTTTCCTGCAGCCTGGACGTGACCAGACCCAGCTTACTTTCGATATGTATGGTCTTGGTGACGAAAACGAAGGCACCAGAAGTGTATATATTTCCACTACTGATATGAATCCGAGCAGCTTCACCCAAGTGTGGACATCGAACAGCCCCGCCCAATGGGCGAACATCACCATTGACCTCAAGGCCTACCAAGGACATGCCGTCTATATTGCCTTTAAAATCATGGGCAATTTCCATGGCTGGTATATCGACAACGTGAGCGTCACCGAAAGCTGGACACCCGGCTCCAATTACAATGTGCCTTACACCTATACTTTCAGCGATTGGCCTTGGCAAAGTACTGCCTGGTATAATATCGACTACGACAAGAGCGGCGGCAAGAAATGCTGGCAATACAACAGCACGGAGAACTGCGCCTACCACCCGTATGGACAGTCGGGCATTGCTCAACACGGCTGCCTCTACTCGCCCAACATCACCCTGCCCGCCGGCCACGACTATGTGCTGAAGTTCAAGACCAAGTCCACCTCTTCCGGCTCCAACATGAGCAACAAGGTTTACCTGAGGCAAGACGGCACAGGCACACCTGCCACGGAACAATACGGAACTATGATTTGGTCCGACAACCAGTTTTCCAGCAGCTGGACAGAGGTGGAAGTTCCGCTCTCTGCTTATGCCGGACATGTCATCTCCTTGGAGTTCAACTATCAGGGCACCTACGCCCACAACTGGTTCATCAAGGACGTGCGCGTGGAGCAGACCATCGTGCAATACACCATCACGGCCAACTCCAACAACAACGCTTGGGGCACGGTGACGGGAGGCGGCACCTACAACAACGGCGCCACCTGCACCCTGAAGGCCACGCCTGAAAGCGGCTACCAGTTCCAGAGCTGGAAGAAGAACGGAGAGGTGGTCAGCACCAGCCCCACCTACAGCTTCACGGTGACGGAGAGCGCCACCTACACCGCCCAATTCGGCGAGATACCTATCAACTACTACACCATCACCGTGAACGCATCGCCTGCCGAAGGCGGCAGCGTCACGGGCGGCGGCACCTACCAGGAAGGCTCTTCCATCACGCTGACGGCCACTGCCAACGCTGGCTACAATTTCAGTCAGTGGAACGACGGCTCGACCGACAATCCGCGCATCGTCACAGTCACGTCCGATGCCACCTACACAGCACAGTTCACGCAGAACACCTACACGGTGTCCGTGTATGCCAACCCCGTTGATGGCGGCACCGTCACGGGCGGCGGCACCTACACACACGGCCAAACGGCCACCCTGACGGCCACACCCAACACCGACTTTGAGTTCCAGGGCTGGAGCGATGGCTCGACCGACAACCCGTACACGGTAACGGTGACGGCTGATGCCACCTACACTGCCACCTTCAGCGAGGTGGGAGCCATCTACTACACCATCGCCGTGAACGCCGAACCCGCCGAGGGCGGCAGCGTCACAGGCGGCGGCACCTACGAGGAAGGTACCACCGTCACGCTGACGGCCACGGCCAACGAAGGCTACACATTCGAGGGCTGGAGCGATGGAATCACCCAAAACCCGCGCACGGTGACGGTGACGGGCAACATGAACTTCACGGCGAGGTTCTTGCTGAACCAATACACCATTACCGTGGAGGCCAATCCTGCAACGGCCGGCTCGGTGAGTGGCGGCGGCACCTATTCTTACGGGTCAACAGCCACCCTGCGCGCCACGGCCTACAACGGATATGAGTTTGCAGGCTGGAGCGACGGCTCGAGTGAAAACCCGCATGTGGTGACAGTGACAGGCAACGCCACCTACAAAGCCATCTTCAATGCTGTTGGCTCCATCTACTACACCGTCAAAGTACAAGCCAGCCCTGCCGGTGCCGGATCGGTTAGCGGCGCAGGCTCCTACGAGGAAGGCACCGTCATCACGCTGACGGCCACACCCAACGAAGGCTACACCTTTAGCCGCTGGAACGACGGCAACACCCAGAACCCGCGCACGGTGACTGTGCTCAGTAACATGAGTTTCACGGCCTTCTTCACATCCAACACATACACCATTACGGCCAACGCCAGCCCCGACAACGGCGGCTCTGTGACTGGCGGCGGCAGCTATGCCTACGGTGCCTCGGCCACTCTGCAAGCCATCGCCAACAAAGGCTTCACGTTCATGCAATGGAGCGATGGCGTGGTGAGCAACCCGCGCATCGTCACCGTGTATGGCAATGCCACCTACACAGCCCTGTTCCTCGGTGCCGGCGGTGTAACCTACACGCTGACGGTGACCTCTAACTATCCTGAACTGGGCAGCGTCACGGGCAGCGGCACCTATCCCGCCGGCGCCTCGGTGGAAATCGCCGCTTTCCCCATGCCAACCGCAGCCTTCTTGAAGTGGAGCGACGGTAACACCGACAACCCGCGCACAGTGTTAGTGAACAGCAACAAGGAGTTTGTGGCCGAATTCGCCGCTGTGAACACCTATACCATCACCGTGGAGAGCGCCAACCCGACCATGGGCAAGGTGAACGGAGGTGGCACCTTCACGCAAGGCTCCACCACCGAGATTAGTGCCGTGGCATTCGATGGCTATGTGTTCACCTCCTGGAATGACGGCAACACCGACAACCCACGCACCATCACCGTGACTGGCAACGCCACCTACACGGCACATTTTGCCGCCAGCACAGTGGTTACCCACACCGTCACCCTAATCTGCAACACAACGGAAGGCTCGGTGAGCGGCGGCGGCGTGTATTTGCACGGCCAAGAAGCCTACCTGCAAGCCTTCCCGAATGACGGCTTCTTCTTCGACAAGTGGAACGACGGCAACACCAACAATCCGCGCACCATCACTGTGACTTCCGACCTCACCCTTGTGGCCTTCTTCAAAGGCACGGGCGGAGGCGAGAACGAGACCGATCTCTACGCCCTCTATCCCAACCCCGCCACGGAGAGCATCCGCATCGAGGGCATTGAAGCCAACACATCCATCGAGATCTACAACAGCCTGGGCGATTTGGTCAAAGTGGTCAATGCCGGTCCCAGCCAGGAAATCGGCATCCGAGACCTTGCCTCGGGCCTCTACCTCGTGCGATTCAACAACGTGTCGCTGAGGTTTGTCAAGACCCTGTAAGCATCAACATTTGGTAGAGCCGGAGTCCTCCGGCTCTACCTTCCACATCCAAAAAACATTCCCGTACATTGCCACGGGAATGTTTTTTTGTGCCCTGTCGCTGTCCAATTTCGTTTTTTTTTAATTTTGCCGTGTCAATCCAAAACAATTAGCATCATGGTAGAATTAGACGAAACCTTCGGTATTCACGACCTCGCCAACGAGGCAAAAGATGTCATCGACGAAATCTTGTACAACAAGACACGCATTTCCTCCTATCCTGGAGAAATGGTCATCACCCGCGACAAGGTATATTTCTTTCTCGATCCCATCGACCCCGACGACCGACATTCTCTTGATTTATTCTCGAAGGATCCCAAGTCGTGGTGCATCGGCATCAACGAAATCGCCTCTCACGGCAGGTACGGACTTGCCGGTTACAAGTTCACCCTGAACGATGGCCAAGTTATACGCTTTACCAACGTCTTCCGCAAGAAACGCGCCGAAATCGTTGAGATACTTGAAGATCGAATGAAATAAACAACACTAAGCAAACCTAACACCTTAAATAATGAAAAAACACCTACTACTTCTCCTGTCTGCGATAGCTTTCACAAGCATAAGCATGGCCCAAGACATCTGGTTGGGCACATCCCAAACCGACAGCAACGGCAAGAGCTTCTACACTTTGAGCAAGAACGGAACCGTTATGCAAACCCACCAAAACCCAGCCTTCAGCTATGAGATGACCGACTTGATTGCCGTCGGGAACGGCGACGTTTATTACCTCAACCATATCATGCCCGCAGGCAACGATCCGATGCAGCAACGCACCGAGGTTCGCGTCCAATCCGGCGACGACAACGAAGTCGTGTATGAATGCCCTACTGGACAAGGCATTCACCTCAAGGACTTGGCTTTCGAGAATGGCGACATCTATGCCTGTGGCAGCTTCCTTGGCAATGACGGGATCCGCTACGCCCACATCACCAAAAGCGGCGAGGTTTTCCACCAAAGCGAACAGGACGGCTACTATAGCGACATGCACGGCATCACCGTGCACGAAGGCGACGTGTTCACGTGTGGCGGTCGGTCGTTCACATCTGGAGCCTCCGACGAAACCAGCCTTTACCCGCAGGTGTGGAAAAACGGCTCTCCCCTGGCAGTGGCCAGCGAACACAATGGCGTTGCCTACGACATCGCAATCTACGGTCCGGAAGTTTTCGTTTGTGGCAAGGTGTTCATCGGCGGCCTGTGGAAAGGTGCGCTGTGGATCACCACTTACGACATTGTTCGTCCCCTCGTTCTGATAGACGTCGTTTCCGACAACGAATCGGTTTGCAACAAACTCAGCTTCGACGGAGGCAACATCTATGTCTCGTATGAGGTGGACGGCATCGAATCAGGAGTGTGGAAATGCAATGTGGGCACCTATACGCCCGTGAAACATTTCACCTATGAGGCCTCTTGTGCAAGCTGTGGAAACATCGTTGCCAACAACCACGGCATCTTCACCACTGCCGACGACGAGGCAACGTACTACCTTGACGGTGAAGCCGTTGCCACTCCCGTCGAAGCCCCTATCCATAAGATCGCCGTGCACTGTCCAAGGCAAAACACGGTTTACGAACTGCCTTTCGTCGACCAATTCGAGAATTCATTTGTGGCAACGACCCATTGGGACGACTGGTTCTCCTACGATTATGACAACCACAACAGCACCAACAAATCGTATTGGCACAGAGTGGATTATAGCGGAAACGAAGAATATGCCGTGATGCATGGCTATAACGGCGAAACCATGCAAAGCGGCGACCTCTGCTCACCCGCCATCAGGATACCAAGCGACGTTTACGCCAAGTTGGGATTCGCAATGCAAATCGGATACTTACAATATTACAATGACGGCAGTTCCTCTGTTTGGATCATTGAGGACGACGGGACTCCGTTGACCGACGACAACTATACGGATTTCCCAAAAACAAAAATCTGGAGCGTGGATGAAATAGTCGACACCCTATTCTCAGACGTTTGGTACCAAATCGAGATAGACCTTACGGAATACAAGGGGAAGACCATTCGCGTGGTATTCAACTACGAAGGGAAAGATGCCCATAAATGGTTTATCGATGAGGTTAGTGTATGGAGAGACTCGTATGAAGCCACCCAAGAACATGCTTCAGACGTCATGGCCATTTATCCCAACCCTGCCTCGGAGAGAATCCGCATAGAAAGCCTTCAAGCCGAGAGCAAGGTGGAAATCTGCAACGTCATGGGCGGACTGGTGAAGGTCGTCGAAGCCAAGCCCAACAAGGAAATAGACATCAGCGACTTGGCCGAGGGCGTTTATATGTTGCGCTGTGGCAATGCCACAATGAAATTTGTCAAGGCATTGTAAACATTGACCCCATGTCGATACTCAAACTCTATCCAACCAATCCCAACCCGCGCTACGTCAAGATGATTCTCGAATGCTTGGCTGACGGCGGTGTGATCATCTTCCCGACCGACACGCTCTACGGACTTGGCGGTTGCATCAACAATCCACGCACTTTCGAGCGCATCTGCCAAATCAAAGGCATTCGCAAGGAGAAGGCCAACTTCTCTTTTATCTTCCACGACCTCAGTATGTTGAGCGAGTTCACCAAACCCATCAACAACGACGTGTTCAAGATGATGAAACGCAACCTGCCTGGACCGTTCACATTCATTTTGGAGGCCAACAACAACATTCCACGCATCTTCCAAAGCAAGAAGAAGACCATCGGCATCCGCATCCCCGACGAGCCTATCATCACCAACATCGTCAGGGAATTCGGCTCGCCGATTATGACCACCTCGCTCGCCGACGTGGAGGACGACATCAATCCCTACCTCACCGACCCAGAAGAGATTTACGACCGCTACAAGGAGTTGGTGGACATCGTCGTCGATGGCGGTGCCGGCGACAACGAGGAGAGCACTGTTGTGGACTGCACTGACAATGAGATCGTTATCGTCCGACAAGGCAAGGGGTTGCTTGACGAATGAAAAAAAATTGCTTGAAAAGCGACAGGATAAAGAAAAAAGCCGTACTTTTGCACCGCAAAAAGGCTGACTCGGTAGCTCAGCAGGTAGAGCACAACACTTTTAATGTTGGGGTCCTGGGTTCGAGCCCCAGCCGGGTCACCAAAACAGAAAATCAGCCAGTTACGGCTGATTTTCTTGTTTATGGCGCACGAAAATCGCACACCCTGCTTCAATGCGCGGCCTTCAAGAAACTGTATTCCTTGCCATATTTAAGATGTTGCGCCACGAAATCGGTAGGATATTCTATCTTGTAGTCGGTCACGGTGCCGTTTTCGACAACGGGAACGATTTCGGGGTTGATGAAACCGCCGTAGGGCTTGAGGCCCAATGCGTTATAGCGTTCCTTCACTTCCTTGTGCAGCTCTGGATCGACCTTCACGGCGTATTTTTCAACGATGGCTTTGCCTGCGGCATAGTCGCCCTCGCTCTTGATGCGCTGGATTTCGGCCAACAGTTCGCCGAACAGTCCGCGCAAAGCCTCAAAGTCGTTGATGACGAAATAGGTCTTGCCGTTTTCCACTTTCTTCTCTATGACGTTGGCCTCCCGGCCGTGCTCGTAGCACCACTCCGAGATGAGTTTGCGGTTCTGCATGTGCGACTCGGTAACGTCTTTGCCCAACTCAACGCGAGCCAACTGCGACATCATTCCGTTGCGAATGTAGGAACAATACTCGGACTTATAGGCCTCTGCATCAGGCATTATGTTCAGTTCCACCATCTTGGGATCGGCGAGGTAATACAAGCCAAAGAGGTCGGCGCGGGCTTCTTCCAATGTGGAGCTGAACTCCTTCAAAGCGCCTGGTTGCGTGCCTGGTAGCAGTTTGCCTGAACCGTGACCCAAGCACTCGTGAAGGTTGGTGTGAACCACGTCAGCGTCGGAGCCGTATTTCTTGCAGAGGTCGATTTCCTCTTGCGAATAGGCGAACTCGGCCAAAGCGCTCTTCGGGTTTTCGTCGGCGGCCTTGTCGTAGGCTTCCATCAGGTTGGTGATGGTCACCGACTTGGAGCCATAGTCCTTGCGAATCCAGTCGGCGTTGGGCAGGTTGATGCCAATCGGGGGCGAGGGGAAGCAGTCGCCGCCGAGGGTGGTGACGATGATGCTCTTCGCCGAAACGCCCTTGCACTCTTTTTTCTTGAAGCGCGGATCGACGGGCGAGTTGTCCTCAAACCATTGCGCGTTCTCGCTAATGGTGTTGGAGCGGACGGTAGCCTCCAAGTCCTTGAAATTGACGACCGATTCCCAGGTAGCCTTCATGCCCATGGGGTCGCCGTAGTCCTCGATGAAACCGTTCACGAAGTCGATGTGCGAAACGGAATCCTGCACCCAGGCAATGTTGTATTCGTCCCAAATCTTGAGGTCGCCAGTGGTGTAATACTCAATGAGTTTTTGCGTGTAGTCGCGCTGTATGTCGTTCTCTGCCACTTCGTTAGCCTTACTCAGCCAGCCGATGATGGCCGTGATGGCCTCGCCGTACAAGCCGTCGGCCTTATATACATCCTCGTAAATCTTGCCGTCTTTCTTCACCAACTTGGAGTTCAGTCCATAGGAAATCGGGGTGGCCTCGTTGGGCTTGTGCATCTTATTATAATAGGCTTCCACTTCCGCCTTGCGGATGTCGCCTTCATAGAAATTCACCGCCGAATTGACGATGATGTCTTCCTCGCTGCTGCGGCGCACCTTGTAGAGTTCCTTGTCGAATACGACGGGCGTGAGGAAAGCGATGAAGTCTTCGACCGTTTCTCCTTCATTGAGCGGAAGCAGATTGGCATCGCTGCCTTTCACTATTTCTGCGAAATAGGCCTCGCTGATTTCGGGGAAGAACTTGTCCTCAGCATAGTGATGATGGATACCGTTGCTGAAAAACACTCTTTTGGCATAGACCACAAAATCCTGGAACTCAGCACTTTCTCTATCACCTTTGTAGGAGTTCAACACCGCCTCGACGGTCTTGCGAACCGTCAGGTTGTATTTGAAGTTCTGGTCGGCGAGGATGTCGCGACCGCATTTGGACGCCTCGCCCAGATAATAGATGTAACTCTTCTGTTGCAGCGTCAGTTGGTCCCATTCCGGGATTTGGTAACGCATGATTCTCAAGTCGGCGAACTCGTCCACCAGATACTTGAATGCTTCTTTGGGCTGGGGTTGTTCGGCAGTTTCCTCCTGTTTCGGGGCACAACTTGCCATGGCTGCAGCCATTCCAATGTAGATCATCAGTTTTTTCATTATTATTTGTTATATTTTTTATTTATTGATTATCTGTTATTTATACAAATCACTCGGCTTGTAGTAATCGTAAGGCGGCATCGTGGTAGGGTCGAGGTTGGTGTAAGTGCCATCGACTTGAAGTTTCTCCTTGTTGTAAATGTAATGTCGGCAGAACCACAACAAGTCGTCGATGGTGAGCGGACCTGCCACGGCGATGCTGTGACCGTAGCCCTCGAAACGCCGCGAGAAATAAGGAAAATCATATTTCTCGAAACGCTTCACCAAGGCATCGAGGCCGAAAAAGCCCACACTAAGGAAGCTTATTCCCTTGTATGACACCAAATTATCATTCATTCCGTGATACATCATCGTCGGAGCGGGAGCGTGGTTGCGATACTTCACCTTGCCCTCCTTCGAGAAGATGGCACCCGCGTAAGCCACC
Source organism: uncultured Bacteroidales bacterium (assembly GCA_946610645.1). GTDB lineage: Bacteria > Bacteroidota > Bacteroidia > Bacteroidales > F082 > Limimorpha. The sequence continues at coordinate 33,103 of CAMOCK010000188.1, forward strand.
ACGCCTGCCAAACGGAAATCAACAGGAAGAATATCGGAGTTGAGGAAGCCGTTACATAAAGCATAATCGGTTTGCAATGAAGTGATGGCTCCCGCGCTTGAGCCTGTCATTACGATATAATCCTTGTTGATTTTCAGCTCTTTGGCGTGTTTCAACAGAAAATCCAGAGCCGAAATCGCGTCTTCCGTGGCCATATAAACGGCTTTTTCCAATGGTTCGGTGTTGAAAATGCCGAGGTTCTTCGCACCTTTCAAGCCGAGGCGATAGTCGATGGAAGCCACTTGGAAGCCCGCTTCGACCAACTGTTTGAAATAGGCCTTCTCCCAGTCGCCGTCGCGCTGCCCGCCGATGAAGCCGCCTCCAAAGACATAAACCAAGCAAATCGTGCTATCATGCACTTTTTCAGGACTATAGAAGTCGAGATAAAGCCGGGTCGTGTCTTTTTCGGCATAAAGATAGGTTTTCATGTCCTGCGCAAAACCGAATTGGGCTGCTGCCGCGAGGATTAGAAGGAGTGTGGCTAGTTTTTTCATTGTTGATGCGTTTTGTAGTATTCTCTCAGAAATTCAGGCAGTTGGCGCAGGGCTGCCTGTTCGCGCCACTGTTTCTTGACTTCTTGCGCGGGAACGCCGAAAACGGCCTTGCCAGGCTCGATGTTCTTGTCGACGGCGGAGGTGGCCAAGACGACCGCGCCCGTTCCGATGACCAAGTCCTTGTTGATGCAAACGCGCCCCCAAAGGATGACATCGTCCTCGATGCGCGTCACGCCCGCGATGGCGGCATGGGCCCCGATGAGGCAGTTGTGGCCAATGTAGCTGTCGTGCCCGATTTGGCAGTGGTTGTCGAGTTTGGTGCCGCTCTCGATGATGGTGTCGGAAGTCACGCCACGGTCGATGCTGCACAAGGCGCCGATTTCCACGTCGTCGGCGATGACCACGCGCCCAAACGACTCGAACTTCTTGTAGCCTTCGTTGCGGCGCTGGAAATAGTAGCCGTCCGCCCCGATGACGCTGCCCGAGTGGATGATGACGTTGTCGCCAATCACGCAGTGGCCGTAGATGGTCACATTGGGATGGATGAGGCAGTTCTTCCCGATGACGGTGTGATGCCCGATGAACGACCCTGGCATGATGAGTGTCCCCTCGCCTATCGTCGCGCTCTCGCTGATGGGTGTGGTTTGGACCTCGAAGGGACGGAAATGCCGCATCAGGCGCACGAAAGCGTCAAACGGGTCGGGATGCAAAAGCAGGGCTTTGCCTTCGGGACATTCCACCTCCTTATTAATAAGCACCACCGTAGCTGCCGAGTTGAGTGCCTTGGCGTAGTATTTCGGGTGGTCGACGAAGGTGATGTCGCCCGCCTCCACCTTATGGATTTCGTTGAGGCCCGTAATGGGAAAGTTGGCAGAGCCAACAAATTGTGCGCCAATCAGTTCGGCTATGGATTTGAGGGTAGATTTCTGGATTTTCATCGGCAATACAGGATTTGGATTAAGTCGCAAAAATAGGATTTTTTTGAAAAACAAAAAAAGCACAGAAGAAATTTCCTCCGTGCTTTCTTGGTTGTATTGCCAATATTTAGGCTTTCACGCGTTCGCAGTATTCGCCCGTGCGGGTATCGACGCGGATGAGGTCGTCTGTGTTGATGAACAGCGGCACGCGCACCTTGGCGCCGGTCTCCACAGTGGCTTCCTTCAGGGCGTTGGTGGCGGTGTTGCCCTTCTCTCCCGGCTCGGTGTAGGTAACCTTCAGGACGGTCTTCACCGGCATCTCGGCATAGAGGATGGTATTGGTGTCAGCATCGCTGACAACTTCTACTATGTCACTCTCTTTCATGAAGTCAACACCTGTGATGAGGTCCTTGGCGATGGGTACCTGGTCGAAGGTCTCCTGGTTCATGAAGATGTAGTCTGCTCCGTCGAGATAGAGGTACTGGTATGGACGACGCTCTACACGTACATCTTCGAGAGCCTCACCGATATTAAAGCGCTTCTCGAGTACGCGGCCGCTGACCACGTCCTTGAGTGTGGTGCGCATGATGGTGTTACCTTTTCCTGGCTTTACGTGCAGGAAGTCGATGCAGAAATAGAGCTTGCCATCCATACGGATGCATGTGCCTTTCTTGATGTCTTGTGATTTGATCATAACTTAAAAATATTGCTAATTCTGTAATTTGGGTGCAAAGGTACAAAATAATGCTTAATGCGTAATGCTTAATGCGTAATTTTTTTATATCTCATCCCTCACCTCTCACCCCTCACCCCTTAAATTCGTGATAGGAAATAAAAAAAATGTGTGTTTTCTTGCTAAATCAAAAAAGTGTTTGTAACTTTGCAGCCCGAAATTGGATAATTTTGCGAGAATAATAACATAAATAACAGATAAACAAGAT
>CAMOCK010000189.1 GCA_946610645.1 uncultured Bacteroidales bacterium
CTGCGGCCAGATGATCGAAGACGTGCTGTTGGCCTGCAACGGTCGCGCCACGGCCGAACACTTTGGCCGCGTCGGTGGCATCATCCACACCCCGGAAGAAGTTCTCGAAGCTATGAAGAAACAAATTATAGGAGGATAAGACAATGGCAGAAATCACATTACAAGATATCATCCAGCCTGAAAACTTGGTTTACGAAAAATCAAAGTTGCTGACGGAAAAACCTTTCCACTACTGCCCCGGTTGCGGTCACGGCACCGTGCACCGCATCATCGCCGAAGTGCTTGAAGAGCTCGGCGTTGACGACCGTACCATCGGCGTTTCGCCCGTGGGTTGCGCAGTGATGGCCTACGACTACTTCGACGTCGACTTCGTCGAAGCCGCCCACGGTCGCGCCCCGGCGTGCGCCACGGGCATCAAGCGCGTGTGGCCCGACAAGGTCGTGTTCTCCTACCAAGGCGACGGCGACCTGGCCGCCATCGGCACCGCCGAGACCATCCACGCCTGCAACCGTGGCGAGAACATCACCATGATTTTCGTCAACAACGGCATCTACGGCATGACCGGCGGCCAGATGGCCCCAACCACCCTCGTAGGCATGAAGACCGCCACCACGCCATACGGACGTATGCCGCAGTGGCCCGACGGAACACCCAACAACGGTTTCCCGCTGCAAATCACCAACCTGATTTCGCAACTGCCCGGCACCCGCTACGTCACCCGTCAGGCCGTGTTCAACGCCGCCTCGGTGCGCAACTGCAAGAAAGCCATCAAGAAGGCCTTCCAGAACCAAATCGAAAACAAGAACGGCGTGAACTTCGTTGAAATCGTTTCGAACTGCAACTCCAACTGGAAGATGACCGCCGTCGACGCCAACAAGTGGTTGCAAGACAACATGCTGCCCGTCTATCCCTTGGGCGACCTCAAGGACAACTTCGAGCTGATTAAAAAATAAAATGACTACGGGACTACGAGACTGCGGGACTACGAGACCCGAAGTCACGAAGTCCCGGAGTCCCGAGTCAATAAAAACCTAAAATCGACAAAGCAATGACAGAAGAAATTATCATAGCCGGTTTCGGCGGACAAGGAGTCTTGTCGATGGGCAAGATTCTTGCTTACAGCGGCATCATGCAGAACAAGGAAGTCAGTTGGATGCCTTCATACGGCCCGGAGATGCGCGGCGGCACGGCCAACGTGACCGTCATCGTCAGCGACGAGCGCGTGTGCTCCCCCATCCTCAACGCTTTCGACACTGCCGTCATTCTCAACCAGCAGTCGCTCGACAAGTTTGAGGACAAGGTGAAGCCCGGTGGCTACCTGCTCTACGACCCCAACGGCATCACGAAGAAGCCCACCCGCAAAGACATCCACATCTACAGCATCGAAGGCGCACAACTCGCCTCCGACATGGGCAACTCCAAGGTGTTCAACATGATCATCCTCGGCGCCTTCCTGAAGATTCGCCCGATCATCGACAACAAGAACGTCGAAGAGGGACTGCGCCACAGCTTGCCTGAGCGCGCCCACAAGCTCATCCCGCTGAACATGCAGGCCGTGCAGGTCGGCATGGACAACGTGAAGGCCGAGAACTAAGTTTCGGTTTTTTCCGGACAATGCAAAAGCCGCTCCGATTGGGGCGGCTTTTTATGTTTGAAAGACAATGATAATTTGCAAAATCGAAGATTATAAATAATTATATATCAACTTTTTACATTTGAAAATGTGTGTAAATCAGCGGAATCGCCATTTTTTTGGCACATTCCGCTGTTTTACGCACAAAATTGTTTATCTTTGCAGCGTAAAACACACAGAATATGCTAATTGGAAGAGAAAAAGAAAAACGGATTTTGCAAGAAGCCCTTACCGAAGAGTATTCCCAATTCATCGCTGTATATGGCCGCCGCCGCATAGGAAAGACTTTCCTCATTCGCGAAAGCTACGACAACCAATTCTATTTCCAGTACACAGGCGCCGCCAAAGCATCTTCGCGCACCCAATTGGCCCGATTCCAATTGGCCTTGAAGGAGCAAGGATTGAAGGACGTACTCCCTCTGACCACTTGGATGACCGCATTCAGTGAGTTGAGACGCTTCATCGGGCTGCAGCCGGAAGGCAAAAAGGTGATTTTCCTTGACGAATTGCCGTGGATGGACGCTCCCCGTTCCGGTTTTTTGTCGGAATTGGAGGCTTTTTGGAACGGTTGGGCCTCGGCCAGAAAAGACATTGTGCTTGTCGTTTGCGGCAGTGCAACCTCCTGGATGGTGAAGAAAATCATCAAGAACAAAGGAGGCCTCCACAACCGCCTGAACCACCGCATCGCCTTGCAGCCATTCACGCTTAAGGAATGTGAGGCTTTGCTGCAATCCCGTAGCATCGTTTTGACACGCAAGCAGATATTGGAAGGATACATGGTCTTCGGAGGCGTACCCTATTATTGGAGCTTGCTTGAACGGGGCGCAAGCCTTACGCAAGAAATCGACCGGCTGCTGTTCGCGCGAGACGGCGACCTCTTCGACGAATTCAAGATGCTGTACGCCTCGCTTTTCAACAAACCCGAACCGTACATCAAAGTCATCGAACAGTTGGCCAAGAAAAAAAAGGGGCTGACACGACTCGAACTCATCAAATTGGGCAAGTTTGAGGACAACGGAAGGTTTACCGAAATCCTCCACGACTTGGAATGGTGCGGCTTCATACGCGGCTATTCCTTCATGGGGCGAAAAGCCAAGGACGAAATTTTCCAACTAATCGACCACTACACCCTGTTTTATTATGAGTTCATCAACGGAAAACGCCGCAGCAAGAACTATTGGCAGACCATGCAGGGAAAACCGCAATACAACACATGGTGCGGATTGGCTTTCGAGCGGGCCTGCCTCTGGCATGTAGAGCAAATCAAGATGAAATTGGGCATCAGCGGAGTGATGACCGACGAGTATGCTTGGCGTTACCAGCCCGACAAGGAAGCCGACAAGAGCGGCATCCAGATCGATCTGTTGATTGACCGAAGCGATGGCATCATCGACCTTTGCGAGATGAAATACAGCAAAAAAGAATACGCCATCACGAAAGACTACGAGGATGAACTCATCCGAAAAAAGACCACTTTCGCCGAGGTGACAAAGACAAGGAGCGCCGTTCACACCGTTATGGTAACCACCAACGGTCTCGCCCACAATGCCTACCTCGGAGAAATACAAAACGAAGTGGACTTGGACGATTTGTTTTTGTAATAGATTGGTTTTTAGTATATTATATTTTGAAATGTGCGTAAATCAGCGGAATCGCCATTTTTTTGGCACATTCCGCTGTTTTACGCACATGCAGCGGCTACAAGAAAAAACCAGCCGCCCGAGAAAACACGCAGAGACGCCAGCAAGTGGCGTCTCTGCGATGGTGTGGATGAATTGGAAATTCATCCTCCTTGGTTGCAGGAACGCAATTATTTACTCACTTACCTCCACATAAAACACCAGCCTGCTTAAATCCACGGCCAGAACATTCCTTCCATCATAGAAGTAATCTTCAACACCGGTTGCCCCAAGCTCGGGGACGGTACTCACCGAACTACTACCTTCCCAAACTATACGATCGTCACCCGGGGCCCAGCTCCAGCCTTCGCCAAAAGAATCGACTTTATCAAGGTCCACAAAGCCTAGAGATGATTTGGGATACCTTACATTACCGTCATAATCAATAAACAAATCACTAATGATTTCAATCTTTCTTATCTTGTATAGATCACTCGAAAAAGCCACTGCACCGATATTGTGTCCAGTCTCAGACGACGATATAGTAGGATTTATTAACCACAATGGACGCAGCACTTTTTCACCACCTTGTTCCATGTATGCGTCCATAACCTGAAACATGATACAGGGCAAGGCTCCATCCTCCTCCTCCGGGTTCGGGAATATTTCTAATGAAATGTCATTTAATGTAAAACTGAAAATATCCCATCCTAATAAATCTTCATTAAGACCCGCCTCAAGAAAATTATCTGGTGTCCATTCGACTTTGGTCAGTTTGATTTCCACCTCTATGCCTTTGTTGTAGTATTTGTTGGGCTCGATGGCTTGGATGGCTGGGCGGATGCCGGTGTAGGTGTCGTTGCCAACGAAGTAGGCCGTGCCTACTTTACCTTCTTCCGACAGGGCCGGTTGTGGCAGCACGATGGCCCATGTTTCGCCGCTTTCGGAGGCAGGCGCAGGCATGGTGATGAGGCCGTCGCCGTCTTGGGTGTAGGTAAAGCCGTTGCCGGCGGCTGCCGACTGGCTGAAGTCGACCGTCACCTTGTTGTTCATGCCGGTGATGCAGACGGGCAGGGAGGTAGCGAGAGGCGAATCCTTTACGAACTTTATGATCGAGCATTTGTTCATCAGCTTGGCAGTGTAGTTGCCGGCGCCGGTGTAGTTTTCGTTCGACGGGTTGTAGGAGATCACGGGGAATTTCGAGGTTTGGTCGGAGATGACGACTGATGCCGTGGTGTTGTTGGCGTCGAAGGTCGGCGTAAATCCCGTGCCGCCGAGGAAGTAGAAGTGCAGCGGCTGGTCGCCCACCGGCGCATCGATGTTTACGTTGCCGCTGAAGGCGCCGTTGGTGTAGGTCAGTTGGCCGACATACTGGTTGTTGTAGCCCACATAGATGACGTCGTCATTCTCGAAGGCCACGGTGGCGTAGTTTGGGTTGCCAGTAGGGTCGACGTCCACTTTCGAGTCGTTGTTTTCGGAGCCTACCACCGTGAGGGTGATGGGGGTGCCTTGGGGAGCGTCGTTGGTGGGTGTTTGCTCTTTCTTGCACTGCGCGAGGCCTAAGACCATGGCCAGTGCCGTAACGATAAGTGTTGTCTTTTTCATTGCTTGTCCTCCTTCTTTTTGAGTGCCACATAACCGAGGCCGAGGCCCATCAGGATGGCGATGCCGCTGCCCATGGGGGCATCTTCCTCGCCGATGCCGTAGTTGGTGATGCCGCCGTCGGCGATGGCGGCGCCGCCGCTACGGCCCATCATGTCGTTGCTGGCTGATTCGTGCGTGTCGCCACGTCCGAACAGGCCGCCGTTCTGTGCGTTCATTGTCGTGGCTGGCAACAGCATGGCCGCCAGCCCCAAGGAAAGCGCGATGGCTTTCAATGATTTCGTTGTTTTCATTTCGGTAATTATCATTTGAGATTTAAGATTTCAGGATTATATGACTGCGGGACGCGAGACTGCTGGACGCGGGACGCGGGTGATTGAGGCAGGCAAAAAAAAATCCAAGACGAGGCTGGTTCGGCCTGTCTTGGATTGAGGGTACATGAAAGCATGGAACGGAGAGTTACCCACCCCTCCGTAAAACACTAATAATCAATTGATTACGAAGATTTTCCATTGCTTTTTTCCTTTTTTGCGGCGGAAAAAGTACGAAAAAATAAGGTACGGTGGCCAAAAAAAAGCAAAAAAAAAATCGTGGGGGAGAGTCTAAGGCATGGCCGTTGGCGGTTGATACACGGCCTCGGCCGAAACGACCGCCGCCGTGCCGAACCAGCCCACGGCCTTGCCTGCCGGCTGGACTGTCGTAGCACGGCAGCCGCGTTTTGTTCACACATGGCAAATGCGGAAGAACGTTTTTTTCAACTATTCATTCCTTGATGATTTTCCTATTGACGACCACACCGTCCCCCGTCTCGATGCGGAGGAGATAGAGGCCTTGGGCCACGCCGTCCATTTCCATGGTGAGGCTGTTGCCGCTTGCCTTGCAGGTCTTTATCCTCCTGCC
>CAMOCK010000190.1 GCA_946610645.1 uncultured Bacteroidales bacterium
ACACCCACGAGTAGCAGGCCGCGTGCGACTTGTTGAAGGCGTATGAAGCGAACTTCTTCCATTCCTCCCAAATCTTTTCGAGGCGTTTGCGCACCTCGTCTTCGGGCAGGGTCTCTGTCTGGGTCAGCTGGGCCACACCTTGTTTCATGAACTTGCCGTAAAGCTCCTCCATCTTGGCCAACTGCTTCTTGCCCATCGCCTTACGCAAGCTGTCGGACTCGCCACGAGTGAAGTCGGCCAATTCGCGAGAGAGCAACATCACCTGCTCTTGGTAGACACAGATGCCGTAAGTGTCTTTCAGGTATTTCTCCATGCAGGCGAAGTCGTACTTGATTTCCTGCCTCCCTTGCTTGCGGGCGATGAAGTCGGGGATGTTGTCCATCGGGCCGGGTCGGTAGAGCGCGTTCATGGCGATAAGGTCGCCGAACACCGATGGCTGCAACTCACGCAAGTATTTCTGCATTCCTGGCGACTCGAACTGGAACGTGCCGATGGTGTTGCCCGAACAATACAGGTCATAAGTCTCCTTGTCGTCAATCGGGATGTGGTCGATGTCGATGTCGATGCCACGGGTCTTCTTGATGTTGCGCAGCGCGTCCTTTATCAAGGTGAGCGTCTTCAGGCCAAGGAAGTCCATCTTGATAAGTCCCACGGTTTCAATGACATGACCGTCATATTGTGTGACAACGACATCTTCCTTGCTCACCTTGTCCTTGACCGTACATACAGGAGCCACATTCGTGAGGTCGTCGGCACCGATGATGACGCCACAGGCGTGGATGCCGATTTGTCGGTTGGTGTCCTCAAGTTCCTCGGCGTAGGTCAGCATGGAAGCGATGTTGGGGTCGTCGCCTTCGAGCAGCTTATGAAGCTCCGGAACATACTTGTAGCAGTTCTTCAGGTTCACTTTGGGCATTTTCTTGGGCACTTCGCCCTCAACGGCCTTCACCTGCGCCTCATCGAAACCACGATCCGGGATAAACGACTTGATTTCAGCCACTTTCGAGAGCGGCACTTTCTGCACGCGTCCCACATCGGCGATGGCCGACTTGGCCGCCATCGTGCCGTAAGTGATGATGTGGGCCACCTTTTCCTTACCGTATTTCTTTGTCACCCAGTCCAATACACGCTCGCGGCCGTCGTCATCGAAGTCAACGTCGATATCGGGGAGCGAGATTCGGTCGGGATTGAGGAAACGCTCAAACAGCAAGTCGTATTTCAGCGGATCCAAATCAGTGATTTTCAAGCAATACGCCACCACTGAACCTGCCGCCGAACCACGTCCCGGACCCACCGAAACGTCCAACTCCTCGCGGGCAGCGCGGATGTAGTCGCTCACGATGAGGAAGTAGCCCGGGAAACCCATCGTTTTCATCACATGAAGTTCGAACTTGATGCGCTCGATTTGTTCGTCTGTCAGGGTTTCGCCATAGCGCATGTGTGCGCCTTCCCAAGTCAGCTTGGCCAAGTAGTCGGCTTCGAGCTTGATGCGGTAAAGACGGTCATAGCCACCCATTTTCTCCACTTTTTTCACGGCTTCGTCGTGCGACATGATTTCGTTGCCGTGCTCGTCGCGGGTAAATTCGTTGAGCAGGTCTTCCTCGCTGAATTTCTGGCGATAGGTTTCCTCCGTACCAAAGTCCTCCGGAATCGGGAAAATGGGCATAATCGGTTCGGAATCAATGCTATAACTCTCCACCTTATCGACAATCTCTTGTGTGTTTTCCAAGGTTTCGGGATGGTCGGAGAAGATGCGCCCCATCTCTTCGGGTGTCTTCAGCCATTCTTGCTTGGTGTAGTGCATCCGCGTCGGGTCGTCAACGTCTTTGCCCGTGCTGAGGCAGATGAGGCGGTCGTGCGCCTCGCCGTGTTCCTCTTCCACAAAGTGCACATCGTTGGTGGCAACGACCTTCACGTCGTATTTCTTCGCCAACTGAAGGATGATTTTGTTCACCTCCTTTTGTTGCTCATACACTTGGGTGTCGCCACCAGGCTTGTCGGTCTTATGTCGTTGTATTTCAAGATAATAATCGTTTCCAAACAGATTCTTGAACCATTGGATGGACGCTTCGGCTCCCGCCATATCGCCGTTCATGATTTTCTGCGGCACTTCGCCGGCGAGGCAGGCAGAGCAGCAAATCACGCCTTCGTGGTATTGTTCCAACAGGCTGTGGTCGATGCGCGGATTGTAATAGAAACCGTCGGTATAGGCGATGCTGCTCAGCTTGCAGAGCGAATGATAGCCTTGTTTGTTCTTTGCCAACAGGATAAGGTGCCAGCCTCGGTCTTGGCGGCCATCGCGCTTGTCGATGCTGACGGGCGCACAATAGGTCTCGATGCCGAAGATGGGCTTGAAGAACTGCTTGTTCAGCTTTTCGATCTGTTCTTGGGCGGCCAACTTTTCCACCTCGGTGGATTCAGGCTTCCCGATGATGGCCTGTTGCTCCTTGATGGCATCCTTCACCTTGCCGTTTTCCTTGTTCACGGTGTCGGCGAAGTCCTTGATTCCGAACATGTTGCCGTGGTCGGTGAGGGCGAGGCTGAACATCCCGTTTTTCTTGCACTTGGCCACCAAGTCGGGCACTTTCGACATGCCATCGAGCATGGAATAGTGCGAGTGGACGTGCAAGTGGGTGAAATGCTTCGGAACGTAGTCGCCGATTTCGGGCGCATCTTCCCCACTTTCTTCTTCGTCGTAATTGGCTTCCACCGCGATGCCGGCAGGCCGGATCACGTCTGGGTTGGCCGACTTGAAGTCGGCAATGAACTGTGAATCAACGTGCAAGTCTTGTCCATCAATGATGCCGCGCCGCACCAATTCCAAGAAAACCCGTGCCGTGGCCTGCACGTCGGCGCTGGCGTTGTGGGCCGATTCGAAATCCTCGCCAAACAGGATGCGGTGGATTTCGCCCAACTTCGGGAACTTGAACTTGCCGTTTTTGCCGCCAGGCAACTGGCAAAACTCGGCAGTTTTCTCCGTGCAGGTGTCGACGACCGGCCACCGTGGCAGCATGTTTTCGCGCCCGCAACGCAAGAGCTCGCAGCCTAATATGTTGAGGTCGAAGCCGAGGTTGTGCCCGACGAACCCCCTTGCCTTGGCCGCCGACTGCATGAACAGGTCGAGCACCTCTTGCAGCGGGCGTCCGTGCTTCAGCGCCCGCTCGGTGGAAATGCCGTGCACCATCTTGGCGGCTATGGGAATCTCAAAGCCCTCCGGCTTAATGAGATAGTTGTGGTTTTCGACGAAGCGGCCCTGCTCGTCGTGGACTTGCCAAGCCAGCTGCACCATGCGCGGCCAGTTGTCGAAGTCGGTCAGCGGCGCGTTGTCGTTTTTCGGGAGACCCGTGGTCTCGGTATCGAAGATGAGAAACATAGTTGTCGGTTTGCTTTGGAGCTCCGGCCACAGCGATGCCCGAAGCAGTCTATTCATTCGCTTGCTTTTCTGGGACTTGAAGCCCTCGTTGATTCATGGCTGTCCTGCCCAGACTCTAACGACCTGATAATCAAAACGCGTTGTGTCTCGATTTTCGGCGTTCAAAAGTAGAGGAATTTTTTGAACCACGCAAGGATGGTGGAATAATTTTCTTCAAAAACAAGAAACCGGAATGCAAACTTTGTGATTCTCTTTTCGCTGCTTTGTTTCTTGCAGCCGGCCAGCAGCACGAGGGCCGCCAGCGCCATGAAAAGGACTTTACTGTGTGTCTACATGGTTCTGTTGTTTATTTCCTTATTCATTCCTTGATGATTTTCCTATTGACGACCACACCGTCCCCCGTCTCGATGCGGAGGAGATAGAGGCCTTGGGCCACGCCGTCCATTTCCATGGTGAGGCTGTTGCCGCTTGCCTTGCAGGTCTTTATCCTCCTGCC
>CAMOCK010000191.1 GCA_946610645.1 uncultured Bacteroidales bacterium
GATTTTTTCGAGGATGCCTGCAAGCGTTTAGGCCTGACATGAGGAAGAAGAGGACGCTTGTGCAAAAAGGGCGGAAGGGCCTAAGCATACGGAAACAATGCAAGCTTTTGGGCATCATGGACGCATCGGAGTCTGTTGAAGTCCTCCAACAGGCGATTGCGCGGTTCGGAACCCCTGAGATCATCAACTCCGCTCAGGGGAGCCAGTATCAAACGCGAGTACATCTACCTGAATCCTTGTGATAACGCCATTGAGATGCGGAAGGGAATTGAGAAGTTCATGCAGTATTACAACACTGAACGGCACCATCAGGGCATTGACAACGAAATCCCGGAGCGCAAATACGAAAACAACAAATTATTAATCCGTACCCACAAAGCTGCTTGATGTTTCACATTAATTCAATATATTTGCAGTCTCAATTATTGGGTACATTATAAGCAAACAATCCATAAAATCATAAAGCCATGAAAAAAAAACTTATTCTTATCATTCTTATATCAACGTTGTCCCTGAATGGTTGTTTAAAGATTGGGAGTGCTGGTCATGTTTTTTTTCTGGTGAAATTCAAGGCTGATTATGCTGATAATGCGCTTGCCATGAACGAAAACGAGAATGCTCATTCTGGCAAAGTCAGATACCGTGTTTTTAGCATGCACGAGCATCCCATTCAATTGATTAATGGCTTTTGTATTCATAGAGATATGTATGAAAGCGTGGTCGTCCTTTCCATCAGCCGAGAGGAAGCAACGCAAGGGACTTTCACGAGCGACAGCATAGCGAGCTTGATCATCGACGACGACCCGATAGAGGAACTGTGGCTCCGTGACGAGCAAGGGCATCGTAGGAGATTTACGGTGGATTGCTGGGATTCGGATTGCTGCCCTTACGATACTGTGGCTCTCAACGAGGTAATTGGGTCTGAGAAGCTCAATCGTTATTTTGAAAGATTAAAGTAGGAGTTCGTATGCTGTGATTAAAAACGGCATCTTTATGGGAAAGGTAAAACCATTGTTATGTCTGCCATGCGCTCAAATTCGGCGAGTACAATGTAGGCCGCAGCGGACAAGTCTTGACTCTACTTTTTATATGGCGTTTCTGCTTACTGAATACTAAAAAACATTCTTTCCAGCAAATTATTCAAATTATTCATCAAATACACATTGTAATTTGATAATTATTTATATCTTTGCAGCGTCATGACACCCAAAAAGCGGGCATAAAAGCCCGAAAAAGAATTTAAAACAACTAATTATCAATCAATTAAACGAAAGGAATTGAAAAATGAAAAAATTCGTGATAATTGTAGCGTTGCTGGCCTCTGCATTCTTTGCCGTTGGGCAGAACATCGAACACGGGGTTTCCATAGAGGCCGGGTTTTCGATGATTGACGAGGCGAAGGGTCCTTGTCTCGGGGCTCGTTACTTGATGGGTCTCAATCCCTATCTTAACCTTACCGCTTCCCTCGCGGCTTCTAATGGTTTTTTCTATGACGAGTCGGTTAACCATCACCACCATTCGGCCTGCTTTTACACTGCCGGCGTAGGCATTGGTGGGCAGTTGGCTTTTCTCAAAAGATGCACAGCACGACTATTGGCTGAAGGGGGAGCCTCGATGTTCGCCAGGGAGAACTATATGTATGTGCAACCATCGGCATCAGGGACTGTAGAAGTATCAGTGAGGCTGAAGCATGGTCTGGAATTGGGTGCGTTTGTCAGAAAGACCTGGATGATAAGCGGCAATCTTATCCCTGCTTCAGTTGTAGATATAGGCATCGCCGTCAAATTCCAGATCAAGTAACTGACCAAAACCAAAGTGTATAATCATTTCAACAAATACATTGTCGAAAACAAAATGAATCAAAAATGAAAACTCGAAGAATCCTAATGGGAGCCTTGGCTCTCGCAGTGGCAGCCGCCGCCGTGGTGGGCTGCAAGAAGGAAAACGAAAAGCAAACGGAGGCGCCAGCCGCAGTGCAGCAAGCGGACGAGCCGCACGACTACACCCTCGCCGAAATTATTGAGGCCATGACAGAAGAGGAAGGCAAGGCCTTCTTCGAAAACCAACCCATCAAAGACTACACCTATGCTTGCGAATCGGTGCTGAACGATTGCGATGACAATGCGAAAGCCCAAGGGACACCCTATGTTGTTTCATGGGTGCTGAAGAATCCCAATAATACGTGTGATCCCACCAAGCCAGGCGCTTGTCTTGTCATTCTCAAAAAAGAAAGTTCTTCCATGCAAGCCAACGTTATGGGCTACTTTGAGGATGGCAAGTTGGTTCTCGTGCCAATCACCGAGGACGACGGCTTTACCGCCGATGGCTATTTGGCGATAGGAGCACCCATTGAAGTGCAGTACGACTCCATCGTCATCCAAGAAGGCATCTATACGGCCTATTACGACGAGGAAACGGGAAGATATGCAGCCGTGGCCGTGGATTTTTATAGGACGAAATAAGGCCTTTTTTGGAAAAAGAAGCCAAGGATGCCGAAATTTTCGGCATCCTTTTTCGACTCATGTGCATTTAATGACTACCTTTGCAAAGACAAACGATAAAAATTGAAAACAAATGACAAACAAAACTTTAAAAAACATTCGTATTTGCTGCTATGTGGCAATAGTCTTTTGCCTCGTTTGGGCTATCTCGTCGGTAATCAATACAGTTTCTTCGTTCTCTTCCCATCCTATCGATTGGCCGAATGGCAAGATGGGGAAAATCTTTGTTCTCGTTTGCTACGCGGCAGGCTCAATTGCCATGATAGGCCTGTGCATCAAAGCCGTTGCCAATGTGATGAAAGGTGTTCGCGAAAACAACGTATTTCCCCGAAGCAACGAGAAACTGCTGTTTTGGATCGCCTTGGCCGATTTCGTCTATCTTTTGGGTCATTTGAATCTTCAGGTTTTATGGAATGAAGATTTACTGTTTGCACTTACCCCCGATGTTTTCCTTACCCCCTTCTTCCTGCTCTTCTTCGCCTTCATGTACAAAGTGGCCGCCGATGCGGTGGAGGAAAACAATTTAACCGTCTAAACAGACGCGAGACTTCGAGACACGAGACGCGGGACGGAATTGGTCTCGTGTCCCGTGTCCCGAAGTCCCGTGTCAAAAAATGCTGATTCGACTATGATAATAATGAACTTAGATGTAATGCTCGCCAAGCGCAAGATGCGCTCCAATGTGTTGGCCGAGCGCATTGGCCTCACACAGGCCAACCTCTCCATCCTCAAGACGGGCAAGGCCAAGGCCATCCGTCTCAACACCCTCGATGCCATCTGCCGCGAGCTGCAATGCACGCCGGGAGATATTTTGGAATATCGTGAGGATGAAAACAAGAACAGTGAGCCATGAAAAAACTGCACTTTGTTGCCGTAACAATTGTTTTGCTCTGCTTAAGTAGCTGCAACACCCTCGCCCCCATGATCTTCGGCTTCCGCGAAATCAACGGCTACGATGCGGAGCAATGCGAGAAATTCTACAAGAAACTGCCCAAGGACTTTGCTTTCACGCCTTTGGTGTGCGACGAAGAGCAATTCAGGCAAGTCAGCAACCTCGGCGCTGACTCAATGCAGATGAAGGACCTCTACCAGCCGCTGAAAATCATGTACTTCCACGGCGACAGCCTTGTTTCGCTTCACATCAATTGCTACTGCCCGCCCACGCTCGGCTTCAATCTGAATTGGAACTACAACCACCAGTTCGAAGTGTTTCCGCCGCGCACTTCAGTGCCTTTGGACGGCTATGCGCTGAAACGCAGCGACATGCAAGCCGTTTTCCCAGAAATCGCTGGGGAGAAGGGCTACACGGTGCTCGTCTTTTGGACCAATATGCTGCACAAAATCTCCAAATCGGAAATCAAGACGGTATATAAGAACTTGAAGAAACACGGTCCTTCGACAGGCTCAGGAACAGTGGAGGTCTATCTCATCAACAACGACATTCCGCTGACAGAATCGCTCCACGAAACGGAATGATTTATCAGGCTTTTTCATCAAAAAACCATTTTCCCGGCCACTTTTGCAGTAGGTTCGGAAAAATGCACTATATTTGCGCCCAAATATTAATGAAGGAAGAATGTCTGAAAACAATTTCTCAACCGAATACGCCGACTTGCGCCCGTTGCACACCTCAAGCTATGGCAACAGTCGGCTCTTCACCGCGCAAAACAACGGCCGCAAGGTGGTCGTCAAAGCCCTGAAGGCCGACCGAGCCGACAATCCGCAATGTCGCGCCTCGCTGCGCAGCGAATACGACATGACGGCCTCGTTTGACAACAAGTTCGTCAGAAAGGCCATCGATTTTGTCCGGATCGATGGCTTGGGCGACTGCATCATTCTCGAATATGTCGAAGGCAAGTCGTTGGCCGAGCATGTGCGCGTGGGCACCTTGTCCGAAAAACAAGTGAAGAACGTCCTGGTCGATGTTTGCGACGGCCTTTCCTGTCTCCATCGCAACCAAGTGGTGCACGGCAACCTTACCCCAGAAAACATCATGGTTTCCGCCGACGGCAACCGAGCCAAGCTGATTGACATCGGCGTTCCCGTAACCGATCCTGGTGCCGACCGCGAACTGCTCATCAAGGAGATGGAGATGGTGGCTCCCGAAATCATCAAAGGAGAGGATTTCGATGTGCGTGCCGACATCTATTCCTTGGGCAAGATCATGGAATTCATCGGCGAGCGCAACATCACGAAACAGTTTCTGCCCGTAGCCACGCACTGCACGCAATTCTCCAAGGAGCAACGGTACGACAGCATCTCGGAAGTCAGGTCGGGCATCACCAAGGGGCATCCCGTGGTGAAAACCCTCGTGCTGCTACTGCTGTTTGCCCTGCTCGCCGTATTGGCATTCATTTTTGTGCCAAGAATCAGATCCAACGTGATGATGGAACGTGCTGCGCGAAAGGAAGTCGATTTCAACCGTGCCGTCGGTGTCATTCAAAGCGAAACACCAGCCCTGTGCGAGAAATACCGCCTGACTTCGCTCTCCGAAAAACTGTCACCCAACTGGAGCGACGACAGCCTTCGCCTCGTCCAAACCTTGATGCCGTTTTTCGGCACTGAAGACTACAAGGCAAGAGGCTTGAAGGCCATGGATGACCAAAGAACCCAAATAGAGAACAGCAGGCAAAACGACTTCAACATACTTCTGCTCAACGAGTTCAAGAACGCCAACGACAGTCTGGCCGTCGCGCTCAAGGCAGTGCTGGTGGAGCCTACCGACGAACAACTGCTCAAGGAAGCGCAAAAGTGGCATGGACGAATGAAATAATTCCGCAGAAATGGAGTTATAGTTTTATCAAAAAACGACGACAAAAGTGCAAAGAAAGACGAATATCATCCTGGCATTGGGCTGCATGATGAGCTTGCTGCTCATGAGTAGCTGCAACACAAAGAAAAACACCCTCACGAGGCGTATGTACCACAACTTGACCAGCCATTACAACGTGTATTGGAACGGTGAGAGGAGCCTCCTGGATGGCGACAAGCAACTGCGGACCGCCGTGAAAGACGACTATTCCCAAGTGTTGCGCGTATATAACTACGGCACGCAACAAAACGGCATGAGCCTTAACTCCACGATGGACCGAGCCTTGGAAAAGACCTCCATCTGCGTCCAAAAGCACTCCATGAAGTTCGGTAGCCGCGAGCGCGTGCGCTGGATCGACGATGCCTACCTCGTCATGGGCAAGGCGCATTTCTACAAGCACGACTACATCCCCGCCAAACGCACCTTCGATTTTGTGGCCACGGAATACAACTACAACGACATAGCCTACGTCGCCAACCTGTGGCTGGCCAAGACCTACATCCAAACCGAGGAATACCCCAAGGCCATAGCTGTCATCGAACAACTGCAAGCCAGGACCGCCGGACTGAACAAGCTCCCCAAAGAGCTTCAACGCAACATGGACTTCAGTATTGCCGACTACTACATCGCCACCAGAGACTACAACAACGCCGTCAAATACCTGAAAAGCGGCATCGTGATGAACAAAGACCGCGACTTGCGCACCCGCGCCATGTTCATCTTAGGGCAGATCTACATGCGCCAGAACGACGCCGAACGCGCCACGGCCCAATTCAAGAAAGTCATCAAGCGGAATCCCGTCTATGAAATGGCCTTCGAGTCGAGGATGAACATCGCCAAAATGGGCAATGCCGACAACGCCAAGGAGCTTTACAAAATGCTCAACAAGATGCTCCGCGACCCCAACAACGAGGAATACGCCGACCGCATCTACTACGCCATGGCCGAACTGGCCCTGCGCGAAGGCGATGAAAACCGCGCCATCAATTATCTTCGCAAGTCGGTGAGGGCCTATAAAGACAATCCCATACAGCGTGCACAATCGTCGCTGAAAGTGGCCACCATGTATTTTGAACGCACAAACTACGAACTGGCACAAGCCTACTACGACACAGCCGTGACCAGCATGGACCGCGAACACCTTGGATACGACAGCATCCTCAATATCTCGCAAACCCTGAACGAATTGGTGATGTATGCCAACGTAGTCCGCGACCAAGACAGCCTCCTGCGTGTGGCCGATATGGATTCTGCTTCTCGCAATGTGTTGATTGACAAAATCATCGCCCAGCTTATCGAGAAAGAGAAAGCAGAAAAAGAGCGCCGCGAATACGAAGAACAACTCGCACTGATGGGCTCGACCATAGGCGACGTGCCCGTAAGCAACGACCCGATCGGCAACAATGCCAGCGCCTGGTATTTCTATAACTCGACAGCCATTTCGAGAGGCATGACCGAGTTTACCAAAAAGTGGGGCATGAGGAAATTGGAAGACAATTGGCGCATCAGCGACAAGCAGAGCATGTTAGCCATGACAGGAGAAGGGCTGAGCCCCGAGGAACAGACCGCCGCAAAAGACGCCAAGGCCAAGCAAGACTCGCTGAACGCCAGCTACACACCTTACGACCGCGGCTACTACATCAAAGACCTGCCCTTCGAGCCTGCCCAACGCGAAATATGCGACTCGCTCATCGCCGACGGACTCTATAACCTCGGCTTCCTCTACATGGACCGCCTCGCCGACTTGCCACGCTCCATCGAATCCTACAAGACCCTCGACAGGCGCTATCCAGGCAACAAAAAGGAACTGCCTACATGGTATGCCCTTTACAAAATGTATAACGACCTCTCCGATACCGAAAACGCCATCGTCTACAAAGGCAAGATCATCGACAAATACCCCACTTCGAGCTACGCCCAATTCATCAACGACCCCGACTATTTCAGCAAGCTGGAAGCTCAGGAAAAGGTGGCCTCCGATTTCTACGCCAAAACCTACGACGCCCTCGAGCAAGGACAATTCTATCGCGTGAAGATGAACGCCGAGCGCGCCATGCAGCTTTACGAAACCGACACCGCCTTGATGCCGCGATTCGCCTTCCTCCACGCAGTGGCACAAGGACGACTCGTTTCCATCGACACGATGGCTTTCGCCTTGTATGACCTCGTGAAAAAGTATCCCAACAGCAGCATAACCCCGTTTGCACAACAAGTGCTCGAAAACGCGAACGAGGAATACCAACTGGGCATGGTGCTGAAAGGACTCGACGTGGAAGGCGGCAACGAGAAACCAGAAGTGAAAAAAGCCGCCCCATATACCTATGAACCTAAAACCGAGCACTTTGTGATGATTCTTTGCTCCACACCCCAAGTGCGCATCGACCCGCTCATGGTCCGCATCAGCGACTTCAACAAGAAAGAACATCGCACACGCACCTTCAACGTGAAGAGCGTCGTCGTTGACGACAAACAAACCATCGTAACCATAGGCAATTTCGATGGCGAAAAGCAGGCTGAAGACTATATTACCTCATTGTTCCTTTCCGACTATGTCTTTGGCGGCATCGAAAAATCAAACTATTCGGTGCTTCCCATCTCCGTGAAAAACTACCCCGTGTTTTATCAGGCGAAGGATTTGGACGAATACATGACGTTCTTGAAATCAAACAAATAATACTATATATATGAGAGAAATGGAATCACCAGTACGCAACCTTATCGGTAACGGAACGGTTATCAAAGGTGACATCGAATCGAGCGGCGACATTCGCATCGACGGACGCCTCATCGGCTCCCTGAAATCGAACGGCAAAGTCATCATTGGCCAAACAGGAATGCTCGAAGGTGACATCACATGCAAGCAAGCCGAAATATCGGGCAACGTAAAAGGCACCATCGCCACAGAAGAACTGACCGCCCTAAAATCGACCTCGAAAGTGGAAGTGGAACTGACCACCAAGCAACTACTGATAGAAGTGGGAGCCCAATTTACTGGCAAATGCAGCATGGGTCAGGCCTCGACCGTCGAATTGCCCAAGCAAAAAATAGGCTGACGATGAACGAAGAAAAGAAGAAGCGATACTTCGGCTACGAAGCCGTCGAGCATTTCGATGAAGAACGGTTGGCCAAGCTGCAAGAGCATTACACCGCCATCCTTGAGCTCTTGGGCGAAGACCCACAGCGCGAGGGCCTTCAGAAAACCCCCTTGCGCGTGGCCAAGTCGATGCAGTTCCTCACCCACGGCTACGAGCTCGACCCGATGGAAATCCTGCTCTCGGCCAAGTTCAAGGAAGACTACCGCCAGATGGTCATCGTCAAGGATATTGAGGTGTATTCGCTCTGCGAACACCACCTCATCCCCTTCATCGGCAAGGCGCATGTGGGATATATTCCCAACGGCTACATCACCGGCCTGAGCAAGATAGCCCGCGTGGTGGAGGCCTATTCGCGCCGACTTCAGGTGCAGGAACGTCTGACGACCCAAATCAAGAATGCCATCAACGAGGCACTGCACCCCTTGGGCGTGGCCGTGGTCATCGAGGCACGGCACCTTTGCATGTCGATGCGCGGCGTGCAAAAACAAAGCGCGGTGACCACCACGAGCGACTTCATCGGGGCCTTCGAGCGCGAGTCGACACGCGAAGAGTTCTTCCAACTGATCGGAACGAAGTTGAGTTAGGAGGTAGGAATCTGAAATCTGAAATTTGAAATCTGAAATCTGAAATCTGAAATTATAAAATACTTATGATTAAAGCATACGTTTTTCCCGGACAGGGAGCACAATTTGTGGGCATGGGCAAGGACTTGTACGAAAAGTCGTCCCAAGCCAAGGACATGTTCAAAAAGGCCAACAGGATCCTGAAGTTCGACATCACCGACGTGATGTTTGAAGGCACCGACGACGACCTGCGCCAAACCAAGGTGACGCAACCCGCCATCTTCCTCCATTCGGTCATCCTCGCCTCGTTGCTCGACGACTTCGAACCGAGCATGGTGGCCGGCCATTCGTTAGGCGAGTTCTCGGCCCTCGTCGCCAACAAGGTTTTGACCTTCGAGGACGGCTTGCGCTTGGTGAGCAAGCGTGCCATGGCCATGCAGAAGGCCTGTGAGGTGCAGCCTGGAACGATGGCCGCCGTGGTGGGTGCGGAAGACAGCCTGATTGAAGAGGTGTGCGCCTCCATCAAGGATATGGTGGTGGTGCCGGCCAACTACAACTGCCCAGGCCAATTGGTCATCTCAGGCTCGGTGGAGGGCGTGGCCGCCGCTTCCGAGAAGCTGAAGGAAGCCGGTGCAAAGCGCGTGGTGCCGCTCAGCGTGGGCGGCGCGTTCCACAGCCCGCTGATGGAGCCCGCCCGCTTGGAACTGGCCGAGGCCCTCAACGAAACCACCTTCAGCCAAGGCATCTGCCCGATCTACCAAAACGTCACCGGCCAGTCGGTCAGCGACCCCGAAATCATCAAGAAGAACCTCATCTCGCAACTCACCGCCCCTGTGCTGTGGACGCAAACCATGACAAACATCTTGGCCAACGGCGCGAGGAGCATCGTCGAAGTGGGTCCCGGAACGGTCTTGCAAGGCTTGTTCCGCAAGTTAGACCGCAACCTCGACCTTTCGAGCGCAACGTTTTGAAGCCCTTGTCTTGATGTATGGAAAACCCACGGACACGACCTTTCTATGTCGGCCTGCTGCTGATGGCAGGCATCCTCATCGGCCTATTAATTAATAAAGGAGGAAACACACGCCAAACCGCGTTGCCCGTTTCGGACTTCAGCAAGTTCGACGAGGTGATGTGGCGCGTAGGAGAGGACTATGTCGACGAAATCAACGAGGACGAGCTGCAAGACGAGGCCATAGCCGCCATGATGGAGCATCTCGACCCGCACAGCCAATACGTCTCGCTCGAAGAATTCGATGCGATGAACGACCCGCTCTTGGGCGGCTTCGAGGGCATCGGCGTGCAGTTCCGCATCGAGAAAGACACCGTCGCCATCGTGAGCGTCATCAAGGGCGGACCGTCCGAAAAAGTCGGCATCCTCGCCGGCGACCGCATCGTCTACGTCGACGACACGCTTGTGGCAGGCGTGAACCTCAAGAACGACGACGTGATGCGCAAGCTGAAAGGCCCCAAGGGCACCAAAGTTAAAGTGACCATGCAGCGGCATGGCATCGAGGGCCTGTTGCCCTTCACCATCACCCGAGGCGTGATTCCGACCTACAGCGTCGACATTGCCTATATGCTTGACGCTCACACGGGTTACCTCAAGCTCAGCAAATTCTCGGCCACCACCTACGACGAGTTCAAGAAAGCCCTGCGCAAGCTGAAAGCCGAAGGGATGAACCGCCTCGTATTCGACCTGCGGGGCAATTCGGGCGGCTATCTCAGTGCCGCCGTCGATATTGCCGACGAGTTCCTGCCCAAGGGCAGCCTCATCGTCTACACCGAGGGACGCAACCGCCCGAGGCAGTACATGAACGCCCGCCGTCGCGGCATGGTGGAAGACATTCCCGTCGTCGTCCTCATCGACGGCGAATCGGCCAGCGCAAGCGAAATCGTGGCCGGCGCCCTGCAAGACAACGACCGTGGCCCCATCGTGGGCCGCCGCTCTTTCGGCAAAGGCCTCGTGCAAGAGCAAATCATGCTCAGCGACAACTCGGCCATCCGCCTCACCGTGGCACGCTACTATACGCCTACCGGACGCTCCATCCAAAAGCCTTTCGACGGCGACCGCGAGAAATACCTCTTTGAGGCATACGACCGCTACGACAGCGGCGAACTGTTTAGCGTGGACAGCATCCATTTCGCTGACTCGCTGAAATATACAACGCCAAAAGGCAAAACCGTTTATGGCGGCGGCGGCATCATGCCCGACGTGTATGTGCCCTTGGTGGACGACAGCACCGAGTATTACTTCAACCGCATCGCCAACCGAGGGCTGCTCTACCAATACGCCTTCGAATACACCGACCAGCATCGCGGCGCGTTGGCCAAGTTCAAGACCGTGGCGGCCTTCGACAAGGGCTTTCGCGTGACCGACGCCATGTTCGCCGAAGTGGTGGAGATGGCCGACGAAAAAGGCATCAAGGGTAGCGAGGAGCAGAAGAAGGTGGCCCGCCGCGAGGCCGACATCATCCTGAAGGCCTACATCGCCCGCAACCTCTTCGACGACGAAGGCTTCTATCCCATCTACGCCCCGATGGACGACGTGCTGCAAAAGGCCATCGAAGTGATTGAGGGCGAATGAGGCTTGGCGGCTTCCCCCGGCAAAGAATTGAGGCAATTGATGAAGAGAAATGGATTAGAGTAAGCAATAATTATCAACCCTTATAATACCTTTATAACGATGACAAACATCTCCATTGAAACGAAGAGAAAGGCCATCGCTACCAACCGCCCCGCTAATTTGAGGTGTGGTGGGGTAAATAATTGTAAATCAATCGTTTACAAAACAAGCAATTCGCTGAAAACCAAAACGAAACGCGCTTTTGCCGCGTTCCTCGCGCTCTTGCTGCTCGCGCCCT
Organism: uncultured Bacteroidales bacterium; assembly: GCA_946610645.1. Taxonomy (GTDB): domain Bacteria; phylum Bacteroidota; class Bacteroidia; order Bacteroidales; family F082; genus Limimorpha. Next base: position 11,833 of record CAMOCK010000191.1, read on the forward strand.
GGGCTGCACGGGCGCAAAACTTCGGCGGAGGAAGCGGCGCAGCGTACGACCCTTACATCATCGCCACTACCGACCATTGGCTGGAATTGGCCGCCAGCGTGAACAGCGGCAACAGTTATGAAGAAAAGTTCTTTACGCTAACCGCTGACCTCGACTTTTCCGGCATCAACTTCATGCCCATTGGCGGAGCGGTTGTGAACAATAACGACACCTATTTTGCAGGCTTTTTCGATGGCCGCAACCACAGTATCCTCAACGTGCAGGTAGGGGCCTCCCGTTTCGCCGGACTGTTCGGTAACATTTGGAGTGCCACGGTGAAGAACCTGACACTCGGAGGCAACAGTTGGATTGAAGGGAATTTGTTCGTTGGCGGCATCGTGGGCAGAGCGAGTTACGGCGAAATCTACAACTGCCGAGTGGAAAAGACTGTGACCATAGCGGCCTCGCAAAACTCCAGCTCCTGCATCGGCGGCATTGCGGGACAAATCTACAACGGTTCGGTGATATCCAATTGTTCCAATGTGGCCACCGTAACCAGCAACGGGAAATATTACGTGAGATATGTCGGTGGCATTGCGGGAGATGTCTGGACCGACGGACCGATCATCCGCGGTTGCATGAACTACGGCACCATCGATGGTTTCGAGTACGTGGGTGGCGTTGTGGGCCGTTTCGAGTCGAGTTTCGAACTCACAGAGTGCTACACGGGTGCCTACTGTACCCTTTTTGCTGTCGGGCAGAGTGGTTCAAGCCAAGGCATCAACCTGCCGGGGCAGGCCAACAGCATGCACACCATCACCTTCGGCGAGAATGTACACTATTTCATAAGTCCTTGGGCTGGAGTGGCTTACTTTGAAGGAAAACACTACTATGAAGCCGGTGAGCAGGTCGCCTTCAACCTCTACCCCGATAGTGGAGCACCTGAGGGCTACCTGCCCCTGTTCGACGTGAACGGCGTGCAGCACCGACCTGGCAACGACATTGAAATCACGATGCCCGCCGAGGATGTCGTCATCACCGTGAGCGGCACACTACGCGACATCGCCTACACCCCGTGGGTCAGCGTGGTACTCAGCCCCGGAACATTTGAGTACAACGGCAGCCAACAGGTGCCCACCTTAACCGTCACCGATACCAAGGACGGAATGCCCATGGCACTCATCGAGGGCACCGACTATGAGGCGATTCAGCCCTCCAACCCCATCTATCCCGGCACCTACACCATAGTCCTCAAAGGCTTGGGCGGCTTTGGCGGGACGGTGGAGGCTCAATATTCCATCACGTCGCCCCCCGGCAACTGGATTGGCGAGGGAACGGCGGAAAGCCCCTATCTCATCTTCACCACCGACGACATGGACCGCCTCGCCCAGAGGGTGAGAGTCGACCAACACCCCACAAGCTTTTGTTCAGGAGAGTTTTTCAGCCTACAGAACGACCTCGACTACAGCGGCAAGGACTACTCGCCCATTGGCATCGGCACCTCATGGCGAAGTTTCAATGGCGCGTTCAACGGCAACGGCCACACCATCAGGAACGTGGTGATACAAGGCAACGATGAGTATCCTGCCCTTTTTGGGCACATAGGGGATGGTGGCGTTGTCAGTGGGCTGACCTTGGGCGAGGGCAGTTCCATCGAGGGTAGCCAATATGTCGGTGGCATCGTGGCATGGTGTGAAGGCGGCACTGTGAGCGACTGCAGCACCGCCGTGGGAGTTACCATCAAGGCAAACAATTCGGTTGGTGCTTATGCGGGCGGCATCGTGTCCAAGCTCAGTTCTGCTGGCTACATAGCCAACTGCCTGAATCGCGCCAACGTCTTGTCCAACGGCAACTACTACAGTGGAGGAGGCATCGTCGGCGAGCTATCCAATGACAACAGCATTGTCACGGGATGCGTCAATGAGGGGACCATAAGCGGCAGTCAAAGGGTTGGCGGTATCGTGGCGTTCATGTACAGTGGAAGAGTAGAATGCTGCCTTAACTTGGGTGCCGTCAGTGCAAGCGGCAATAGTTTTGTTGGCGGCGTTGTTGGCGGCCAAGGCGATGGAATCGTGAGCAACAATTACTATGCCGGCGAGTGCAGCGTGCAAGGCATTGGTGCATGGAATAACGCCACGGGCAATGATGCCAACGGCGCACAGCGCGGCCACACCGTCAGCGGCGAGAGCGGAATCACCCTCGCCTTGTTGGGCAGCACAGGCTTGGCCTATAACGGCACCATTTATGCGGGAAGCAATGAAAACATAAATTTAAGCATCAGTCCGCCAGAGGGTTACATGCCGTTCTACGGCTATTATTATGCCAGTGATTTGGCTACACTCACTCAAAACGGTGATGTATGGACGCTTGTCATGCCCGACAGAAACGTCACCATCATGGGCGATTTGGGCTTGGCTCTCACCGTGCCGGGCTACGGCGAGAGCGACAACGGCGGCTACAGGCTCATCGCCTCGCCCGTCGTGGGCAGCCTCGCGGCCTCGGCGGTGGGCAACATCTTCGGCGCATCGGCCTACGACCTCTACCGCTTCGACCAAAGCGAGGAATTGGAATGGCGCAACCACAAGGACCAAGCCTTCGAATTGGAGAACGGCAAAGGCTACCTCTACGCCTCGAAAGAGGACGTGAACTTGGTGTTCAGGGGCACCTACAACACGGCCACTGAACCTGTGGAAGTGCCGCTCACCTACGACCAAAACGCCGACTTCGCGGGCTGGAACCTGGTGGGCAATCCCTTCCCCGTGGCAGCCTACGCTGACAGGAGCTACTACAAGATGAACGCGGCTGGAACAGCCATCGAGCCGGAGGCGGTGTCGTCATCGACAGCCATCGATGCCTGCACCGGCGTGATGGTAAAGGCGGAAACGCAGGGCGAAAAGGTCACTTTCAGCCCCACGCCGCAACAAAGCCCGGGAAACCAGGGGACAATCCAAACCGCCGCGGCGCAAGCCGACACACGCGGCAACGCCATTCAGGACAAGGCCATCGTGAGCTTCAACGCCGGCGACCGTTTGGAGAAATTCGTCTTCGGCGAGACGGATGCCAAAATCTATATTCCGCA
>CAMOCK010000192.1 GCA_946610645.1 uncultured Bacteroidales bacterium
ACTTTCAAAACCAACAAAATGTTATTTGAGTTGTGGAAAGCTGCCAACCGGCGGCTTTCTGGCGGCGACACGGTTGTGTAGCCGCTACACGCTTTTTCTTGAGGTTTTGCAAGTTTTGTAGGTTTTGTGATATATTATATGTTAATTTCAAACCCATCCCAGTCCGGTCCCAAAGGGAATTTCTGACGGAAACGTTCCAATTTTTCGCCATCCAAGGTGCAGTGCATCACGGCTTCAGCGTAGGATTCGGCCTTGGAGACAACCTCGCCCCGGGCATTAATCACTTGAGAATCGCCGCTGTAACGCAACCCGTTAGGGTCGTCGCCAACGCGGTTCACGCCCACCCAATAGGCCTGGTTCTCGATGGCGCGAGCCACCAAGAGCGTGTTCCACACCACCATCCTTGAGTCGGGGAAGTTGGCCAAATAGAAGGCCAAATCGTACTCGTATTGCCCGTTTTCGTATCGGTTACGCGCCCACACGGGGAAGCGGATGTCGTAGCACACCATGGGCTTGATTTTCCAACCTTTTAGTTCAACAATCAGTTGATTTTCACCGCGTTCCACAAGTTTGTCCTCGCCACCCATCGTGAAGGTGTGCCGCTTGAAGTAGAGTTCATAACTGCCATCGGGGCGCATCCAGACGAGGCTGTTGTAGTAATGCCCTTCCTTTTCCAACGGAAAAGTGGCACACACCACCGCGTTTCTCGCTTTGGCCTGGTTTTGAAGCCATTGCATTGTTGGACCGTTTTCCTTTTCGGCAAAAAGCTTCGGGTCGACGGGAAAGGCCGTGGTAAAAGTTTCGGGCAGTAGAATCAGGTCGGTTTGGGGTTGCACTTGTTCCAACAACTCATTGAAATGCTGCAAATTGGCCGCCTTATCTTCCCATTTGAGGTCGGCTTGGATGTAGGCTATGTTGAGGTTGTTCATGGATGCTCAGTTAAAACTGGAAATAAATAAACGACTGCAAATCCGCTGTGATGAATTGGTAAATCACAAACACGATGAGCAGGCAAACGACCACCATCAGCGGCAGAGGCATTGTGGCGAACCAAAGGCGGTAGCGTCGCTTGAAGTTCTCAGGAAGCCAATGGATTATCAGGCCTATCACTATGAGAATGAACACGTTGCTGTAATGACTGACGATGTCGGGGATTTGCTCCAAGCGCCAATGGCTGCCCATTTGGTTCACCATGTTCTTGGCGGTGTTCCAAGCGGTTTCGTTGGCTTCGGCGGGGTCGAGGTTGGAGCCGCTGCGGAAAAACAATCGCGTGAAGGTGATGAAGGTGAAAGTCTGGAAAATGGCCCAAGCGTCTTGCAGCCATTGCAGGGTTCTTTGTCCGTCAAAGAGGTTGTAGAGCATTCGTAACATATTGCCTGCCAACACAATCAAGCACCAGACGAACAGCATGTGGAACACGGGTTGGGGCACGAAGACGCACAACACGCGCAGCGCGAAAGTGACCGCCAACATAAATAAGGTGCGCCCATAAACGCTCCAATCGCGCCAAAACTTGTAGAAAACCATGCCGAGACCGTTCAAGCCGCCCCAAATCATGAAGTTCCACGAGGCGCCATGCCAAAGGCCGCCAAGCAGCATGGTGTCCATCGCGTTGATGTCGGTGGTGATTCTCAGGCGTTTTTCAGGTTTGAAAATGGCCACCAAAGCCAATATCACTGCCAGAATGCCTATGCCCAGCCCGACCCACCAGCTGCCCGAAAGGAACACGGCGATGGCCGCTATCACGACGATGATGCAGAACGAGCCGAAAGTGGCATTGCGGTTGCCGCCGAGCGGGATGTAAAGGTAGTCTTGCAGCCAGCGCGAGAGCGACATGTGCCAGCGTTTCCAGAACTCGCCCGGACTTTTGGCTTTGTAAGGCGAGTTGAAGTTCGTGGGCAGATAGAAACCCATCAGCATGGCCACGCCGATGGCAATGTCGGTGTAGCCCGAGAAGTCGGCATAGACTTGCAACGAATAACCAAACAAAGCCATAAGGTTCTCAAAACCAGTGTAAAGCAGCGGATTGTCGAACACGCGGTCGATGAAATTGATGGCGATGTAGTCGCTCAACACGATTTTCTTCACCAAGCCATTCATGATCCAGAATACGGCGATGCCGAACTGCCTACGACTGAGGAAATACTTCTTGTGGAGTTGTGGGATGAATTCGTTGGCCCTCACGATGGGACCGGCCACCAACTGCGGGAAGAAGCTGACATAAAAGCCAAAGTCGAAAATGTTTCGCACCGGCTCGATGCGGCGGCGATACACGTCCATGATGTAGCTGATGGCTTGGAATGTATAGAACGAGATGCCCACCGGCAGCAGTATATCATCGACGCTGAAACGGTTGCTTCGGGTGATTTCGTTGCCTGCCCACGAGAACACGTCGAACACGCGAAACTCGGTGCCAAGCAGGTTGTTGACCACATCGGTGAGGAAATAAGCGTACTTGAAATAGCACAAAATGGACAAGTTCACCACTACACTTAGCGCGAGCACGAAATTGCGGCTGCCGTTCTTTTTTCGCGTGTGAAGCCATTTTCCCGCGAAGAAGTCATATAAAGTGATGAAAATCAATATCAAAGTGAAGAGTCCGCTGGTCTTGTAGTAGAAGAACAGGCTGACGAAAAACAGGAAGGCGTTGCGCAGCAGGCACTTGTTTTTGATCAGACAGAAAAACGCGAACACGATGGCGAAGAAGGCCCAAAAATAAAATTGGGTGAACAGCAGCGGGTGCGCCTTGTCGAAGGAGAAAAGGTTGTGCACAAATTCCAATGCTATGTCGGCGAGGTTCGTCATCGATTTGTCTTGATGTAATCCAAATAGTCGGTAATCAGGGCGTTATAGAGCAGGTCGCCCATGAGTTGGTAGCCGTCGCGGGTGAAATGTATCTTGTCTTTTTGCGCCAATCCAGCCTTTTCCCAAGCCTGCATGGATTTGAGTCCGCCCATCACGTCGAACTGGTCCCAAACGGCGGCACCATAATCCTGAGCCAATTCCATGAAAGCCTGCTGCACGATGATGGCATTGGTATTGACTTCATAGACGCGCTTTTTCTTCACCCTTTTGCGTTTGAAGCTGTCGTTGTTGGTCACGAAAAGCAGGGCGCAGTCGGGATTGACGCGCTGCATGATGCCGATAAGCTCGGCGTAGTTTTGCTTGAACGATTCCTTGGTGAAGTCTTTCTCTGCCGCGTCGTTGATGCCTATGCCGAAGATGATGAGATCGGGGCGGATGAGTTGGAGGTCGCGTTCGAAGTCGTCGCAGCGCAAATAGGATGGCACACTGGCACCATTGACGCCCACGCCATGCACGCTGATGCCCGGCAGGTCGTTTTCGAGCAATACACCCGTCAGGGTGAACTCGCCCCCGACACTGTCGAAAAAGACGCACACTGAATCGGTGTAATAGGGCAAAACGAAAGTGTAGGTCGCCAATTCATCGTTGTGGTGGCCGCGCAGGGTGTCGTTGTCGAGACCCAGAACTGGGGCGACATCGCCCTCGTCTGAATAGCCGATGAGCGTCACCTTGTTGAACTCGTAGGTTGGCGGCTTGTGGGAGGGATAGCGCTCGCGGGCTATGATTTGGATGCTTGCCGTGCTGTCGGTCGTAGTGATTGCGGCTCCGGCCAAGCCCATGCGCTTGTCGGTTTCTCTCGATACGGCATTGCGGCAATATTTCCATTCGCCCGTGCTGTGTATTACATAATGCGATGGGTTGTTGGTGCCTCCTGCGGTGAAGGGGAACACGAAATAAGGCCCGCCCATCAGGTCGTCGCCTATGCCGAGCAGGTCGTCGCGAAACTGTTGCGTGAAGGTGCCCGCCTGCACATGCGAACCGCCTATGTGCAAGATATTGACATTGCCTTGGCCAAGGATGACGACAGAGTCCATCTTCGAGAAAAAGCGTTCCATCGCCTCGTTGTCGCCATTGGGATAGATGAGCCTATTGTGCCCAAAATGCGCAAACTTGCAGTCAGGAAGTGGGCGTAGCTTCGGCATAGGCTGAGCTTGTGCCGACAATCCCAACAGCAATCCTATCGCTATCATCAGCCATCGGTTCATTTCTCGTTGGTTTTGAACGGGTTATAACTCGGCATCATTCTTGTGTATGGCATTTTTCGCGCGTTTTCGGTTTCGTCGCCGTTGATGAAGTCGATGACCTCTTGGCTGGGCACGCGGCGGCGCAAGCAGTAAAAGTCGTAGTAAGTGGAGAGCGACTTAGCGAGGCTGCTTCCTATTTCCTGTGCACCACGGAAGGTGAAGTGAATGTAATCGGGGCCTGCCATAGGCGGATTGTGTTTCACCCACTGTGCCATTGAGCCTTCGCCGCCCATCACGTTGAACATGTCCCAATAGGCCACATCGTTGCGCAAGGCCATGGCACGAAGCGAGTCGTTCAACTCGGGCAGCCCTTTCCAAGTGCCCATCTTGCCGTTGTAGCTCTTGCCCATGTCGGCAGGGCCGATGAAGAGGAAGGTGCATTGAGGTGCCACTTTCTTCAAGTAATCTATATGGTCTTCAAGCTCTTTCATGTAGGATTCGATGTTTTTGCTCCCAGCGATGCCTGGCATCCGGTTGCCGCCAAACTGGAGGATGACGAGTCGTGTGCCAAGCAAATCGAACGACTGATGCATTGTGGTTTCGTTGAGGCGAGTGAAGATGTTGCCCGAGCATCCGCGCAACGCTACGTTATCGACGGCCACACCTGGCTCGCCATCGAGCAAAACGGCATAAATCTCGGCACTGCCCTTGAACCCGATGTTGCCTTTCTTGACCTTGACGGGCAATCTCCAGGTGACGAGCGAAACGCCGTCGTTGGCCTCGAGAACTTTCGGTTCAGCCACTATCGTGTCGCACTTCAACGTGGCCGTGAACCCTTGGCTGTTCTTGCCCAAAAGCACCGACACCGTGGAGATTTCCTTGGCCTTCGCAAATGCCTGTGAATGACTGGTTTGTGAGAAAGAAACAGCCCCTGCACCCGCCACTTGCCCAAACTGAAGCATCACGCCGTAGCGGTTGTGGCTGGCACGGGCTGCCTCGCCATAAACCATGTAGCGATGCAGGCCCGATGCGTGTTGAACGACAGAGATGGTGGCCACAGGCTGGATGGCTGGAACCATGTTTGGCCCCGAGCCGCCAAACAACTCCTGCAACTTCTGCCGCAGCACCGACGAAATGCGGTCCATCTCAATCTGGGAGTCGCCATAGTGCATCACGCGATAAACTTTTCCCTCTGTTTTTGCCTGCTCGAATTGGGCAAACAGCGTGTCGAAAAACGTGTAGTCGTCGTTGGGCAGATAAATGCGGTTGGGATTGCCGGTCAGGTAGTCGCGGAAAAACAAGAGGCTGTCGTAAACCGTTTCGGAATAAGTCATTTCGTAGCTCTTTTTCACATTGTCGATGACAGCGTCCACGTCCATTTCCTCTGCCTTGTTCTCGTCAGAATCATCGGCAAACGAAGGGAAACGCAAGGTGAAATCGCCCACGGAGATGCCCTCGGCGGGGAAAAAAAACCATCCTGCCACCAAAAGCAGCATGATGGACAATATAAATATAAACGTCTTTATCGGTTTCATTTTCAATCTATTGCAAAACCCCCAAGGCCATTTTCCGACCTTTTGGGTTTCGGGCTGCAAAATTACACATTTGTTTGATTCTGTTTTCATCCAATGACTTCTTTTTTACTACTTTTGCACGCTCAAAACGAAGAGTCAATGAAACAGACAGACAGGACACAGGAACTGGAAACCAAGAATATCGGCCAGTTGTTATGGATGTATGCACTTCCAAGCATCGTCAGCCAGATCATCGCGTCGGTGTATAACATCGTGGACCGCGTGTTTCTCGGGCAGTGCGTGGGCGCGTTGGCCATCGCGGGCTTGGCCATCACCATGCCCATCATGAACATCGTCCATGCCTTCGGCTCTTTGGTGGGCGTGGGTTCGTCGGCGCGAATGTCGATTGTGTTGGGCAAGAAAGACATCAATTGGGCGGAGAAAATCTTGGGCAACAGCCTGATACTCACCTTTATCCTCGGTTTTCTCTTCGTCACAGGCGGCTATCTTTTCATGGACAAGATCCTAACCATGTTCGGAGCCTCGGCCGACACGATAGCCTACGCCCGAGAGTATATGGACATCGTGCTTCCCGGTATGTTTATGACCACCGTCACCTTCAACCTCACCGGCCTGATTCGCGCTTCGGGCTATCCCACCAAATCCATGTGGATCTTGGCCGGCGGCGCGGTGCTCAACATCGCATTGGATGCTCTGTTCATCTACGCCTTAGACATGGGCATCAGCGGCGCGGCTTGGGCCACCACCATCTCCATGACCATTTCGGGCATCGTGGCCATAAGCCATTTCCTGCAAAAGAGTTCTTTCATCCGTTTCCGCCGTCACGCCTGGAAACCAAAGGGTTACATCTTCCGCAACATTTTGCTCATCGGCATGAGTCCCTTCCTGATGAACGTGGCCGCGTCGGGCGTGGTAGCCTTGCTTAACCGGCAGCTTATCCGCTATGGCGGCGACTTGGCCGTGGGAGCTTACGGCATCGCCAACACCTTCGGCGCGCTCAGCGTGATGCTCATCCTCGGCGTGTGCCAAGGGATGCAGCCCATCGCGGGCTACAACTACGGCGCAGGCCATCCGCACAGGCTGAAATCCGTTTATTCGCTGACTTTGAAAGTGAACGTGTTCATCGGCTTCCTTGGTGCCTTGCTGGCCCTCATTTTGCCGCAAATCCTGCTGCGAGCTTTCACCACTGAGCAAGCCTTGATTGACATCGGCGTGCCTGCCATGCGCTTCATGATGGTGATGTTCCCGCTTGTGGGCTTCACCATCACCAACTCCAACTTCTTCCAGAGCATCGACAAGCCTTGGATTGCCATCGTCACCAGCCTTTCGCGGCAGGTGCTTTTCCTCGCCCCGATGATTTACGTTGTCCCGACGCTGTTCATCGACGCGGGCGGCAACGGGCTTACGGGCGTTTGGGCCTCGATGACCATCTCCGACGTGCTCGGAGCCGTGCTCGCCTTCCTGCTGATGCTCACGCAACGCCATGTCTTCAAAGCCGCCGAATGATGGACGTCAGCAAAGCCATAGCCACAGCCACCAACACGCACATCGCTGATTCATGCCAAATCAAGGGCAAGGACGACATTCGGGCTTATCTGCAAAGCTTGCGCGAGCAGTCGTCGCCCGAGATGGCCGTTTGCCGGCGCGACATGGAGTCGATGGTGCGCGAGTGGCGCTCGCACAACTTTTTTTATTTCCTTCACATTTTCCGCAGCCGCACCCGCGACGTGGATTTGGAGCTGAACCAGTCGTGGCCCCGCGAGCTGTTTTGCCGCGTGGTGGATTTCTTCTATTTTTGGTGAAAACGGACGTTTTTTTGCCTACATTTGCGGCAATTTCTCATAAAAACAAGCATCATGACACAGATCGAACGCATCACCCGCATGGAAGCCCTGCTCGACAAGGGCACGGAAACAGTAAAAAGATTGGAAAAGGCCTTGGACGACTTCGCCGCCCTTCAGC
>CAMOCK010000193.1 GCA_946610645.1 uncultured Bacteroidales bacterium
TGAATTTCTGCCGAATCAGCGGGTTGAAAAGCAGCAAGACCACCAAGCCAACAATCAATGTCCTAAGTGCAAACAATATGACATTCAACGCCTTGCCATAGTGTTGTTTCTTGTTTCGGAAATACAACAATGTGGCCGCTGCCAGACCAGCCAGCAGCGCCAAAGCAAGCATCCAAATGGGGATTCCGATGGTCATCGATTGCACTTATGAGGGCGCAAAGATAGGAATTTTATTGTGATTTTCTGCAGATTTCTTTGCGAAGCAAATCCCATAACCGAAGAAAACACTACCTTTGCGCAAATTTTGCATCAATGAACACCCTTTCGGTCGTCATCATCACCTTCAACGAGGAAGAGAAAATCGCGCAATGCCTTGAATCCGTGAAAGATATTGCGGACGAAATCATCGTCGTTGACTCGCATTCCACCGATGCGACCGAGGCCATCTGCGACCGCTACGGCGTGAAGTTCTTCACCCAGGACTGGCTCGGCTACTCCGACCAAAAAAACCTCGCCGACGACCTCGCCACCTGCGACCTCATCTTCAGCATCGATGCCGACGAAGCCCTTTCGGACCAACTGAAGCAGTCCATCAAGACACTGAAAGACAAAGACATTGCAGAGAATGAGGTGTTTGCGATGAACCGCCTCAACAACTACTGCGGCCAGTGGGTGAAAGGCTGCGGCCTTTATCCCGAGACCAAGATCCGCATCTGGCGGCGCGGCTTTGCCGAATGGGAAGGCATCATCCACGAATGGCTGAACTTTAAGGAAACGCCCAAGAAAACCATGCTGCGCGGCGACCTGCTCCATTATTCGTGGGACACGCCCGAGGAGTTCCGCAAGCAACAGTTCCACTTCGCCGAATTAGGCGCGCAGTCCTATTACGAGCGTGGCAAGAAGACGGGCCTCCTACCCTATCTTTTCAGCCCGAGCATCAATTTCATCCGCACCTATATTATAAAAGGCGGCTTCCTCTACGGCAAGACGGGATTCAACATCTGCCGCACAATGATGCAGGCCAATAGGCACAAGTATAATTTATTGAGAAGTAAAATAAAAGACAAGTAACAATGACCAATGACTATGACCATGACCACTTCGACCGTGAGTCTGGTCATAGTCATGGTCACAAGTCATAGTAAAGAAAAAAAATGGAAGAATCATTTGAACAAGAAGTGGAACGCACAGTGGCGGCACTGAAAGCCGGAAAGACCATCCTCTACCCTACCGACACCATCTGGGGCGTGGGCTGCGACGCCACCAACAACAAGGCCTGCCTGCGGGTTTACGCCGTCAAGCAGAGGCCGCTCAACAAGAGCCTCATCATCCTCGTCGATTCGGTGGAAAGGCTTCAGGATTATGTGGTTAACGTGCCTGCCATCGCCTACGACCTCATCAAAGGCGCCAAAAGTCCGCTGAGCATCATCTATCCCGAAAGCAAGAACTTGGCCAAGGCCGTTTCCGACGACAAGAGCATCTGCATCCGCGTGGTTGACAACGACTTCTGCAAGGAAGTCATCCGTCGCCTCGGTAAGCCCATCACCTCAACATCGGCCAACCTAACTGGGCAACCTTCATCGATGATTTTCAGTGATATCTGCGATGAAATCAAAAACTCGGTGGATTATGTGGTGCAGCTTTACCACGACAGTTTCTCCAAGCCCAAGAGCTCGACCATCATCAAGCTCAAGGAGGACAACACTTTTGAGATTTTGAGGCAATAAGTATGGCCAAAGAACTCTCCGAAATGTCATTAGAGGAACTATGGGAATTGTTCCCCATTTTTCTCGTTGAGCATAACGACAGATGGAATTTGCTTTATGAGGAAATGAAAACCACATTGCAGTCCATTTTGTCTGATTACCCTGTAAAAATCAACCATATCGGCAGTAGTGCGATTCCTGGAATATGGGCAAAGAATATCGTGGACATCCTTATCGAAATACCAAAAGAAATTGACATTGAATCAGTTGCAAAAATCATCGAGAAAAACGGTTTCATTCGAATGTCCTCCGAAGAACGCAGAATATCATTCAACTACGGCTATACCAAAAATGGCTTTGAGGACAAGGTCTATCATATCCATCTCAGATATGCCGGCGACAACGATGAATTATTTTTCAGGGATTATCTTTTGGAACATCCGAATGTCGCCAAAGACTATGAATCTCTGAAACTTAGGCTTTGGAAACAGTTTGAACATAATCGGGATGCCTATACCAATGCAAAGACTGCTTTCATCAGAAAATGGACTGACGTGGCAAAAGTAGAATATTTTGGACGCTACTGAAGCCGTGATTCCCTCTTTTTCATTATCTTTGCGCCCCTAAAAATCCATTTCAACCCATGAAATCACTGAAAATGTTTTTTTTGGCTATTGCCTGTTTCATTGCAATGGCGGCAACAGCCCAACAGCCACAAACGAAAGGTCAGCTGAACGTCCAGAAACTGGGCACTGTGCTTTATCTCATCGAGAACTTTTACGTCGACACGGCCAATATCGACAAGGTGACGGAAGACGCCATCGTGGCCGCATTGAAGGAACTCGACCCCCACTCGGCCTACATCTCGAAAAAGGATGTGGAGAAAGCCAACGAACCGCTTGTGGGCAGCTTTGAAGGCATCGGTGTGACCTTCCAGCTCATCCGCGACACCATCACCGTCATCAGTCCCGTGGCGGGCGGCCCGTCGGAGAAGGTGGGCATCATGGCTGGCGACCAGTTCATCAAGATCGACGGAGAGGAATGCTTTGGCAAGAAAGTCGACAACGAATACGTGCAGAAGCACCTGCGCGGCAAGAAAGGAACGAAAGTCACCGTGAGCGTGAAGCGCGGCAGCGACAAGGAACTTCTTGACTTTGAAATCATTCGCGACAAGATTCCGCTGAACAGCATTAACGCCGCCTATATGCTCGACAACCATATCGGCTATATCAAACTCGACCGTTTCGCACAAGAATCGACACAAGAGTTCAAGGAAGCCTTCACCAAGCTGCAAGCCCAAGGCATGGAGTCGCTCGTCTTCGACCTGCGCGGCAACACGGGCGGCTACCTCAACACTGCCATTGAGCTGGTGGACCAATTCCTCACCGAAAACAAGCTCATCGTTTTTACCGAAGGCCTGCGCTCGCCCCGACAAGAGTGGAAGAGCAAGTCCTCGGGGCTTTACACCACAGGCAAGTTGGTCGTCCTCATCGACGAAGGTTCGGCTTCGGCCAGCGAAATCTTTTCCGGTGCCATGCAGGACCACGACCGTGGCGTTGTGATTGGCAGACGTTCTTTCGGCAAAGGCTTGGTTCAGAGGCCTTTCAACCTGCCCGATGGCGCACAAATCCGCCTCACCACCTCGCGCTACCACACCCCTTCGGGGCGTTGCATCCAACGGCCTTACGAGAAAGGCGTTGAAGAATATGCCAAGGAGATGACCAAGCGCCTCGAGCGCGGCGAATATTTCCACGCCGACAGCATCCATTTCCCTGACTCACTGAAATATAAGACCTCTGGCGGTCGTACCGTGTATGGCGGCGGCGGCATCATGCCCGACATTTTCATCCCCGTCGACACCTCGTTCAACAGCAAGCTCTACACCAACCTCGTACGCAAAGGAATCTTGAACCGCTTCACTACCGACTACGGCCTCAAGCACCGCGAAGAAATCAGGTCGCAATTCGCTGACTTTGAGCAATTCAACAAGGATTTTATCGTTGGGAAAGAGCTTATCGACAGACTGAAGAAAGCCGCCGAGGACGCGAAGGTGGAGTGGAACGACGAGCAGTTTGCCCGTTCCGAAAAATTTCTGCTATTGCAAGTGAAGGCTTTGATCGCCCGAAACGTTTGGGAAACGCAACAATACTACCAAGTGATGGCCGCAGAAGACACAGGCATTAAGAAAGCCTTGGAAATCCTTGAAAATGAGAAGTCTTACAAAAAAATACTAAACTAAAGGCGGTTTTTCCGACGATTTTTAGCGCACAAACGATTAATTTTCTATCTTTGCAGCCTTGATTGGAATCTATCAACCAACATACACAAATTATCAATAACAACTAACTTCACTCAAATGAAAAAAAGAATTTTATCCTTTGCAGTCCTCTTTGCGGGAATGCTGTTTGGCGTGCAAGCAATGGCCCAAGGGCGCATTGATTTGGGCAGAGCCAAGTCGGTGCAAGAGTGCACCAACGTGACGAATGACGGCTTTACTGCCACGTTCAGTTTCAGCAACATCAATGCCACTGAGGTTTCGACCGAAAAAGGCCTGTTTTCCGAAATCGCAATGGAAGGCACCTTCCCCACGGGCAACGCCGGCGAGCCATCGCTGCCCGCCGCCCACCAGTTAATCGCTGTTCCTTTCGGCGCGAAGAGCCCTACCGTTGAGGTAAAGAGCTTCAGCACAACCACCTACCGTTTGGCCGACTTCGGCATCAAGACCCTTGCCCCGCAGCAACCTTCCGTCAGCAAGGCCACGAAGCCAGAAGACGTCAAGTTCGCCTACAGCGAGAAGGCCTACGCCTCGCGCTCGATGAGCCATCGCCCGGTGGCCGAGCTCGAGTTGCAAGGCACCATGCGCGGCATCGGCGTCGGCTCGCTGACCATCAATCCCGTCAACTACAACCCCGCCACAAACACCATCGAGGTCTATAACGACATCGAGGTTGAGGTGCGCTACAACGACTACGACAAAGCCGCTGCCGAACACGAGTTCGTGAGGACCTACAACCACTATTTCAAGGGCATCTACCAAACCATGTTCAACTGGCGCGACGACGTGTATGACCAACACCCCGACCTGTGGCAGGCACCCGTGCGCATGCTCGTCATCGCCAACCGCATGTTTGAGGAAGTCATGCAACCTTGGATTGAGTGGAAGACCACGAAAGGTTTCTACATGGACGTGAACTACACCGACGAGATTGGCACGACCGCTGCCGCCATCAGCAGCTTCATCCAAGGCAAGTATGCGGAAGAAGCACCCACCTTTGTCATCATCTTCGGCGACAAGGAGCAAGTGGCTGCCAGTGCCACCGGCTCGGCCTCGCAAAAAGTCACCGACCTGCAATACATGAGCGTCGACAACGACTACTATCCCGACATCTACCACAGCCGCATGTGTGCCCAAACCGTCGAGCAGATGCAGAACATCATCGAAAAGACCTTGCTGTACGAACAATACGTCAACCTGCCC
This sequence comes from uncultured Bacteroidales bacterium, assembly GCA_946610645.1. Taxonomy (GTDB): domain Bacteria; phylum Bacteroidota; class Bacteroidia; order Bacteroidales; family F082; genus Limimorpha. The sequence goes on from CAMOCK010000193.1 coordinate 5,185, forward strand.
GACCCGAGCTATCTCGACAACGTGCTGCTCGTTGCCGGTTGGGATGGTAGCTGGACCGCCACCGTCGGGAGACCCACCATACAATACGCGATGGAATACTACTATAACGCCGAGCACGGATTCAACAACGTATACAATTTCCTTGGCCAGCCCTACAACCAGCCCTACGCTTCGCTGAACACGGGCGTCGGTTTCGTCAACTACACCGCGCACGGCGGCGAAGACTGCTGGGCCGACCCTGAGTTCAACATCAGCAACGTGAACAACCTCACCAACGAAGGCAAACCTTTCCTGGCCATGGGCAACTGCTGCGTGGCGGCCAACTGGGGCTACAGCAGCACCTGCTTCGGCGAGGCCATGATCCGCAACAACAACAAGGGAGCCTTTGCCTACATCGGCTCGTGCCCCAACACCTATTGGTATGAGGACTACTATTTCGGCGTGGGTGCCACCAACGTCTTGAACCGCATGCCCACCTACGAGGAAACCGCCTACGGCGTTTACGACGCCGTGTGGGAAGACGACGTGTTCAATACCGTTTCGGCTATCCCGTTCTTGGGTAACATCGCCGTGTGCTATGCCCATGCGGGCAATTATCCAAGCAGCAGCACTGCCACCAACCAATACTATTGGCAGGCCTACCATGTTCTTGGCGACGGTTCCATCATGCCTTATCGTGTGCAACCGACCGACAACGAGGTCAGCCACTTGCCCACCCTGCCCATTGGCATGGCAACCTACACCGTGGAAGCCATCCCAGGGTCATACGTGGCCATCAGCAAGGACGGTGAGTTGTACGGTGCAGGCCTTATCGACGAAAGCGGCACTGCCAACATCCAAATCACCCCAGTCACCAGCGGTGGCGACGTCACCATCTGCGTGACCCATCCCCAGCACATCCCCTACATCGCCGTCGTCCCCGCCGCCGCCATGGATGGCGCCTACATCGCCTTCGACGATGTGCAGTGTGAGCAGCCTTTGGTCAACGGCGCCTATGTGGCACCTGCCGTTTCGATGAAGAACGTCGGGTCCCAAACGGCCAACAGCATCGACGTGGTGCTGTCCACCGAGTCGGAATATATCGAGTTGGTGAACACCACGGCCACCATCCCCACCATCGCCCCCGATGGCACCTACACGATTTCCGACGCCTTTGCCTTCAACGTGTCCGTCGACATCCCCAACAACACCAAGGTTCGTTTCTACCTGACCTGCACTTCGGGCGAGGATGTATGGGAGAACAAGTTCGACCTCGTCTTTGGCGCACCCAGTTTCGCCATGTCCAACGTCAGCTGCACCAACTTGCAGCCTGGCGAACAGGGAACCATCACCTTTGAGGTGACCAACAATGGCCGTGCCAATGCCTCCGATGTCATCATGCAAGTGTTCTCAAGCTCCAACGACCTTGCCCTCGAAAGCAACACCTTCGAGATGGGTGAGATCGAGGCCGGCGGCGTGGCAACCCTTCCCGTCAACCTCACCGTTGGAGAACAAGTTGGAATCGGTTCAACGTACGAAATCCCGTACCTGATCACCTGCGGGCATTACTCGTTGTCAGGCACCCATACCGTCACCGTAGGCAACATCGTCGAAGACTTCGAAACAGGCGACTTCAGCATGTATGACTGGGATTTGACCACCAGCAACACGCCGTGGACCATCGTCAACAACGAGGCCCACACAGGCACCTACAGCGCCAAGTCGGGCGCCATTTCGGACAACCAGCAAACCGAAATCGTCCTCACCGTCGAGATCCTTACCGATGGTGTCCTCAGCTTCTACAAGAAAGTTTCGTCGGAGAACGGTTGGGACAAGCTCTTCTTCTACATCGACAACCAAGAAAGAGGCAACTGGTCGGGTGACGTGGCATGGGGCCAAGAATCCTACGACGTGACCACCGGCATCCACACCTTCAAGTGGACCTACAAGAAAGACACGAGCATGAGCAGCGGCAGCGACTGTGCATGGATTGACGACATCCAGTTCCCGCCCACTTCGGTCGTTCTTGCCCTCAACCCCGTGACCGACCTTGAGGCCTCAGTCGATGGCAACACGGTTTCGCTCGTTTGGGCCCCGGCCGAAGATGCCATGAGCTACATCATCAGCCGCAACGGTGAGGAAGTGGCCAACCAAGCCTCCACCACCTTCACTGAAGACGTTGAAGACGGCATCTATACCTACAGCATCGTCGCCACCGACGGAATCCGCTATTCGTCGGCGAACTATGTCACCGTCAATGTAGGCATTGTCGGATTAGGTGAAGATTCGCTCGACAACCTGAGCATCTACCCCAACCCTGCCAACAGCACCCTGTTCGTTAACGGAGGCAATGCCGAATACCGTTACGAGATGTTTAACGGCATGGGCCAGGTGGTGGCCAAAGGCGGCGGCCAAGGCATCGCTGAAATCAACGTCGGCGGCATGGCCAAGGGTGTTTACTTCCTGCGCCTCACATCGGGTCCGCAAGTGCGCTTCGAGAAGGTTGTGGTGGAATAACACCTCACATAAAACCGAAATGAAAAAAGCCGCTTTCGAGCGGCTTTTTTTTCATTTACAATCCCCGTTGTTTCTTTATGGACTCGTATGCTGCGTTGATTTCTTGGAACTTTTTCTCGGCGGCTTGCCTCACCTCGTCGCCAAGGTTGCCCACAAGGTCGGGATGGTTTTTCTTGGCCATCTCACGGTAGGCTTTCTTGACCTCCTCGTCGGAAGCAGAAGGCTCAATGCCGAGAATCTTGTAGGCACTGTCGGTCTCACGAATAAACATGGCCTTCACCGAAACAAAATCGCTGTTGGAAACGCCCATGTAGTCCGAAATCGTGTTGACGACGCCCAGTTCCTCCGTCGAGATGCGCCCGTCGGCGTTGGCGATGCCAAACAGGTAATGGAGCAGTTGCAGGCGCGAGGCGTAGTCCATGTAGCGCCCCACCTGCTGGCTCACTTCGTAGAGGTTGTAGTCCTTTTCGAGGATCTCTCGCAGCATCTTGATGTAGTTTTCGGCACGTTCCTGGCCGAAATTCTGCAAGAAGAAACGCTTCACATAGTCGAGCTCCGACTTCCTGACGTTGCCGTCGGCCTTCATCACGGCAGCCGAGAGAACAAGAAGCGTCACGTTGAAGTCGCGTTTCTCTTCCGTATTTCCAAAGGTTTCCGTCACTTCTGAACGGATGACCCTTGGCCTGTTGCCAGAGAAAATGCCGCCTATTGCATAACCGATAATGGCACCCAAAGGGCCGCCAAACGACCAGCCCAAGCCTATCAAAAGCACTCTAAGAAAACATCCCATTGCGTTACAGTTTTGTTGGGCGGCAAAAATACAGAAAAACAGCGACACAAATCGAAAAAAAAGCGCGACATGATGATTGGAAAACCGAAAAAGATTTGTATCTTTGCACGCTATTAATGCAAATTGTACTAAACATCAACTTAAATTTCCAATTCACAAATGAAAAAACTGATTTTATCTTTCGTGTTTGTGGCCTTGTCAGCGATGACATTCGCCCAACAGTGGAACGATCTGGGCAAGAGCAACCCTGCCGGCCCAGAGGTCAAGTTGGTTTCGAGCAGCGAGAAGCAAATCGTGGTCGATTTTGCGCTGGGCGGATTCAACCTGACAGAAGTGAACACCCCAAAAGGCATCCAGCATGTCGTTTCCGTCCCCAAGATGGTAGCCATGCTTGAAGCCGGTGCGCCCGACCTGCCGCAATTCCCCATTCCCGCCATCATCGGCGACATGGCTGAAATGACCATCAGCATCGTGAAGAGCGACTATGTGGATTACGAAAACGTTGAAATCGCCCCTTCGAAAGGCAATTTCAGCCGTCAGATCAACCCTGACGACGTGCCCTACACCTACGGAAAGATGTATGGCAAAAACGCTTTCTATCCCATGACCCAAGCCCACCTTGAAGCCCCTTACGTCTTGCGTGACTTCCGTGGGCAGAACTTCATGGTGACGCCCTTTGCCTACAATCCCGCGACGAAGACCTTGCGCGTCTATCACCACATGACCATCGCCATGAAGAAAGTGAGCGACAACGGCGAGAACCCAAAAGTTGCCCGCAGTAGCAAGAACGTGAAGACCGCTCCTGAATTCAAGGCTGCCTACGACCACCGTTTCATCAACTTCCAACAGACCTCCAAGGCCTATCCTTGGCTTGAGGAACAAGGCGAGATGGTTGTCATTTGCGCCGACCAGTTCATGGAAAGCATGCAACCCTTCGTGGATTGGAAGAACCAATCGGGCCGCCCCACCACATTGGTGAGCGTGACCGAAGCCGGCGGCAACAACACCGATGCCATCAAGGACTATATCAGCAACATCTACAACGACCCCAACCGCAACCTCGTTTATGTGTTGTTTGTAGGCGACTACCAGCATATCACACCCCATCCCTTCTCCTATGATAACACAACCGAGTACTCCGACATCTGGTTTGGCATGCTTGAAGGCACCGACTATTACCCCGAAGTCTTTGTGGGCCGTTTCTCTGTCCAGACAGAAGAACATGTGGCAACCCACATCAACAAAGTGCTTTATTACGAGCGCGACATGCCGTCTGACGTGACATGGACCAATCATGGTTTAGGCCTTGGCTCAACGCACGAAGGATCGGGAGGACACTATGGCGAATATGACAATGTGCACATCGACTACATCAGAGACACTTTGATGCACTACACCTACACCGAAGTTACAGACCTGCATACTGGTGGCAGCGGAAGCAGCAATGCCACTGCGGCAGCTGTCAGCAACGTCATCAACCAAGGCGTGAGCATCATCAACTATTGCAACCACGGATCCGAAACCAGTTGGGCTGTGGCTAACTACAGCAACAGCCACGTCAATGCCTTGACAAACGACAACATGTTGCCTATCGTATGGTCGGTGGCTTGCTTGAATGGCAAGTTCAACCACAATTCAGACTGCTTCGCTGAAGCATGGTTGCGTGCAACCGACAATTCGACAGGCGTTCCAACAGGCGCCATCGGCGGCATGTTCTCGTGGATCTCACAGCCTTGGGCTCCGCCTATGTACGGCCAGGACGAAATGGTCAATATCTTGACAGGATGGAGCCATGCCGACCAATTCAACCACACTTTGGCCGGTGTTTCACTGAACGGTGCCATGGGAATTCTCGACTTTGGCAGTTCTGATGCCTTTAAGGCCACGCAACATTCATGGTTGCTCTTCGGCGACCCGACCTTGATGGTGCGCACCGACATCCCCGCCGAAATGAACGCAAGCGTCAATCCTCCTGTACTTTTGATCGGCATGAACGAATTGGAAGTGTCTGTCAGCGATACCGATTATGGCATCGCCACCTTGGTGATGGACGGCGAAGTGTTAGCCTCTGGCAACATCCAAAACGGCATTTGCAACCTGAGTTTCGAACCAATGAACGCAGTGGGCACCGCCACCCTTACCGTGATGGGCTACAACAAGATGACGGAAGTGATTGATGTGCAGGTCAATCCCGCCGAAGGCCCGTTTATCACTGTGAATGCCTGCAACCCGGGTTTCGCCCCCGTCAATCAGGAAACGTCTCTCAGCATGACGTTCAAGAACGTGGGCGTGGATCCTACCGCTTCAACGACTACGGTCACTTTGACCTGCGCCGACGACCGCTTGGAAATCCTCAACGGCAGCGCCGAATTTGATGTTTTGCCCGCCAACGAGACCATCACCCTCAGCGACGCTTTCAGTTTCATCATCGCCGAAGGAGTTGAAGATGCCACCAGATTCCAACTCGACATCACCATGACTTGCGGCTCCGAGACATGGACTGGAAAGAGCTATGTCGTTGCCAACCAAGCCGTTATCAACTTTACCGGCATTACATGGTCGGAGTCGTTTGTCCCTGGCGAAACCGTGACATTGGCCGCCAACTTCCTCAACGCTGGCCACTACATGGCCACCAACGCCATCGCGACGATTGCCTGCCAAAACGAGTATGTCACATTGCTCAACGAGACCTTTGAAATCGGCACCATCGACCCGAATGGCACTGCCGTTTGCTCGTTTGACATTGCCATCGCAGAGAACTGCCCAGAGAGCGAACAGATTCCTTTGACTTTCACTCTGACTGCCGACGGAGGCCTGACCACCGAAGGTTCTGCCACGTTGAAAAACTCTTGCATTGTCGTATTCGAACTCACCGACTCTTATGGTGACGGTTGGAACAACAACATGCTGACCGTGGCCTTCGACGATGGCACTCCCACCATGCAACTGACCATCGACAATGGCTATTCCAAGACCTATACCATCAAAATCGGCAACGGCGTGAACGTTACCTTAGGCTGGGTCTCTGGCTATTATCCAAACGAATGTTCGTTTAACGTGAAATACGAAAACGGCGAAGCGATTTATTCAGGCAACGCCAACGTAAACTACTCTTTCGTCTGCATTTGCGGAAGCACCTCAGGTGGCACCACCTACGATGTCGTCGATAACCTTAAAGCTGAAGTCGGTACCGAAGCCATCACCCTGGCTTGGGACGTCCCGGAAGGCGCTCTCAGTTTCACCATTACTCGCAATGGCGTTGAAGTTGGAACGACAGAAGACAACACCTTCACCGACGAGCTTAGCAACGAAGGCTCCTACACCTACTGCGTCGCCGCCAACTATGAGACTGGCAGTTCGTTGCCCGTATGCACCGTCATCGAAGCCGAATGGGGCATTGGCGAAAACGAAACTAGTTTCAGCATCTATCCCAACCCCGTCAGCAACAGCCTGTATATCAACGGCAGCAACGCGCAATACAGCTACGAGTTGTTCAACGGCATGGGACAGAAAGTGGCTTACGGCCATGGCCAAGGCACGGTCCAAATCAGTGTGAACGACTTGACAAAGGGCGTTTATTTCCTGCGCCTCACTAGCGGTTCGCAAGTGATTATGGAAAAGGTTGTGGTGGAATAAAACCACCCACGACCATTCATGAAAAGGATTGCTCTTCGGGGCAATCCTTTTTTTACTATTTTTGCAGCAAAATCAACCTTATGTCGAGAAACGAACAAGAACTGCAAGGCGTGACACTGCTGGGCAACCAAAACACGAAGTACGACTACGACTATACACCAGAAGTGTTGGAAGTGTTTGAGAACAAACATCCTGAAAACGATTATCTTGTGACTTTGGATTGTCCTGAGTTTACTTCGTTGTGCCCCAAAACAGGCCAGCCCGACTTCGGACACCTTATTATCAATTACATTCCGCGCACGCTCATGGTGGAAAGCAAGAGCCTGAAACTTTACCTCTTCAGCTTCCGCAATCACGGCGACTTCCACGAGGATTGTGTCAACATCATCATGAAGGACCTTGTCAAGCTGATGGAGCCCAAATATTTGGAAGTCATTGGGTTGTTCAATCCGCGTGGCGGTATCTCCATCAAGCCTTTCGCCAATTACGGCGACACCGAACACCAAGACATGGTGAAGCAACGCCTATTAGCTAGTTTCCCCAACTCCTAATTCCAACCTCAAACCTCCTACCTCAAACCTAATATGAAAGACGCAGTAATCATCATCTCCGGCGGAATGGACTCCACCACAATGCTTTACGAGTTCAAGGACGAAATTGCCTTGGCCATCACCTTCGACTATGGCTCGACGCAAAACGGCCGCGAGCGTGTGTGTGCCGTCACCCATTGCCAACGCCTGGGCATCAAGCATATCATTGTCCCACTTGAGTTCATGCACCGCTATTTCAAAAGCGCTTTGCTGATGACCGCCGACGACATCCCCGAAGGCAATTACAACGACGAAAACATGAAGTCGACCGTGGTGCCGTTCCGCAATGGCATCATGTTGGCCATCGCTTGCGGCATCGCCGAGAGCAACGGCCTGAAGCGCGTGATGATTGCCAACCATGCCGGCGACCATTCGATTTATCCCGACTGCCGTCCGGGCTTTGTCAATGCCATGTCGGAGGCCATGTCGGCAGGGACGTATGATGGAATTACGGTTTTTGCGCCTTATACTCATCTGAGCAAAGCTGAGATAGCCCGTCACGGCAAGGCTTTGGGCATCGACTACAGCGAAACCTATTCGTGCTACAAAGGTGGCGAGAAGCACTGCGGCAAATGCGGCACCTGCCGCGAACGCATCGAAGCCTTGCGCGAAGCCGGCATCGACGACACAACAGAATATGAATTGTAGAGACGCGGCGCGCCACGTTTCTACGACAACAATTAAACGATTAAACAATCAACGGTTAAACAACAATGTATTACGTCAGAAAAACCCTAGAAATTTCCGCATGTCACCAGCTCTATCTCGACTATGAGAGCAAATGCGAGAACCTGCACGGCCACAACTGGAAAATCAATGTGTATTGCCGCGCCGAAAAGTTAGACAGCAACGGCATGGTTTTCGACTTCACCGAAATCAAGCGATTGATTCACGGGAAGATAGACCACACCAACATCAATGAAGTGTTGGACTTCAATCCGACGGCGGAAAACCTCGCCAAGTGGATTGTCGACACCGTCCCGAACTGCTATCGCGCCGATGTGTGGGAGTCGCGCGACAACAAGGCTTCCTACATCAAGGACGATGCACCGCAAAACTTCGATTGATTGTCGCGGGACTACGAGACGCGAGACTACGGGTCTTTCGTCTCGTGTCCTGAAGTCTCGTGTCTATGTATAAGATCAACGAAATATTCCACTCCCTTCAAGGCGAAGGTTTCCATAGTGGTACACCCGCCGTTTTCGTGCGCTTCAGCGGCTGCAACTTGCGCTGTGCGTTTTGCGACACACAGCATCAAGCAGGGGAAATGCTTTCTTTGCAAGAGATTGTAAACGAGGTAAATAAATATCCTATTGCCCCCTTGCTCATTTTGACTGGCGGCGAGCCTTCCTTGTTTATTGACGAGGCTCTTGTGGCGGAATTGAAACAAAAGACAGGCAAGAAGATCGCCATCGAGACCAACGGCACGCGGCCTTTGCCTGCGAATCTCGACTGGGTGACTTCTTCGCCCAAGACAGCCTTTGAAGGCGGTGACATAGAACCTTGTGTTTTAACGCATTGCGATGAGTTGAAAGTAGTTTATCTCGGTCAAGATTTGGCACAATATGATGACATTGAGGCAAAACACCGTTTTTTGCAGCCTTGTTTTGTTGAGGATCCTGAGCAACGGAAAGCCAATATGCAAGCCTGTGTCGAAGCGGTAAAACGCCACCCGAATTGGCGGCTTTCGTTGCAGATACACAGGGTTTTGAATATTCCGTAAATAGAGTTTGCCTTATGAGAATCCGTTTTGTCTTGTTTATCCTTCTTGCGGTTTTGGTATCATGCGCCAAGCAGTCCACTGTGCCTCCTTCGCAGGAGGACATTCTGTATCAGGTGGAAGGTTTCTTCATCCAAAAGCCAGACAGTGCTCTCCAAATCATTGACACACTGAATGTTGATGTGCTTTCGGAGAAGGAGCGGGCGCATTATTGCCTATTGAAAGTTAAGGTGCGCGACCAGTTTTTCCTTTACGACAATATCACGGATTCATTATTGCAAGTGGCTGAAGATTACTTCATTGGCAGCAAGGAAAAATATTTTGAGGCCGAAACCTGTGAGGCTCTTTCACGCATAGCATTCAAGAAAGGGAAAGGCGAGCAAGTCAAGTTGGATTGGCTGCAAAAGGCTTTTGAAAGCATTGAGCGATGCCATCAAATTGACGATAGGCTCATCCGTTTTTCCAACAAACCGATTTCCAAAGAGGAAATGCTTGACATCAAAAAATACGATATACAGTTTCGATTGGGTATGTGCTATTTAGACAATGGGTATACCCAAGAAGGATTGAATCATATAAAAACAGCCGAACGATATTACGCTGATACACAGTATTATCTCATGCAGTTTAATATAGACAATGCTTTAGGTAATGCTTATTTGGCACTCAAGGAATATGATAGTTGCAGCATGTTTTTTGAAAAAGGTATGTGGGCGGCTAAAGAGGGCAGGCAATGCCGAAAGAATTGCTTATTGCCATTTCTCCAAGTCGATGTTATATAGGTATCAGTTTGACAATCAGGATTATGAAGGTAGAGAAGAAGGTGACAGTCTTTTGAGGAAGGCCATTGCAGAATGTAATCGGGGCTTGGCATTATACGAGGAGCCGATGTTCCGTTACAAGGATGCTCTTTATTCCGAACTGAGCCGTTGCTTCTATCGGCTTGAGCAATATGATTCCTGTGCCTATTATGCTGAAAAACAGATGAGTTTTATGGATGCTATGCACTTCGAGATGGTTCCGAACCCTGAAAATGCTTCCATTTTGCTACGATTATACAAGTCTTATGAAGCCTTGGGAAACACAGAGAAGGCTTTGGAATACGCCGACCGCTATGTTGGGATGCAGCAAGTCATTGAAGAACAGCCAAAAGCCGTCGAGCAAGTGAAAAATGAGTATGAGAAGAAACTGGAAATGATGCAGTTGCAAGCGAAACATCAGGCCAAGCAATATCGGTTGTATCTCATGCTCGCCTTTTTGCTGGCGGCACTGCTTCTTGTCCTTTGGTTGGCGTTCCGCTACCGCAAGAATAAGGAAATAGAGGCATTGAAGCACGAGGAGGCCTATCGCAAACTGCAATCCGAGTTTGACGCGGCCTCGCAGCAGGCGCATCAGGCGTTGCATCAGCGGGTAATGGCCATCTACCAATCGGGAGGGGAGCGGACGATGGAGCGCATTATGGCCGAGTTTGTGGCCATCTATCCGAAGGCCACCGACAAGTTGGCTTCCACCTATCCTGGTTTGAGCGACTCTGAGCGCAATATTGTTGTGCTCTCGTTCTTGGGCTTCAGGATGAAAGAGGAGGCCGACATTTTGAATCTCAGCCCCAATACGGTGGAAAAATACCGCTCCAACATCCGGAAAAAGACCAACAACGACCCCATTTCCGACCTGATTAGATAAGAAAAATCCGTACTTTGTGGTTTTTTCAATTTGTTGTTTGTCAGTATATTAAAGTATTACAAGGCAAGAAAAATCCGTACTTTGGTTTTCTTGTTGTAAAAACCGGCTTTTTTTTGTATAGTTTTGCGGTGTTAATCATCAAAACCTATGTGATATGAAAAAAACAACCTTACTTATCATCGGCCTGCTGATGGCGGCAGGTGTGGCGAAAGCGCAAAATTACGATTCCATTGCCCACCACAAAGCAGGTTGGTACGACATTGACATGCGCGACGACATTTTACAGTTGCGCGACGGGAGTATTCTAGCCCATATCCAACTTTTCGAAGTGGACGAACAAGGATACTATGTCGGAGACTATGGCAACAGGTTCTACAAGATTTCTCGCAACGGGGCTGTTATCATGGATTCGGTTTTTATTGAAGACAACGATCTAAATTGGTTCCTTCTGAAACGGAATCCCTTGGGCGACGACAATGTTTTCGCCAAACTGGTTCGCGACCTGGAGAACCAACGTACCGACCTTCGTGTCCGCTTTTTCGATGACGAATTGAATTTTTATCCCGAGAAGGATATTTTGGTGCCGATTTCCGACACATTATTCCCTCCTTTGTGTGACTCGTACTTGATGTTGGATGACGGCGATATCATTCTGTGTTATCCCCTGCCCGAAGGGAACGTTTTCGTACAAGTTGGACTCGACGGAACGCTGAAGCGTCAGTCCCTGATTCCCTATTCAGCGTTTTATCCGATGGGTTATCCATCAGGTCAGCGTTTGTTTGTATTCAACGAAAGTCCACTTGAATACTGCTTATGCGCATACGACGATGAAACAGAACTTCAAATTCTTGTTTTGGACACTTTACTCAACATGAAAGAAGTTTTGAAACCTGACGGGACACCATCCGGAACTTTGTTTTCATACGGAGCAAAAGACAGGTTCTTGAATTGGGACGCCAATAACTTTATGGTCGAAAATCAATACCGCATTCTTCAATCACCTTTTGAAGACGGGGTTGTCGTCATTCGATATGACAAACAAACCCTTGAAGCACTGAATATACGCCGATTCCCGACACAGCCTCAGTCTCAATTCGGTTGCGCATTTGGATTCGGGTTGGCCAAATCTGGCGACGGAAACATGTATTTTTCTTACTGCACGCAAGACCCTACTTCTGGCGACTTTGGCAACCCCGTAGGTCAGGTCTCAGTAGTGAAGATGGATGCCGATTTCAATATCATTTGGCAGCGTTTTTGTCTTGAACCACAGGGATACAGCAGGATTGGATCTGAAATGGTAGCACTCGAAGATGGCGGCGTGGCCGTTGCTGGCATAATCAGGGGCACTCCGCCCGAGATTTTTTTCCTATCATTTAACGATGAGGGGTGGGAAACTGCGGAATATAAATGCTTCGTCCGCCCCTACGCCTACTACCCCAACCCAACAAGAGACGAACTCCGCCTGCAATACTCTCCAGACGTAAAACCCACACAAATTGAGCTCTACGACATCCAAGGACGCTTGGTGAAGACGCAACGCACGGGCATGGAA
>CAMOCK010000194.1 GCA_946610645.1 uncultured Bacteroidales bacterium
AATGCGTGAACCAGGTCTTCCTTGCCCCCACCCTTCGGGAAATCTCAATGGCCTCGTCCAAAGTGAGATGCGAGTAGTGTTTCTTCTTTTGCAAAGCCTCAATAATCAGATATTCAACACCTTGCAATTTTTCAATGGCCTCCTCTGAAATTTCGCTCAGGTCAGTGACGTAGGCGAAATTGCCGATGCGGAATGCATAGCAGGTCAAGGTGTAATGCTTCAGTTTTATTGGCTCGATATGCAAGTCGCCGAGGTCGAAAGGCGTTTCATCGAGGCGACGTATGTCGTAGGTGGGTGCGCCAGGATAGGGATGTTCGTCGAAGGCGTAGGAGTACTCGCGCTTGATTTCGGGCAAGGCGGTGTCGGCCACATAAAGCGTCATGGGCTTTTTCTGCATGAAGATGTAGGGGCGCAAATCGTCGAGGCCGCCGATGTGGTCCTTGTGTTCGTGCGAAATCAAGACCGCATCGAGTTTGGTGACGTTTTCGCGCAACATCTGTTGGCGGAAGTCGGGTCCGGCATCCACGGCCACCGCCACCTCGTCGGTCTGAACTAGAATCGAGGTGCGCAGACGCTTGTCACGCGGGTCTTTGCTTTGGCACACGGGACAAGTGCATCCAATGACGGGCACACCTTGCGAAGTTCCACTACCTAAAACAGTGACAATCATTTTATTATACTTTACTTTCATCAAAAAAACAGCGTGAAATAAAACTGCAAAAATAACGTTTTTTTAATGAAATTGCGTTATGTTTCGCATAAATAACTACCTTTGCGCCATGAATTTGTTCAATCAACTCAGGAACAGGTCGCTAAACCGATCGCTTGAACAGTATCTCGCCGGGAATCCGACAGCAAAACTGCCAAATCTTCAGCGACTCCATTCTGTATTGGTCATTTTAGACGAACAAGACAAGAGCATTGTAAAGAACATCGAAAACAGTGTTAAAGGTCTATTCGGAGCCACTCGGTGCGGTTTCATCATCCTTTGCAACCAAATGTCAGACAACATTTTACAAAGCGATTTATACAATGAAATCACGCCAAAAGACTTCGGTTTCATGAATGTGCTCAAATCCGACAAGCACGAATATCTCCGCAAGTTGCCATCAAGCAACATAATAATTAATATGGCCTCGAAAGAGCCTGACATCAGCGACTATCTTTGCACCTTGCCCAAGTCAGATTTCAGGGTTTGTTTCAATCAAAGCAACCATCTGAAAATCTACAATTTAGTTATCGAAAATCCTCGTGCCACCGACCCAGTATCCAACATATATGTCCTCCACAATTATTTGAAAGCCTTGGTCGGGATGCAAACTTCAACCAATTGACACACAATGAAAAACAGCCCTTTCATAGGAACTGGTGTTGCTTTGGTCACGCCTTTCAAAAACAATTATTCAGTTGATACCGATGCCCTTGTCCGCATCGTGAACCATATCATCGAAAATGGCGCAGACTTTTTGGTAGCTTTGGGCACCACGTCCGAAGCCCCCACCCTATCCACCGAAGAAAAAGCACTGGTAATCCGAACCATACAAGACGCCAACGCTAGTCGATTGCCCATCATGCTCGGCATGGGCGGAAACAACACCCAAGCCGTCATCGAAGCCATCAAGGCACAAGACTTTTGCGGCATCGACGGCATTTTGAGCGTCGTACCTTATTATAACAAACCCAACCAACGCGGCATGAAGGCCCATTTCGAGGCCATTGCCGACGCAAGCCCCGTGCCCGTGGTGGTCTACAACGTGCCTGGACGCGTGGGCGTGAACCTGCAAGCCACCACCTGTGTGGAATTGGCCCAACACCCCAACATCGTCGCGGTGAAAGAGGCTTCGGGCAACTTGCAGCAAATCATGGAGATATTGCGCGACAAGCCCGCCGACTTCGACGTGCTTTCGGGCGACGACGGCATCACCCAACCCTTGCTCGCCTTGGGCGCAACGGGCGTGATTTCGGTGGCCGCCAACGCCTACACAAACCACTTCAGCCGAATGATGAAGGCACAAAAGGAAGGCAAGACCGACGAAGCATTGAGACTACACTACGCCATGCTGCGCATGAACCAACTCATCTTCGCCGACGGCAATCCCGCCGGAATCAAGTGCCTGATGAGTCATATCGGGCTGTGCGAGAACGTGTTGCGCCTGCCTTTGGTCACGGCCAACGAAAAAACCGAAAATGACATCATTGAGGAATGGAACAAATTGAAAGTTGGCAGTTGACAGTTGACGTGCTTTGCGTCACTGCATGAAACGAAGTAGTCCAAAAGAATCGAATCTTAAATCTTGAATTTTGAATCTTAAATCAACAACCATAATGAAGAACATACGCTATTATTTTATCCTTTCGCTCGCCGTCATCGTTTGCGGCAGCGTTTTCGCCCAAGAAAGCCAAAAAGACCTTGAGCAACTGATGAAGAACCGTGGGGAGTATTATTTTAGTTTGACCTTTCAGAAGCCCACCGAAATCCAAGCCATCAGCGACCTTTGCTCCGTTGACGGCACCGATGGCAAGACCGTCGTTGCCTATGCCAACCAAAGCGAGTTCGACAACCTGCTCAGACAGGGCTTCCAACCCACTTTGATGACGCCGCCTTCGATGCGCGAACAACCTTTGATGCACGATGCCTCTCGTGCCACATACGACTGGGATTCGTACCTCACCTACGACGAATACGAAGCCATGATGCAACAATTCGCCACCGACCACCCCGACCGTTGCACCTACCTTGAGCTCGGCACGCTGGCCAGTGGCCGCAAGATGATGGGCGCACGCCTTGGTCGCGGCGAGACCGACGGCAAGCCGAAGTTCCTCTACACCTCGACCATGCACGGCGACGAAGTGACCGGCATGATCCTCATGCTGCGCCTCATCGACGAGTTCTGCACCAGCGAGGAGAAACGCATCACCGATATCTTGGACAGTGTGGACCTCTTCATCTTCCCCTGCACCAACCCCGATGGCACCTATCATGGCGGCAACAACAGCGTTTATGGCGCCACGCGCTACAACGGCAACAACATCGACCTCAACCGCCACTTCCCCGACTTTGACGACGGTCCCCACCCCGACGGACAATCCTATTACCAGGACGAGTGCCAATGGATGATGGACCTTGCGCAGGAACACCTCTTCACGATGGCGGCCAACTACCACGGCGGCGCAGAAGTGATGAACTACCCTTGGGACACCTACCAGCCCCTCCACGCCGACGACGCCTGGTGGCAACTGGTTTGCCACGAATATGCCGACCTCACGCACGAAGTCAGTTCCAACTACATGACCGACTATAACAATGGCATCATCAACGGTTATTCGTGGTACACCATCACGGGAAGCCGCCAAGATTACATGAACTACTACGCCCAGTGTCGCGAAGTGACCATTGAGTGTTCAAACGATAAGACTCCTAACGCCTCGCAACTGCCCAATTTCTGGAACATCAACCACAACAGCATGTTGACCTACATTGAGCAAGTGCTCAACGGCGTGCAAGGCACCGTCACCGACAGCATCACCGGCGAGCCTATCAGCGGCGCCTTGGTGACCGTCAGCGGCCACGACCATCACGGTTCGGAGGTCAGCACGCACACTGCTGGCGATTTCTACCGTCCCATCAAAGGCGGCAGCTATACTTTCATCATCAGCAAGGACGGCTATTGCCCGAGAATCTTTGACGTGACCATCGCCGACGGAGAAATGCAACATTTTGACATCCAGCTCGTCCCTGGCAGCTGCATGGTGCCTTCATTCAGCGCATCGGCCACGCAAGTCCCCCTCGGCGGCAGCGTCAACTTCACCGACGGCTCGTTTGGCGAAATCAGTGTATGGAGTTGGACCTTCGAAGGCGGCACCCCTGCCACTTCCAACCAGCAGAATCCCACCGTCACCTACAACGAAGTGGGCGACTTCGGCGTGACGCTGACCATCACCAATGCCAATGGCGACAGCCAGACCCTCACGCGCGAGAACTACATCCATGTGCGTGAAACCTACAATATGCAGAACGGCACCTTCGAGACCTGCAACGCTTTGTTCTACGATGCCGGCGGCCCGAACAACAACTATGGCAACAACCAGAACTATACGATGACCTTCAAGCCCGCCACAGAAGGCTCCATGATTCGCGCCACGTTCAGCGATTTCAGCACCGAGGCGAATTACGACTACCTTTACATCTACGACGGAAGTTCGACCAACGCCACGATGATTGGGCAATACGACGGCTCGAACAGTCCCGGCGAAGTGACCGCCACCAACGGCGAAGGCGCCCTCACCTTCCGCTTCACCTCCGACCAAGGCGTGAACAGCGGAGGCTGGGTGGCCACCATCAGTTGCGTCGGCAACCACGAGCCGATGATAATCAACGTCAGTGCCAACCCGGTGGAAATCAACGAAGGCGAAAGCACCCGGCTTGAAGCCATCGTGATGGGTGGCGCGGGCAACTACACTTGGCTTTGGGAACCTGCCGAAACCCTTGACGACCCGACGAGCTGTTGCCCCGTTGCAACGCCCGTCGCGCCTGAGACGACCTACAAAGTGGTCGTGACCGATGCCGACGGCAACACCACAAGTGGCGAAGTGACCGTCACCATCAAAAACTGGTCGATAAGCGAAAACCCAGTCGAGCCTTTCGTCTATCCTAATCCGAGCAAAGGTACGTTCACCATCCACTTGGCTGGCACATACAAATACATAATATTCAACAGCTTTGGGCAAAAAGTCATGTCGGGCGAGGCTTTTGGCGAAGCCGAAATCAATGCCCGTCACTTGGCCGAAGGCGTGTATGTTTTGCAGATTGTTGGCGACGACATACGAACCGAAAAGATCGTCATCGAAAAATAAAAACGAAAACCACTCGTTAGTTTATCGAAAAAAGAGTAATTTTGCAGCCCAATGAGAAACAGACTTTTCATATTGGCCGTTATGGGTTTGACAGTCCTCGCTTCGTGCAACGACTTCACCCGTTTGGTGAAAAGCACCGACAACGAGATGAAGTACGAGGTGGCGATGGATTATTACGAGCGTGGCGACTACAACCACGCACTGCAATTGTTCGACCTTTTGCAAGCCTCGTTTCGCAACACGCCTCGTGGCGAGAACATCACTTACAGGACTGCACAATGTTATTACGAGCAAGGAGATTACGAGATTGCTGGTTACTACTTCAAAAAGTTCAGCCAAACCTACTCTTTCTCCGTCGATGCCGAAAAGGCCGACTTCATGAACGCCTATTGCACCTACCTGCTCTCGCCCGACCCAAGCCTCGACCAAACCAACACCCACTCTGCCATCAAGCAACTGAAGGCTTTCACGGAAAAATACCCGCAAAGCGACAGCATAGCACGCGCCAACGAGTTGATTGCCGACCTCAACAACAAGCTGGAAACGAAAGACTACAACATTTGCCGCCTGTTCTACCGCATGGAGAATTACAGTGCCGCCATCACCTCGTTTGAGAATTTGCTGAAGAACTATCCGAACACCTCGCATCGCGAGGAGATTCTGTTCGACATGGCCAAGACCTACTACGACTATGCCGAGAACAGCGTTGCCGAAAAGCAGCGCGAGCGCTACGAGTCGTGCATCGAGCAATGCAACGCCTTGAACTACCTTTATCCCCAAAGCGCATTCTTGACCGAAACCGACATCATCGCCACAAAAGCAAGAAAGAAATTAGAAAACCTGAAATAACAATGGATTTTAAGAAAATCAAAACCGAAACGACGGTAGTCACCCGTCAGAAAGACCAGTTCTACAAGGGAACGGGCAACATTTACGAAACCGTAGCCATCCTCTCCAAGAGGGCCAATCAGATAGCCTCCGAGATGAAATCGGAACTGATGCAAAAGATAGAATCGTTCTCCTCCTCCACCAACGATAGTCTGGAAGAGGTGTTCGAGAACCGCGAGCAAATCGAAATCGCGAAATTCTATGAGCGTCTGCCCAAGCCCACGCTGATTGCCATCCACGAGTTTCTGAACGACCAAATCTATTTCCGCAACCCCAACAAGGAAAGCGAAGACGCTTTCTGATTTTGCGCGTCATGAGAAAGCTACTGCTCCTCCTCGTCACCGTCATCGGCCTGATGTCCACAACAATGGCTCAGGAACTGAAATGCGAAGTCAGCGTCAATTCCAACCAAGTGGAAGGCTCTGACAAAACCGTGTTCCAAAGCCTGCAAACAGCACTTTACGAATTTGTCAACAACACAAAGTTTACCGACATCAACTTCAGGCAAAACGAGAGAATAGAGTGTTCCATGCTCGTCAATGTAAAAAGCAGGGAAAACAACATTATGAGCGGGGAAATCAACATCGCGCTGAGCCGCCCCATCTACAAGTCGAACTATAACACCCCTTTGTTCAACTACATTGACCGGAAGTTCTATTTCGAATACATGGATGGACAGCCCTTGGACTTCAACCCCAACAGCTACAACCCGCTGACAAGCACAATAGCCTATTATGTCTATTTGATCCTCGGCCTCGATTTCGACTCGTTCTCGCCCTTCGGCGGCGACCCGTATTTCGCCATGGCCGAAAGCATCACCAACAACGCACCGCAAGAACCGAACTTAGACAACGGTTGGAATTCGACAGGACGACAGAACCGCTTTGCGCTCATCAGCGACATCAACAACCAGAGCTACAACCAATTGCGGCAATTCATGTATGACTATCACAGGCTCGGACTCGACGTCATGGCTGAAAAGCCAGACCAAGGACGGGAAGTCATCTTGCAAACGCTCTCCAACCTGCAAAGCGTTTACGAGCGCAACTCCATGTGCTATTTCCTGCAGTTGATCATCGAAAGCAAACGCGACGAAATCATCCAAGTGTTCTCGCAAGGCAGCCAAAAGGAAAAAACCATGGCTTGCAACATCATGAAAGCCATAGACCCATCGCAATCAACGCGTTACGATGTCATCCTGCAAAATCCAGGAAGATAACCCCTTCCGCGCATGCCATGCTCAAGCAACTGCAAATCAGCAACTACGCCCTGATTGAACAGATAGAAATCAGTTTCAACCAGGGTTTTAATGTCATCACGGGCGAAACTGGCGCTGGTAAGTCCATCCTGCTCGGCGCACTCGGATTTGCCTTGGGCGACCGCGCCGACACCAACATACTCTACGACAAAGAGAAAAAATGCATCGTGGAAGCCCGCTTCGTTCTGGAAAGCAACGACTTGCAAAATCTTTTTGAGCAAAACGACCTCGACTTCGACCGCGAATGCATCTTCCGCCGCGAACTCAGTCCACAAAAGAAAAGCCGCGCCTTCATCAACGACACGCCTGTTTCCCTCCAAACGATGAAAGAGGTTGGAAATCAACTCGTTGATATTCACTCACAGCATGACTCCCTCCTCCTCACCGATGCCGACTTCCAACTCAAACTGTTGGACGAAATCGCGCAAAACGGAGCGGAATTGGCCGATTATCAAAAAGAATACGCCAACTACAACGCCTTCAAACGCAAGTTGCACGACTTGAAGGAAATGGCGACCAAAAACACAGCCGAGAACGACTACCTGAAGTTCCAACTCGACGAACTCGAAAAGGCCGACCTGAAGGAAGGCGAATACGCCGACATCGAGCAAACCCTTGGGGTGATGGAGAACGCCGAGGAAATCAAGACCCTGCTCGTGACCGCCAACGGCCTGATGCAAGAAGGCGAGACGGCCATTTTGGGACAATTCAGCGAATTAGCCTCGGCCCTATCGCGGCTCAAACACCTCTTGCCCGACAGTGAAGACCTGGCTGAACGCATTGAAAACCTGAAAGTTGAACTAAAAGACATCGCCTACGACCTACGCCGCAAGGAAGACGAAACCCAATTTGACGAAGGCCAACTGCAAAGCCTGCAAGAACGCTACGACTTGCTCAGCCGCCTGATGATGAAGCACCGCGTCAAGGATTTTGACGAACTCATCACGCTAAGAGACGGCTTGAAAGACAAGGTGAACGCCTTCGAGAACATCGACGAAGCCATCGGAAAAGTCGAAAAAGAACTGAAAGCTTGCGAAAAACAACTTTCAAGCCTGGCCAAAGCCTTGCATGACAAGCGTTGCCAAGCCGCCACTGCTTTCAGCGAGAAGGTTGTTGCCTTGGTGCGCCAGTTGGCCATGCCTTACGCGCAGTTCCAAGTCGGTGTGGAAAGCCAAGAAACCTTTGGCAGCAAAGGCAGCGATGCCATCCGTTTCCTGTTTTCCGCCAACAAGGGCGTGGCACCCGACGACATCCGCCGCGTGGCCTCGGGCGGCGAGCTTTCGCGCCTGATGCTCTCCATCAAGAGCGCGGTTTCGGACTACAACTACATCCCGACCCTCATCTTCGACGAAATCGACACGGGCGTTTCGGGCGAGGTGGCGGCCAAAATCGGGGGTATCATGCGGCACATGGGCAACACGCTTCAACTCATTTCCATCACCCACCTGCCCCAGGTGGCAAGCCAAGCCGAATGGCATTATTTCATTTACAAAGACAACGAAGGCGAACGCACGCAATCGCACATCCGCCAATTAGATATTAACGAGCGCATTAACGAAATCGCCAAGATGCTCAGCAACGACCAAGTGACGCCCGAAGCCTTACGGGCGGCTGAGGTGCTATTGAAAGGGTAAGCCATGAAGCGATTGCGTCAGATAGGTTTTCTTTTGTTGCTTGGGGCGCTGTTAGCCTCCTGCCACAGTCCGCAGCGCGAGGCGAGGCGCATGGTGCGCCGTGCCGAGCGGCTGTTTGACACCAAGCCTGACAGCACTTTCAAGCTGATTGACAGCATCTTGCGCATGCCCGTCTATTTCAACGAGAAGCACCGCATGGACATGGCCCTGCTGCAAGGCGAGGCCCTCTTTGGCGACCGTGGCCAGGAGATTCCGCCCCTGATGGACGACGAGTTCTTCGACGACAAGCCCTTCCTCAGCACCAGCCCCGAGCTGGAGCGCGCCGCCGACTACTACGCCAAGAAGAAACAATACGCCAAGGCCGCCCACGCCGCGTTCTACAGCGGCTTCATACAGCAACACTACAGTGAGAAGCAGGCCGCCATGCAGTCGTTTAAGGACGCGGAACGCTACGGCGGAATGGCAAAGGACAGCCTTACCGTGGCGCGGGCAGAGTATTGGATGGGGAAGATGCTGCTTGACGATGGAATGAAAAAGGAAGCTCTTTCTGTGATGAAAAAATCGGATAAAGAATTCGGCGGTCATCTAGCCGAAAAGGCTTTGACGCTAAACGTCATGGGAGTATGCTACATGTTGCTCGGTGATTTTGACAATGCCGAAATCTGTTTGAAGCAGTGCCTGTTAAGTTTAAACCAGGAGGGAAATTCCAATCATTACAAGATGAATTGTAGGGTTCTGAATAATTACGCTGTCTTATACCGCATTCAGAAGAATTACGATCAAGCGATAAGGTGCTTAATACAATTTGAAAGCAGCCACAACCTTGATGAAAAAGAATTGTTGCTGCTCAACTTGAATTTGGGCAACGTTTATTTCGAAGACGGGAAAGAGGATTCCGCTGATTACCATTACAAACGGGTAAAAGACATATTGCCCGTTTCAAGAGCAAAACTTGAAACACAATTAGCCGCATACGACGCCTTGTACAAATTCTCAACAAGTCGAAACGAAGACTCTTTGGCGCTGCTATATAGGGACAGACACGAGGACATCTTATACGCCATAATGCAACAGCGACAGGAACAAAGCATCTATCGCATTCAACAGCAATACGACTACGAGAATCTTCAAAACGCATTGAACAGAAAGATTATCCTTAGGCACAGGATTATATTGGTTATCAGTACATTGCTGCTTTTTACAGCGGTCATTATTCTGGTTTTGCAATTGCGCCACAAACAAATGCGCGAAGCGGAAGCGGAAATGAAGCGGCAAATTGACAGCCTGAAAAGCGACCTTCAAAAATCGGTCAAGACTCCTTATTTGGAACAAGAGCTTTTATCCCGTATCCGTTTGATTTACACTGCCTATTGCACGAAAAAGAAAGCATTAGATCCACAAAAAGAGTGGAATCCCATTGTAATGCGACTGATGAATGGGAAAGATTCGGTTTTCGAAGCCATTTTGAAGGAAATGGAAAAGGTTTACCCTAACTTATATTCGGTTTTACGCCAAAAATACCCCAATCTGAACGAAACAGAAACCAAAGTTTGCGTGTTGTCGTGCTCTGACCTTTCTAATGCAGAAATGGCCGAAATTCTTAGTGTTAGCAAATTTACTGTCGACAAAAACAGAAGCAAGTTACGCGACAAACTGAACTTGACACCCGAGAAAATGAAGGAGCAGCTTCACAAAGCCCTTTCCGATTGACCCAAATACGCCAATATTTGCCTCAAAAACGTTGTTTCAGGTTTCTTTTTGCCTTCCAGGATTGTACCTATACCAAAAAATGATTGTACCTTCAGTTTTTATTCTTATTGTTTATCAATAAGTTACAATCTGCGTTCTAAAAATTTGTTGTACCTAGCAAAAATAGGGTTGTACTTCTATTGTCAAGTGGGTTTATCGCTATAGTTTTGCCCCATGAAACGTTTCATTAAATTATTGTCAAACCTTCAAAATTGTAACGTAAAATGAAGAAAAAAGAAATTATCCTTACAGGCCTATGTCTTTTAGGCCTTTGCGTGTGGCAAACCCAAGCCGCTCACATTTACCATTCTTCCGTCATAAATATCAGCACGGAAGATAATGTCCCTCATGGATATGATGATATCGTGTTACAAGGGACGTTGATGTATGGTGTCGGTCAAGAAGCCATTGTGGCTGGTGCCAGCGACAACGCCGTCTACATCCACTTCAACCAAAGTTTCGGCAATGTGAGTGTCAAGATTTACAATGACGCGGGCTGCCTTGTGTATTGCAGCGAAGTGAACACTTCTGTGCAACAGACATTCATCATTCCCATCATGGGTGGAGTAAACGGACATTATGTCCTCGAACTCAACAACGCCAACGGCTATGCCGAAGGCGAGTTTGTTCAATACTAAACAGCTTTAATTCAATAAATTACCAAATCAAACCCTAAACAAAATGAAGAAATTATCATTTTTCGCCATCTACGCGATGGCTGCACTGGCGATGACTATCGCCTTTGGTTCCTGCAAAAAGGAGAACCAAAACGCAACATTCAACCCCCAGAATCAGTCTGCCCAGACTTTCGACCCAAGCCACATCACGGACATGAACGCCTACCTGAAGGGGTTCAAGAAGAAGATGCAAACGAGCGCGGAGCGCAAGGACGAGAAAACTCTCTCCATCGAGGAGGCCGCATGGCACCTCTCCTCCCTGGCCAACTACGACTTCGCCAACGCCAACGTGCAGTTCACTGACCTGCGCTACGACACACTCTATTACAACATTAATGTGTCAAACGGACAGGTTTCGCTGACCGACCTTAATGACGTCTATCGAAGAGTCGCCAGCGACATCAACGATTTCTACCAGAGCCTCAACCTTGAAAACGCGCATTTCCACTTCATCGGGGCCTCTATTTCCAATGGCGGAGAGATTGTCGTAACGCTGGTCACTTCCTACACTTGGTTGGACCATGCCTGGTATTTTATCGACCCTTTTACGGCCTTCTTGGTGTGTGACTCCCTATACATTGAAGATTCGTGTTATCAGGCAAACGGTTTCGGAATGTGGGAATTGGAAAGGATTCTGAATGCTTTTGAAGGCCGTCCCACAGAACCCGATTCCACCAGAATATATTACACACGCACGAGATCGAAGAGTTTTTACTTTGACGATTACATTGATACGTATGGTTCTCCTTTCTATCACAATTCAAGATTGTTTGCTACAAAAGGCTATTTTTACGGTTGCATGTCATTAGAAGAATTTTGCTATTGCCTTGATTCATATCTTGAATTAGGCACTTCAGAATGCCGTATGGATGAGAAGACCATATTATGGACTTTAAAATTCATTTCTGGTGTGATGAAAGAACAAATGGTAGGACATCATTATATGACCGTGGATTATGGTATTGCTACCTGTATCCAGCAGAATGATTACTAAGGATTTAAGGGAAAGTCCGTAGTCGGGATTCTTTCGGCTACGGACTTTTTATTATCTTTGCGCAGAAAAACTAACCTAAAACTAACATCATGAAAAAAATCACCTTTATTCTTGCCATTCTGATGGCCGCAGGGATGGTGAAAGCCCAAGAGATCGTGACCGAGTTCTGGCACGAGAACGGCAGTTATTTCAACATCCACAATATCGTGGAAGCCGAGGACAACACGCTTCTTGTAGAGTGTCCACTATTTGAAGCTTTTTATTATGGCAACGACCTTGGCAACATGTTTTATAAGGTTTCGTTGGAAGGCGAGCTGTTGGATTCCTTGTTCATCGCCTCCGACAATGTACCATTAAGTACATTGTTTGAACCCGTTCCCGATGTGAATGGGGCTTACCTCTATGGCCGTTTCGAGCAAGAAGAATACGACAGCACCATCTATTTGAGGCTCACCTTTATTGATAAGGATCTGAGCGTTACGGGCAACCTTGAAGTACCAATCGAGAACTTTCTCGACGATTACATCATCACCACTTCAGACCTTTTCATCGATTCTCAAGGGGACATCATCGCATCCTATTGGGGGCCTCAGGATTTTAATATGCTTCGTATTGGAACCGAGGGAACAATCAAATACAGAAAATCAATGGAAATGGGAACGGGATTGCTGATACAGCCCCGACACACAGGGGTATTCAGCGACGAGCCCTTGACCTATTATTATTTTGGGGAAAAACTGAGTGGTGGAGGCTTGCAAGCCTACTTTATTGACTCTTCGTTCCAAATCATCGGAGACCACCTTTATTACAAAACGAACAACAACAATTGGTTTAACGGTGGAATGCAAGAGCATATCGTTCCTTTCAACAATTCGACCCACCTTGTTGCTTCCCGTTTTAGAAAGAATATTTCCCAAGATTGTACTGCTTTGGCAAAATTTGACAACGAATTCCAACTTTTGGATATTAGCTTGTTTGATGAAGAGCCCCCATACAATAGTATTGGTCCCATCCACACTATTGTTGCTGCACCCGATACGATTTATTATGGTTTTATGACAGGTACGGGCTGCCCAAATCAATTGGTACTTGCTTGTCTGGATGCGGATTTAAATGTCCGTTGGACTCGTTATTTCCTTGAGCCTGACATGTTCCATTGGGCAACATGCATGACTCTTCTGCGTGATGGGAAAGTGGCAATTGGTTCTTTTAAGTACGGCCAATATCCTGGAGGTGTTTCCGTGGTCATCATCAAGGATGAGCTTTGGAATGTTCCCGAGAACCAAGATTTCGTCCGCCCCTACGCCTACTACCCCAACCCAACAAGAGACGAACTCCGCCTGCAATACTCTCCAGACGTAAAACCCACACAAATTGAGCTCTACGACATCCAAGGACGCTTGGTGAAGACGCAACGCACGGGCATGGAA
>CAMOCK010000195.1 GCA_946610645.1 uncultured Bacteroidales bacterium
GAAGTCGTCGCCACCGAGGTGGGTGTTACCGTTGGTCGACTTCACTTCAAACACGCCATCGCCCAATTCCAGGATGGAGATATCGAAGGTGCCGCCGCCGAGGTCGTACACAGCGACTTTCACATCGTTCTTTTTCTTGTCCAAGCCGTAAGCCAAAGCAGCAGCCGTAGGCTCGTTGATGATACGGCGCACTTTCAGGCCGGCGATTTCGCCAGCTTCCTTGGTGGCCTGACGCTGGGCGTCGTTGAAGTAAGCAGGCACCGTGATGACGGCTTCGGTGACGGTCTGTCCGAGGAAGTCTTCAGCGGTCTTCTTCATCTTTTGCAGCACCATGGCGCTGATTTCCTGCGGGGTGTAGTTCTTCCCGTCGATGTCGATACGCGGGGTGTTGTTGGGGCCTTGGATGACCTTGTAAGGCACGCGGCGCATCTCGGCTTCCACCTTGTCGTAGGTCTCGCCCATGAAACGCTTGATGGAATAGACAGTGCGCAGCGGGTTGGTGATGGCCTGACGTTTGGCAGGCTCGCCGACCTTACGCTCTCCGTTGTCGGTGAATGCGACGACCGACGGGGTGGTGCGGTGGCCTTCGCTGTTGGCGATGACTTGAGGCTCGTTGCCTTCCATCACGGCCACGCATGAGTTGGTTGTACCTAAATCGATACCGATGATCTTTGACATTTTCTTGTTCTCCTATTTTTATTTGTTACTATTTTGATTTTCATTTTTTTTCGCGAGACGCGGGACTGCGAGACGCGAGACGATTGTAGTCGCATCATTGCGACGGCCTCCTTTTGTCAATCTTTATGCCAAAGGGAAACGACTGACAAAATGGCAATTTCAGGCTGACAAGGCCGGATTTTAAGCAGTTTTTTTTCTTAAAAAAATGTCCGTTATATATTATTTTGTACATTTGCAGTCCTCGACAAGGACTTGTAGTTTTGCAACATGACATAGAAAACGATCAACAAACTTATTATTAACCAATTAAAAATCAAACAATTATGAAAACATGTAACAAATTTTTCGCCGAATTGCTCGGCACATTCGTCCTCGTTTTCGGAGGTTGCGGTACTGCCATCTTCGCCGGTGGCTCCGTTGGTTTCCTTGGCGTTTCCATCGCCTTCGGTTTGACCGTGGTGGCCATGGCCTACGGCATCGGCCACATTTCAGGTGCGCACCTCAATCCCGCCGTCAGCTTTGGCGTGTGGGCCAATGGTCGCATGACGCTGAAAGAAATGCTCACCTATTGGGCGGCCCAAATCATCGGCGGTCTGCTCGCCGGTCTCCTTCTGATGGTGATTGCCAAATCCGCCAACATGACCCTTGGCACCTTTGCCGCCAACGGTTACGGTGAATTCTTCAACGGTGCTGCCGGTTATCTCCAAACCAACACCTTGGGAGCCTTCCTCACCGAGGCCATCCTGACCTTCGTGTTCCTGATGGTTATCCTTGGTGTGACCGACGGCAGCCATGCCAACGGCAAGTTCGGCGGTCTGGCCATCGGCCTCACCCTCGTGCTCATCCACCTCATCAGCATCCCGCTGACCAACACTTCGGTGAACCCCGCCCGCAGCATCGGCGTGGCTTTCTTCTCGGAAAATGCCCTCGCCCTGCCCCAATTGTGGCTCTTCATCGTGGCCCCGCTCGTCGGCGCCTGCCTCGCCGGACTGGCCTACAAGTGCCTCGCCGGCTGCTGCAAAGACTGCAAGAAAGACTAACCTTCAGTTAGCAGTTAGCAGTTAACAGTTAACAGTTAGCAGTTGGGAGTTGAAAGCCGAAAACAACCTTTCAACTCCCAATTTCTTTTCCTCTCTAAACTCTAAACTCTGAACTCTAAACTCTAAACTAAAATTGTCCGGCATCTACATCCACATCCCCTTCTGCAAGTCGAAATGCGGCTACTGCGGTTTCTATTCGTTGCCTTCCTTAAAGTTGAAAGACAAGTTTTTGGAAGCATTGAAAGAGGAAATCACTGCACGGAGAGACTACCTTGGCGGCGAAACCGTCAGCACCATCTATTTCGGCGGAGGCACCCCTTCCCTGCTCTCGGCGGAGGAAATCGGATCGCTGCTGCATCTTATTAATAAGCACTATCCGATTGCGCCCAAGCCCGAAATCACCCTCGAGGCCAACCCCGACACGCTGTCGCTGGAATATCTTCAAGCCTTGCGCGAAACGGGCATCAACCGCCTGAGCATCGGCATACAAAGTTTCTTCGACAACGACTTGCAGTATCTGGGCCGCAAACACAACTCGGAACACGCCCGAAACTGCCTCGCTTGGGCCAAACAAGCCGGTTTCGACAACCTCAGTCTCGACCTCATCTATGGCCTGCCGACCTCCAACGCCGAGCAATGGAGCCGCAACCTCGACCTGTTTTTCGAGGCCGACATTCCCCATCTTTCGGCATACGCGCTCACCTTGGAGCCTAATGCCATCCTCACCAAGCAAATCGAACAGGGGAAAGCCGCGCCCATCAGCGACGACGATGCCCTCCGCGACTACGAAATCCTATGCCAACGCGCCGAAAAAGAAGGCTTCCTGCACTACGAAATCTCTAACTTCTGCCGCCTCGGGATGCACTCAAAGCACAACGCAAGCTATTGGTTCGGAACGCCATACATCGGCTTTGGACCTTCCGCACACTCCTACGATGGCACCTCGCGGCAGTGGAACGTGGCCAGTGTGGAGAAGTATTTGGACGCGGGACTTCGGGACGCGGGACACGAGACGCTCGGTCCCGAGCAGCAATACGACGAATACGTCATGCTGCGCCTGCGCACCCATTGGGGCATCGACCTGAAATGGATGAAAAACAAGATGGACCAACGTTTTTCCGATCATTGCGAGAAGCAGGCCCAACCTTTAATCGCCGAGGGAAGAATCTCGCAAACCCGCGAGTTCCTTTACCTCGACGACCGCCAAATGCTCTTCGCCGACGGCGTGGCCGAGCGTTTGTTTTGGGAGGAATGACCCCTACAAACGAAAAGAGGCTCCATCGCTGGAACCTCTTTTGTGGAGCATAACGGAGTCGAACCGATGACCTCTTGCATGCCATGCAAGCGCTCTAGCCAACTGAGCTAATGCCCCTCGCTTTTGACGCTGCAAAAGTACAACTTTTTTCATTCGCTACAACATTTTTGCGAAAATTTTTCTTTTTTTTCGACATTTTGCCCAAAAACAGGGGCAAAACCTTACCTTTGCAGCATGAAAACCATCAAAGACATCTACAAAATCGGCATCGGCCCGTCGAGCAGCCACACCATGGGGCCGCAAAAAGCCGCCACCATTTTCAACCAACGGTTCCCCAACGCCGCCTCGTTTGAGGTGACGCTCTACGGCAGCCTCGCCGCAACGGGCAAAGGCCACATGACCGACTGGGCCATCCTCAACACGCTTCAAGCCCCGTCCGAAATCGTTTGGAAACCAGAAACCATGTTGCCTTTCCATCCTAACGGCATGTTATTCAAGGCTTTCGACACCGACAAAAACCTGCTTGGCGAATGGCAGGTGTTCAGCATCGGCGGAGGCAACTTGGCCGAGGAAGGCAAGCAAAGCGACCAGCCCGACCTTTATCCGCTGGCCAAGATGACCGACATCCTCGACTGGTGCGAGAAACGCGGACGCACCTATTGGGAATACGTCTACGAGCATGAAAACCAGAAAGAGATAGAGGATTACATGATGGAGGTTTGGCGTGTGATGCAGGCCGCCGTCGAGCGTGGCCTGCAAGCCGAGGGCGTCTTGCCAGGGCCGCTCAACCTGAGCCGCAAGGCCGCCATGTACCACATCAAGGCTTCGGGCTACACGCACACGCTGAAGAGCCGTGGGTTGGTCTACAGCTACGCCTTGGCCGTGTCGGAGGAGAACGCTTCGGGCGGACAAATCGTCACGGCGCCCACTTGCGGATCGTGCGGTGTGATGCCGGCGGTTTTGTATCACCTCTCACACAGCTACGAGTTCAGCGACCTGCGCATCGTGCGTGCCTTGGTAACGGCAGGCTTGGTGGGCAACATCGTGCGCACCAGCGCCTCCATCTCAGGTGCCGAGGTGGGCTGCCAAGGCGAGGTGGGCGTGGCCTGCGCCATGGCTGCCGCTGCCGCCAACCAGTTGTTCGGGGGCAGTCCGGCACAAATCGAATATGCTGCCGAGATGGCCTTGGAGCACCATCTTGGCATGACGTGCGACCCTGTATGCGGCCTCGTGCAGATTCCCTGCATCGAGCGCAACGCCTACGCCGCCGCCCGTGCCTTGGACTCCAACATCTACTCCACCTTCTCTGACGGTCGCCACCGCGTGTCGTTCGACAAAGTGGTCGAAACAATGAAGGAAACCGGCAAGGACCTGCCGTCGCTCTACAAAGAGACCTCACAGGGCGGATTGGCACGCGACTTCGCCCAGATGGATTGACATGTCATAATTTTCGCTATTTTTGTCGCATGGAAAAACAGATACTATTAGGAACGACACCTTCCGAGATCCAGGAAGTGGTCGAGAAAATGGGACTGCCCAAGTTCACGGGCAAGCAGTTGGTGGATTGGATCTACAAAAAACGCTGCGCCTCCTTTGAGGACATGACCAACCTCAGCAAGAACGCAAGGGCTTTGCTGGCTGAGCACTATGAGGTCGGGCTGACGGCTCCAATCAAGGAGCAGACCTCGACCGACGGCACGAAGAAATACCTCTTTGCCGCTGGCGAACATTTCGTCGAAGCGGCCTACATCCCCGACCGCGAGCGTGCCACGCTGTGCGTCAGCACGCAGGTGGGCTGCCAGATGGACTGCCTGTTTTGCGCCACGGGCAAGCAAGGCTTCCAGAAAAACCTCACCGTGGCCGAAATCGTGAACCAAGTCCTCAGCCTGCCCGAATTCGACACGCTCACCAACATCGTGTTTATGGGCATGGGCGAGCCTTTGGCCAACTACGACAACCTGATGCGCACGCTCAGCATCCTCACCGAGGAATGGGGCTTGGGCTGGAGCCCGACCCGTATTACCGTTTCCACTTGCGGCCTCATTCCCAACATGAAGCGTTTCCTCGAAGAATCGAAATGCAACCTCGCCATCTCGATGCACAGCCCCTTCCACGACGAGCGTCTCAAACTGATGCCCGTGGAGAAGACCTATCCCATCAAGGAAGTCATCCATGCCGTGAAACAGCACGACTGGCACGGGCAACGCCGGCTCTCATTCGAGTATATCATCTTCAAGGACCTCAACGCCACAAAGGAACATATCAAGGAAATGGCGCGACTGCTGGGCAGCACACGGTGTCGCATAAATCTAATAAGGTATCACGCCGTGCCGAACATCCCGCTGAAGAGTCCCGACGGAGCCACCATGACCTGGTTCCGCGACTCGCTCAACGACAAGGGCATCATAGCCACCATACGCGCCTCGCGCGGACAGGACATTGATGCGGCCTGCGGCTTGCTGTCGACCAAAGCTGTCGATCTATAGTTATAGTTTGCAGATTATGGTTTGCAGTTACCAGTTTTTCAGTACCTTTGCAAACCAAAACAACATTCGTAATTAAAACAAATATCTGAATTACAATAACTTAAAATTTACTCAATGAAAAAAGTATTAGGAATCATCGCGATGGCCATCATGGTTTCGATGGGTCGCGTTCATGCCGACGAAGGCATGTGGCTCCCGATGTTCGTCGAGCGCCTGAACTATGTTGACATGCAGAAGATGGGGCTGCAAC
>CAMOCK010000196.1 GCA_946610645.1 uncultured Bacteroidales bacterium
AAACAGAGAAAAAGTAAAATTATCTGCTTTTTTTAGTCATACTGCCCCGTCTTTCTATTTCCTCCAGTTTTATTCGGCGGAAGTGGCAGCGGGGATGAAGGAAAGGATGGGGGAAGAATGATTAAACCCAGCGAAACCTGAAGTTTTAGGGATTTCGCTGGGTTGTGACGGGAAAAGATATAGGCTCCGTTTTGATTATTTCAGCCTTTATTTGCGTCTGTGTGTTTTTGAGAAAGCGTATGCCGCGCCAAAAGTTGCGAGCACGGCGACGCCGGTGCCCAAAGGTGAGGCAGGATGGTCTTCGCCCGAGCCATGGTCCGTGGGCAGCATGGGCGAGTTGCCGGTTCTATAATTGTTGTTGCTTTCGATCATGTCGTCGCCGCGCTGGAACATGCCACCGCCCGATTGGGCCATGCCCGTGAGGGCCAGACCGAGGATGATTGAGGTTGTCAATACTATCTTTTTCATTTTATGATTTGTGTTTATTTGTTATTCAATGACAATTTTCTGCGTCATGATGTTGTTTCCGTTGATCAAACGCAGGACATACACGCCTGCGGGGATGCCGCTGGTTGTTGTACGGCTGCCACATTGTGACAGCCCTACAGTGCGAATCACACGTCCCGTCACGTCCACAATCTGCAACGTTCCTTCACCGTTGATGACGATGTTGCCGTTGCTGATGAAGGCGAAGGCTTCATTGTCGGCGTTGGTGCTGTTAGCATCGAACACCAAACGGAAACGTGAAGTGTAGTCCGAGGTTTTGGCGGTGAAGGTGTACTCATTGGTTTTCAGCAAATCCACATCTGCGCCGGTCATATTATCAATAAGGTGCAGATAGTTCATCTCCACGCCTTCGGGATTCACGCTGAGGGTGTATTCCCCGTTCTTCGCGGCCTTGAAATGGAGCGGCAGCTCGCCTTGTGCGGCGTTACGCACCACGGCGTAGTTTGTGCCACCTTGTGGGACAAAGATTTGGCTGTTGCTCTCGTTAAGCATGAACTTTGGCAGCGTACCACCCTCCCCAAAACGGACAATGGCGCGGTCGATGACAGTGGACGTTGAACCACCGAGGTTGATGACAACTTTCTTTTCGCTTGCAGTGACTCTTGTAGCCTTGGTGAAGGTAACGGTCTCACCGTCACTAGCTGCCAACACGAAGACACCTTCCATAGCGGTAATGTTGGGGTCTTCCGAGACAATGATCTCGGTGCCTCCACTATTCATCCTATAGAAATCTCTTTCACCAATGGTGGCTGTAGTGCCAAAGGGGTTGCCGATAAGATTCCAGCCTTCAAATCCTTGGCCGCCAACTTTTCTCAACGTGACTTTGCCGTCACCGCTGTATGGTTCACCCGTGAAGGAGAGGGTGACGTCAGTGTCATGAGCATAGAGGTAACCTTTACCTGATTCAAGGTTGAAGGCTCCATTAGGTTTGTAGTTGATCCATTCCAAACCATCAACAGGGTTTTGCTCAAAGTAATAGAGGTCGTAGTTACCATTTGTCATTCCCTCTATCTCGGCAGGGTTGATGCCATTGAACGGCGGAGCGATGAGGTAGTAGTCGACAGGGGGCGTGCTTTCGTAGCCAGTGATGGGCAAGGTGTAGGTCACAGTAGAACTCGGTGTCAAAAATGAGAATTCGAACCAATCGCCTAGCGTGCCAATAATGTCGTTATTGTTGAAAGTGATGTCGTTGATACACACCAAGTCAAGCTCTTGGTTGGTGGAATGGTCAAACAGTCGGAAAGTGATGGCTTCTCCGCTTTGAACATTGCTTACCACTGTAAGTGCAACCACATACTGGCTCGATGGTGGGAAAAATTCGGGTCTCATGCTGCCACGGCACTCATCGCCACAGAAAGCACCTACCTCAAGGTTGGTGCCAGTCTGCTCCACACCGTCGATAAGGATGATTCCACTCATCGTCATGTTATACTGCGTTCCTCCTATTGGGGACCAATGGTTCGCAAGCATCACGCATGTTATAACCATAAAGGCAAAGGTTAAGAATACTCTTTTCATTTCTTTTATTATTCTGTTTGTATTGGTTTGTTGTATTTGTATGTCTTTTACTGTACTATAAGTTTTCCGTTGTAGGCATTTCCAGAGCGACATACCACCCTGACCAGATAGATTCCTGGTCCTAGCAAGCCTTGCAATTGGCCGTGTCCTATGTTGCCGGTTTTATGGGCAACAATGTCGCCTAACGTGTTGTAAACAATGACTTCACTTGATGTCTCTTCAGTTGGGATAACAATTTGGTAACTTTCGTTGCATCCAATAGGATTCGGGTAGATGTGCAGCGTCTCATCAGTTGTAAACCTTACCTCGTAAGGTAGATCAAGACTGCCGACAACGGCATTTTCACTGTATGTCAAGCGATTAATCGTTCTTTCGTTGACTTCGCGGTTATTCCTGTCAAGGACTGCAAAACTCATTTGTTCACCTTCTTCGCCTGCCACTGTCACAACAGCGTACCATCGGTCGGTTGGCTCAAAGTATTGTAACACAGCGCTGCCACGGCACTCGCCATCTACAAAAGCGCCCAACTCCAGATTGTCGCCTTTTTGCTCTATACCGTCAACAAAGACTGTTGCCAAAACAGTCAAGTTACTAGCATGGGCATGAACATCATTCATCCACATTCTTTCAGTCTTCTCCATCGGTTCATAGTCGCCTCTGCTGGTGGCGTAAGTCAGCGTTTGACTACCAGATGCATTTGAAAGGTACATGTAACTCTCGCCTGGAGTCATTACGAAAGATGTCGGGAACCAACCGTAGTTGGCATAGTATGTTGCCGAAGTGTTCTGTCCTTTAATCAAGTCGTTGGCCGCGGGTGTAAAGCCAGAAATGGCTGACGACAAACTTTGCTGCATCGTTACAGGGTAGCCAATCCAGTTCCACCCCGACTGTAACGTGATGGAGTGGGCCGACGGATTGGCTTCCGCACCCGACATCACGGCTTGGCAATCGCCTGATACGCTGATTTGATAGCCTGCTTCATTAGTCAGTCCCACATTGCTCAAGGATCCGAACCAGTAGTCGTATCCCGTCTGTGGATAGTAATTCTGCACAAATGGCACTTGTGTCTTGATTATCAATCCATTGTGACCAAGACTCTCCTCAAGCATCGTAAGACCATCAATGCCTTCTTGCTCAATATAGGTGCTCCACCAATGCCAACCTGACGACAGATTCCTAACATGCTGTCGATCGAAGTGTGCCACAAGTTCTGTGGTATTCATAACCGTGAATGTATAGGGGTTATCGGTCGATACAGTTATGCCGTCCAATGACCATCCTCTGAAGACATATCCATTGTTGGCATTAGCTGTCAGCGTTACCTCTGAACCAGGCAGATAGTTGCCAGTGCCGGTCACTATACCAGCGCCCTCAGGATCCACCGTCGCACTCACACCAACCTCACTGGTGAAGGCAAACTGGTACCAATCACCCATTGTACCTATGATGTCGTTGTTCACAAAAGTGATGCTGTTGGCGCATTGTAATTCGAGTTCCTCGCCAACCTCGTGGTCGTATAGGCGGAAAGTGATTAGCTCGCCGCTCTGTTGGTTACTGACCACTGTCAAAGCCACAACATACTGGCCTGATGGCGGGAAGAACTCTGGCATCATACTGCCTCGGCATTCGTCGCCACAGAAGGCCCCAACCTCTAGTGTCGCTCTGGACTGTTCCACACCGTTGATGAGAATGATGCCGTTCATTGTCATGTTGTACTGCGTACCTCCTATTATTGTCCAATGATTTGTGATGCTTCCTTGTTCCACAAAATTGGCCACGTAATCGGCTGCCTCGGTGACGGTGAAGCTGTAGGTCTCGGTCGTGGCGACCACCTCATTGTCCCTTGTCCAGTTGATGAAAATGTAGCCTTCGTTTGCTGTAGCGGTGAGGGTACAGGTAGCGTTTTCATAGAAGGTACCCGCACCGGTGATGGTGCCACCCGAAGAAGGATTCGGAACGGCATTGATTTGATAAGAGGTGACCTCTAGGGTGGGACGGACGAGACGGACAGCATATTTGCCCACATAGGTGGAAACTTGAGGAGTAAGGAAAGTGTCGGCGAAGAACAGTATCCAAATCTGTCCGGTATAAGATTTCGATGCCGAACAATATCTGATATCTGAGCATCCTGACGATTGAGGTAACAATACCGCACCATGGGCTTCAAAGACACTTTCCCATACATCGCCCGAAATGATATTGCTATTATAAGAAGCAGCCGATTCATTATAGTTGTTCACAGCATACCAGTCTGCATTCCAATCGTCCGGGAAGAGAATGACGCCATATTCTCCATTAACGGTGGCTTTCGCATAACGAATACCCGATAATGTTGTTCGGTGGTTAAACAAATAACTCCATTCGTTACCTTTCACTGTGCGCCAGCCCGAATTCTCTACATTGCCTCCATTAGATATCGCATTATAACCCCAATCCGCTTGTCCTGATTCATCATATAAATTGTACGATTCTGCTCCGTAAGCCAAATGCATTCCACAAGAACTCCAAGGTTGATAACAATCTTCAATATGCGGATAACCACTGGTGGCCCAATCATATTTATCAATCCAGCCATCAAACGTTGCAGAGGCATTCTCGTTATCCTCCAAACCGACTGTCTCCCATTGATTCAAGGCAAACCGCCATGTATTGGTTGATGCCTGGTATTGCAGGTTGCCTTGTGAGAAATACACTTGATCGCCATTGTTGTTTATGGTGAACTTGCCGTCGATGGCTCCAGTGGGAGCGTCTCCATTGCACATTTCAATGAAGTTGGTGAATCTACTCCACACTTCCGCGTTCTGATAAGCCTCCAATGTGCCACAGGGGATATAGATGGGAATATCAAGACTCACCCCACCAAATGTGGAGTGCCACGGATCAACATAAGACAACTCTGGTGGTGTTGTCGCTTCAATTGTCATCATGGTTAGTCCAGTGGCTCGAAATGCCCAAAAACCGATTGAAGATACGGAAGCAGGAATAACAATAGAAGTCAAACCTGAACAATCCATGAAAGCACAATTGTCAATAGTGGTTACCGTGTTTGGAATGATTGTGTTTTCGCAACCAGCAACCAAATGATTAGTGTTGGTTTCAATAATGGCATTACAGTTCCCCCTAGAATCGTAATAGGGATTTTCAAAATCTACAGTGATTTGTTCTATATTGGAACACATTTGAAAAGGATTAGTCCCTATCAAATCTACAGACTTGGGAATAACCACATCTATAAGACCACAACCCATAAAAGCTCTCTCACTAATAGACACCAACGTATTTGGAAAAACAATTGAAGTCAATCCTGAACATCCTTCAAATGCAGCGAATCCAATAGAAACCAATGAATTGGAAAAAATAACTGACGTAAGCCCAGAACACCCATTAAACGCCCAATCTCCAATAGCTGTCACAGTATATGTCTCACCATTGTGCATGACAGTTCCAGGGATGACGAGGTCGCCCGAGGCATTTTGACCATCCCTATGGCCGATTACGGTGGCGGTGTGGTCGCCATCGTTGTAGGTATACAGCAAGGTATTGTTCTCAAGGAAGCAGGCCTCCAGATTTCTGTCGAAAAGCGCGACAAAACTGATTGTGTTTTCCGTGGAGACCACATTGCCGTTTTCTTTCCATTGGTAGAAAGTGTATCCCTCGTTGGCAGTAGCTGTCAGCGTAACTTGTGCATAATAATCGTATGTGCCAGCACCGGTTATCGTGCCGCCTCCAGTAGGATTTGGTACGGCCTCGATGGAATAAGAAGTGTTGGCTTGGGCGGGACGGACGAGACGGACAGATTTGCCATCATGTCGATAATGCCACCCATTCAAATTAAAATCCCCATAATCAATAATGATACCTCTAGCCCAATCTTCATCCACAACTGAAGATGACCAATAATCAGCCCTTCCTTCATGACTATCAACACCTGTTCTCAATCCCGTAACAGGAAGAAGCACTGCCCCATTGACCTCAAAAATGTTTATCCAATCTTCAGCGGTAATAATGTTGTCATTGTAGTTACCGCTGTTGTAGTTATTCAGTTCATAAATACTGGCTTCCCAATCATCGGGTAACAAAATTACTCCGCATACATTGTTTACTTTTGCTCTTGCAAACCGAATCCCTGATAAGGTAGAACGAATATTAAGAACAAAATCCCATTCAGAAATTGTCATTGTACGCCACATCCCCGCTTCATTGCCCCCGTTACTAATTGGATTATATCCCCAATCTGACTTTCCTGTTAGGTCAAACAATTCGAATGTGCTATTACCATAAGCCCAATAATCAGAATTGTTGGTAGAAGTGCTCCAAGGCTGATAGCATACTGCCCCATGATTATAGCCACTAGTACCATAGCAAAACAGGTCTCGATCAACATCCTGAGCAGTACTGAACTGTCCATTATCACCAAGATAGTCCCATTGGTTATCAGCAAACTTCCAATAAGGCGTACTGGCACTGCCTATGTATTGCAGGTTGCCCTGTGAGAAATACACTTGGTCTCCACTGTTGTTTATGGTAAACTTGCCGTCGATAGCTCCAGTGGGAGCATCTCCGTTGCACATTTCAATGAAGTTGGTGAATCTATTCCATACATCCGCATTCTGATAGGTCTCTATTGTGCCACAAGGGACATAAACGGGGATGTCAAGGCTCACCCCACCGAACGGAGAATGCCATGCGTCATACCAATACAATTGCGGAGGTGTCGTGGCTTCAATGGTCATTGAGTTCAATCCTTGTATACGAAATGCCCATAATCCAATATATGTAACAGCTGCGGGGATAGTGATCGAAGTAATGCCGTCGCAGTCAATGAAAGCACTTTCCCCGATCTTGGTCACGGTATTGGGAATAACCGTGTTCTTGCAGCCTTTGACCAGCTTGTTGGTACTTGTCTCGATGATGGCGTTACAATTATTCCGTGAATCGTAAACAGAATTGCCTTCTTCCACGACAATTTGTTCAATCGGACACCAAATGAAACCTCCAAAAGAAACCACTGAACTAGGGATATAGAGAGACGTGATGTCTTTCCCCACAAAAGTGGTGCCTTCAACAGTTGTAACCGTATTTGGGATAATCGTATTATTACAACCAATAATCATTGTATTTGAGGCAGTCTCAATAATGGCGTTGCAGCCTTCTCGAGAATCATAAACAGGATTATTTTCCGCTACCACAATTTGTTCCATATGTCTACAAGACTCAAACGCTCCGTGGTGTATTGAGGTCACTGATGCTGGCAAATAAAACGAGTTTAGGTTTTCACAATTCCTGAAAGAATAACCGATGGAAGTTACTGAATTGGGAATAATAATTGAAAAGAGATTGCTGTTGTAATCAAAAGCCAAATCCTCGATAGATGTTACTCCAGTGAAATACTGAAATTCGTTAAATGAGGTAATAGGATGACCGTGGAACGCATCATTCAAAGCCGTCACTGCAGCAGCTTCGGCGTAGCTCAACTCGCCATCGCCGTTGGTGTCCCAATGTTCAACACAGATCGCTTTCACATTATCATCAGCAAAAGTGATGTTTTCAGCTTGCAGTTTCGCCATCCCCATCGTACTCAGCAGTAGGACGAGCAGGACGGAGCGGAGTGCCCTTTTGGAATGTAAAGATCTTTTGTTCATAGTATTAAGATTTGAATTGTTGTCTTTTACGTTATTATTCACGCTGCAAATATACAAAAAATTTCAAAACATACAAATTAACTATTTGATAATCAATATGTTAATTATCCAAATCGGATACAGAAACTGTATCCAAAATGGATAATTTGGGATGGAAATGGATGAAGTGGATG
Source organism: uncultured Bacteroidales bacterium (assembly GCA_946610645.1). Classification (GTDB taxonomy): domain Bacteria; phylum Bacteroidota; class Bacteroidia; order Bacteroidales; family F082; genus Limimorpha. Next base: position 7,841 of record CAMOCK010000196.1, read on the forward strand.
GGAAAAACTATTTCACCTTCTTCTCAAAATGCTGGTAGTCCTTCACGCTGCGCCAGTGGCCGCCCCCAACAATCTCCAACTCTACAGGCACTTCCATGTCTTAGGCAGGCAAGATAACTGTCTGGAACATCCTTGATTTGGTCGAAAGTCTTGTTCTTTCCGCCCACTTCAAACAAATGCCTGCGATTGAGATGTTATGATTTCCTCAACGGTAAGACAGCCTTATCTTTCACGCAAAGTGACATTTTTTATCGTTTGTGCGAATTATGACGAATTTTGGTTGGTTATGATGAAAAACGGGATTGAAAGTATTATTATCGAAAAATCTTTGGGGATTGATAGTATTTTTCGATAAAAAACTTCGGGGATTGATAGTATTTATTTTCCAATAATTTGTGTAATACAAAGATTATTAGTAATTTTGCAGCGTATTTCAAATAAATCATCTTTGACGAAGTGCAACAATGCCCGAAGGCACGACAAGCCATCAAATACTTGGTGCAAGACGGCAGGTATGATTACATTGAAACAGGTTCGCTCATCAGCATACGCCAAAACACCGACGGCATCACCATTCCCAGCGAGGAAGATAGGATAGAGATGTTTCCGATGGATTACGAGGAATTCTGTTGGGCCATGGGCGACACGGCTACCGTCCCACTTTTGAGGCAGCTATTGGACAAAAAAGCCTCGCTCGGTGCCGACATGAACCGCCAGCACATGCGCAGCCTCAGGCTGTATATGCTTGTAGGTGGTATGCCGCAAGCGGTGAGCGAATATTTGGGCACGAAAAACCTGCGGGCGGTTGATTCCATGAAACGCAAAATCATAAAGCTCTACATTGACGATTTCCGCAAGATTGACAAGACGGGGAAAATAGGGAGACTCTTCAGTTCCATACCATCGATGCTTTCGCGTGGGGTATCGCGGTTCTATCCGACATCCATTGTCAAAGGTGTGAAAACGGAGAAGATGGAGGAATATCTGATTGCCTTGGAGGAAAGCAAGACGGTCAATTTCGCATTCCACGTCACCGATCCTCAAGTAGGCTTACCTTTGAGCGAAGACAGAAGCCGATTCAAGTTGTATGTGGGCGACACGGGACTGATGGTTACATTGGCTTTTTGGGACAAAAGTTTCACCGAAAACATCCTATACGACAAACTGCTTGCCGACCGCCTGCCCGCCAATCTTGGCTATGTGTATGAGAATCTTGTGGCACAGATGCTTCGCAGCGCAGGTAACGAACTTTACTACTACACATGGCCCAAAGACGACAGGCATAACTACGAGGTGGATTTCCTGCTTTCGCGAGGAGCAAAGCTATGCCCATTGGAAGTGAAATCGGGAAGCTATAGCTCCCATGCTTCGTTGGACGCTTTCTGCCAAAAGTTCCCATCACGGATCGGAGAGCGCTACCTCATCTACACCAAAGAGCTTCGCAAGGATGACAACACCTTGCTTGTACCAGCTTACATGGCAGGATTGTTGTGACGCCATGATGGCTTATTTGGGGTAAAAACGGGCGAAATCTTCCCAAAACAGGTCGGTTTCGCCCACGTGGGTTCACTTCTCGAAATGGTGGTAGGCTTTCGTGCTGCGCCAGTGGCCATAGTGTTAGTTTGGTGAGGGATAAGGAATAAAACAACCCCGCCACATTTTTATTTGCAACGAGGTTGAAGTCATGTGAATCGGCTTTTTATTGCTTTCTAAAATAATAGAGTTGATGGCTACCGTCTTCATAACCATCAACCTGGATGATTAGTCTTTTCGTTGTTTCATTAACCTTTCCAATAATCCGTAGGCCATAATTATTATTGGTTCCTTGGCTACTGATAACGGGGTTATCAAAATAGATAATGCTATTATCCTCCTCTCTAAAAGTATAGCGTGATTCTATTATTTCATTATCATTGCAATCGTAAAGATAGAGTTTTGCCGTGGTTTCCATGAAGATAACATAAAACTCATCCGTATACTCTCCATCACTTTCCCCGTCATCGTCTACTTCAAACCATTCGGTAGATTTCCAGGTACCAATGATTGTAAACTCTTCCGTTGGTTCAGGTTCGGGAGTTGGTTCGTGTTCGGGGTCTTTGTTGCATGATGTGAAATTGACACACATCAGAGTTGCACATAGCGCAATCATTAAGTTCGTTGTAGATTTTTTCATTGTTTTATCCCTTAGTTCGTGTCGGGCGCAACTTTTGTTTGAACAGTTTAGTTTGACATTTGATGCTGCAAAAATACAACAATTTTCCATACAACCAAATTAAATATTTGATAATCAATGCTTTAATTATCCAAATCAGATACAAAAACTGTATCCAAAATGGATAATAAGTAAGGGAAATGGATGAAATGGATGGGAAAATGGCTGAAAAATCGAAGGGAAGCTACAACAACGGCGTCATATACAGCGGCAGGTAGGTGATATTGCCTTCCTCCTTGTAATCGGCTGAATGTAAGACGTACGGCGTTGAGAGGTAAGGACTGTACTTGTTGATGCACTTCGTCAGCGAGGAAAGGCTGTAGCCTGCTCCCGACTTCACTTCGATGGGAGAGATGTTGTGCCGTGAGGTGATTTGCGGCTTCCTGACCAAGAAATCAATTTCCATTCTTTCCTCGGCATCATCACGAGAAACGTTGCTGTAGAAATATAGTTTGTGTCCCGCCGCTGCCAACATCTGCGCCACGATGTTCTCCACCAGCATACCTTTATTAATCTCTAATTTGTCCAACAAAAGTTTTTGGTATAAGTTATTGTCCATCAACTCGTTTTCGTCAAAAGCATGTGAAACCAACAGCCCAGTGTCGGCAAAATAACACTTTACCCGCTTATTGTCCAGTTTCAGGCCCAAACCCACATTTGGCTCGGTGGCGGCAAAGCAAAGGTTTACCACACGAGCCTCGTCGAGCCAAACGAAACTTGACTCGTAGCTGCGAAACTTGGCGTTCTTTTCCAAATCCGCCAAGCGGAACTTCTTTTCATGGCGCTGAAGTTCAGCAGGGATGGTGTCGAAAATGCTTTTCACCTTCTTTTCAAGGCGGTCAGCATGTTTTTCGATGTCCTGACGATACAGGTCGAGGATCATGCGTTTTTCCCTGTCGACCTTGCGGAAATCGCGATGTTCGACAAAGTTCTTCACCACTTGAGGCATTCCGCCAATCAGCAAGTATTTGCGGAAATAATCCATCGCCTTGGCATGGACGGGGCCAAGTGGCCGTTTTTTTTCAAAGCAGTTTTTGACGAAAGGCATCATCATCTCGTCGCCCAAAGCCCAAAGAAATTCCTCGAAATCCATAGGATACATCTTGATGCGCCTCTCTTCCGATGGAATCAGTATATCCTTGACATTCTTGTTGATGGAAACCAACGAGCCAGTCTCGATGTAATCATAACGCCCGTCGGCCACCAAATGCTTGATGGCCGCCCGCGCCTGCGGATACTCTTGAACCTCATCGAACACAATTAAGGAGTTGCGCTCATGCAAGGTCACGTGAAAGTGCAACTGGAGCTGAAGAAACAACTCTTCGCGGTCATGCAGATAGTTGTCGAAGATGTGGCGCAATGGCTGCGACATGTCGCTGAAATCCACAAAAATGGCCGATTTATACTCTTTGGCAAACTCTCGGGCGATATAACTCTTTCCAACACGCCGTGCACCGTCAAGCAGAATGGCTACACGGCCTTGGTCTTCCGCCTTCCATTTCAATAACTTATCGTAAACTTTTCGTCTCATAACGGCTGCAAAGATATAACTTTTGCACCTTTTCAAGCAATTTTTTCTATACTTTTTGCACCTTTTCAAGGAGTTTTCCTGTCGCATTTTGCACCTTTTCAAGCTGCTGTATTGCGATTTTATCATTTTTGCAGCCTGTCAATTCAAGAATTACCGCGTCCAAAATGGATAATTCGGCTTGGAAATGGATGAAGTGGATGAAAAAATCACTTTCAATTCCAGAAAATTGCGCTCAGGGAACATTTTGGTCATTCAAAAATTGCGCTCAAGGAACATTTTTGCCTTTTAAAAACTGCGCATAAGGAACATTTTTTTTGATTTCTTCTTGTAATTCACGGATTTATAGTATTTTTGCTGCATATTAATAATTGTTGATATGACAAAGTTTATTTTTAGGCGTAAAGCGTACCAAAAAATGTTGCAATGGAAGCAAGAGTCGCATGGCGAGACGGCACTTTTGATTGAAGGCGCAAGGCGCGTGGGCAAGTCTACCCTCGTACGCCAATTTGCTCAAAACGAGTATAAGTCATTTGCCCTTTTCGATTTCTCGAAAGCCTCGAAGGAAGAAAAGGCTTTGTTTGAGGACTTGTCAGACATGGACTTTTTCTTCACGCGACTCAGGCTACTGAAAAACATCACACTGTATGAACGCGAGACGGTGATTGTCTTTGACGAAGTACAGAAGTATCCTATTGCTCGTCAAGCGATTAAGGCACTGGTAGAGGACGGCAGATATGATTATATCGAAACGGGTTCCCTCATCAGCATCCACAAAAACGTGGAGAACATCATAATTCCTTCGGAAGAGGAAGTTTTGGATTTGCATCCATTGGATTATGAGGAATTTTTATGGGCGTTGGGTGACACCGCAACTATGGATTTGTTACGTGAAGCATTTCAAAAAAAGCGTGGTTTTGGCGATGCGGTCAATCGCAAGCTGATGCGTGATTTCCGTTTGTACATGCTTGTCGGTGGAATGCCGCAAGCGGTAAGCAAATACCTTGAAACTAAGGATTTAGCCGCCGTTGACAAGGTCAAGAGAAGCATTATCCGCTTGTATCGCAACGACTTCCAAAAGATTGACAAAACAGGCAAAGCGATGTCTTTGTTCATGGCGATACCCTCGCAGTTAGCCAACAACGCCAACCGTTTCCAGCCTACTACTGTCATTGACAAAACGAGGGCAGAGCAGTTGGACAATCTTGTTTTTTTGATGCAAGACAGCAAGACGGTCAATGTGTGCTACCATGCCAATGACCCCAATGTCGGCTTTGACTTGACAACCGACCGCTCGGCATATAAGATGTTCACGGTTGACACGGGATTGTTTGTTACGTTGGCGTTTTGGGACAAAAATTTTACGGAAAATATCATTTATCAGAAACTGCTCAATGACAGCCTTTCTGCCAATCTCGGCTATGTGTATGAAAACATGGTGGCACAAATGCTTGTTGCGGCTGGCAACCGCTTGTTTTATTACACTTTCCCTGATGGTAACAAACACAATTATGAGGTTGATTTTCTGTTGTCGCACACAACAAAAATTTGCCCTATCGAAGTAAAATCCGAAGGATACAACACCCACCGTTCGCTTGACGAGTTCTGCAAAAAGTTCTCTTCTCGGGTGGGAAACCGCTACCTTGTTTACACCAAAGACTTTCGCAAAGATGGAGAAACCCTATTGGTGCCGGTATATATGGCCGGACTGTTATGATGCTCAGATAGGGAATGGATGAAGTGGATGGGAAAAAGACAGAAAGATCAGATAGGATAAAAGTCCTTTGCATCCCTCCAAAACATCCACCCAAGTGGCCTCAAAATCGCCTGTGTACCACGGGTCGGCGACATCAGCAGGGTGCTGGGTATAGTTCATTAACAGGCTGATTTTGTGTTCGGTGTCCTCGCCGAACATTCGTTTCAGGTTGCGCAGGTTGTTGCGGTCCATGGCGATGACGTGGTCGTAATAGGCATAGTCATGCCGAGTCATCTGACGGGCTGTCTTGCCTTCACAACCGATGCCGTGCTCGGCCAGCTTGCGCCGCGCAGGTGGATAGACGGGATTGCCGATTTCTTCGGTTGATGTTGCTGCTGAGGCAATTTCAAATTGTTCGCTTAAACCTGCATCCGACACGAGTTTTTTCATTACGAACTCGGCCATGGGACTGCGGCAGATGTTGCCATGGCAGATGAAGAGAATCTTTTTCATTTTCCAAGTAAGTCATTAATCACCACCGAGGCGCAGAAAATGCCGAAGGCGGCGGGAAGGTAGGAAATGGTGCCCACGTTGGAGACCTTGTTCTGCTCATCAACACCCTCGGTGATGATGGCCGATGCATCGACTGGCTCAGGCGAGAAAACGACCTTGATGCCTTCGAAAACGCCGAGGCGGTGCAAGCGTTTGCGGATATAGAACGCCAAGCGACAGTGGTTGGATTTGGCAATGTCGGCGATTTCAATCCTTTCAGGATGGAACTTGCCGCCAGCGCCCATGCTACTTACGATGCGCTGGTTGTTTTGCTTGGCATAGTAGAGCAAAAACACCTTGGGTGCCACCGTGTCGATGGCATCAACCACATAATCAAATGGTTGTTCCATCAGGTCGATGATGGCTTGGTCTTTTAGGTATTGGTTAAGGACGGTCAACTCAATCTCGGGGTTGATGTCGCGAAGTCGCTCGGCCATCACCTCGGCCTTGGGGCGACCGAGGGTGCTTTCCAAGGCCAAAAGCTGTCGGTTGCGGTTGGTGACATTGACCACATCGCCATCGACAATCGTCATTCGGCCAATGCCCGCACGCGCCAACTGCTCGGCGGCATAGCCCCCCACGCCACCCAATCCTACCACAAGCACATGCTTGGTTTTCAATGTGTTGATGCCTCCATCGCCAATCAAGAGGCGGGTTCTGTCTTGCCAGTGTTCCATAGGGCTGCAAAATTACTAAAGATTTTCGTTTGCAATGCCGTTAAATCCATTTCCAACAGTTTCGCCGCCGCCTCATACACCGTCTCAATGCCGATTTCCGCCACATCGGTCTCAAGGAAAATATAGTCCAAGTCGATGAATCTGAGTGCTTTATAAATCTTTCTGTCGGGATGCAATAGACTCTCGCCCACCGAAAGATAAATCCCATGACTGATGAGCTGCCGGGCATCCTGTTCTGTGCCGTTGAAGCCGTGCAGGATCCAAGGCTGCTTCGGTCGGTGTTTTTTCCGCAGGGCGATGATTTCGTTGTTGCTCCTCGCGGCGTGCAGAATCATGGGCTTCTTCAGGTTTTCGGCAAGGACAATCTGTCGCTCAAAAACCTTCATTTGTCGCTCAAAATCGCCGTGGAACTTGTCCAAACCCGCCTCGCCGAGGGCGACCACATTGGGCATGGCCAGACGTTCCTTCAAAATCGAAAACATCATTTCTTCTTGGAAATCAATCTTTTCAATCTCCCAAGGGTGGATGCCGTAACTGTAAAGTCCATGCTCGGGACAGGGTTGCTCCAAGCCCATATTGATGATTTCGATGAACGCACTTCCAGATCCAGTGCTATGGGTATGAATGTTGATGAAACGGGTCATAACGCCGCAAAAATAATAAAAACATGGCCTGTTCAAGAAAAATATCTACTTTTGCACATTGTAACAATAAGTCTAATCCATGAACAGGACATACAAAATCAACCTCAGGAAGGAAGCGGAAGGTGGATATACGGTGTTTGTGCCTTCACTTCCAGGATGTATCACTTACGGCGATACTGTTGATGAAGCTATCGAAATGGCCAAAGAAGCCATTGAACTTTATATCGAGGAATTGCAAGACAGGGGCGAACAGGTTCCTGATGATAGCAATGTATTGGAGTATTCCATGAATTTGATGGCTGTATGAACCTGAGTCCGACATATTTAATCCGATTGCTTGAAGAAAACGGTTATGTCTTCAAAAGGGGAAAAGGTTCTCATCAGGTGTATTACAATCCAATGAATAATAAGACCATCATTGTTCCTTATCACAATGGGAAAGACTTGAAAAAAGGAACTTTTATGGCCATTTTGAAGCAGGCGGGTATTGGCTAAAGTTTTAAAAACCGTCTTATGAGATTGAACAAATCAACGCTTACGGGGCACCTCGCTTGTTTTGGTGCCTACTGCATCTTCGGGTTCAACATCGTTTGCTGCAAGAACATCTCAAACGCCAACGTATTGACCCCCATGGACTTACTGTGTTTCCGTGCAGCGGGCGCCACACTGATGTTTTGGTTGCTTTCGCTCTTCATGCCCAAGGAAAAAGTGCCGCTGAAGGACATGCTGCAAATCTTTGTGGCTTCCATGCTGGGACTGTTTCTCACCCAATGGAGTTTCCTGAAGGCCATCACCATGACGACCTCCATCGACACGAGCATCACCAATACCTGTACGCCCATCCTGACCATGGTTGTGGCGGCCATCGTCTTGAAGGAGCCTATTACCTTCAAGAAAGTGGGCGGCATTTTGGTAAGCTTAGCTGGCGTTCTGATCTTGGTTTTCAACTCGGTGGGACTGGGTGGCGGCGCTTCCGAGACCAAGCCCCTGGGCATCGTCCTCGTGGTCGTCAACGGCCTAACTTTCGCCCTCTATCTCGGCATCTTCCGCCCGCTCATCTCGAAATACAATGTGGTCACCTTCATGAAGTGGATGTTTCTGTTCACCATGCTGGTGACGGTGCCCTTCAATGTCAAAAAACTGATACATATTCCTTTTGGACAGATTGAAAGTCCTGTGGCGTGGCAAATTGCTTTTGTGGTGTTTTTTGCCACTTTCGTCGCTTATTTCCTCATCCCCATCGGACAGAAACGCCTGCGGCCCACGTTGGTCAGCATGTACAACTATGTGCAGCCCATCATCGCTACCATTATTAGCATTGTCATCGGTCTGGACCACTTCACCTGGAAGAAGGGAATCGCCATGGCACTGGTTTTCACTGGTGTTTGGATCGTCAACCAAAGCCGGGCGGCGGCCCCGAAGATTCAGAAATAAATGTTATCTTTGCCGCATGGAAACGAACCTGCTGCAAACGAATATCGCCTATCTGAAGGGCGTCGGGCCGAAGAAGGCCGAAGTGCTGAAGAAGGAGTTGGGCGTGTCCACCTATCAGGATATGCTCAACCAGTTTCCGTTCCGCTATATCGACCGCAGCCAGATCCAGAAGGTGGCCTATATCAACGATGACTCCGTGTACTATCAGTTGGTCGGCACCATCTCCAACATCAAGATGATTGGTGCACCGAGGGCTACGCGCGCCACTGGCGTTTTCACCGACGACAGCGGCAGCATCGAATTGGTGTGGTTTCGCGGACTGAAATGGCTCAAGAACCGCTTCAAGCCTGGTGTGAAATATGTGCTTTTTGGTAAAGCTAGCGAGTTCAACCACAACTTCAACTTCGTCCACCCCGAAATCGAGGAATACGACCCCAAGGACCCGCTCATCGGCGAGGGCTTGCAAGGCGTTTACAACACCACGGAGCGCATGAAGGACAACGGTCTTGGCACGCGCACCATCGCCAAACTGCAAAAACTCATTCTCCAACAGGTGTTTGAGTACATCCCCGAAACCTTGCCCAAATCGCTCATCGAAAGCGAGCAACTCATTCCGCGCCGCTATGCCTATTACCAAATCCACCTGCCCTCCAACAATATCGAAATCCAGCATGCCACGCGCCGACTGAAATACGAGGAACATTTCTTCTTCCAACTCAAGCTGTTGCGCAACAAGATGCACCGCGAACAGGCCATAAAGGGTCATGTTTTCAGTGTGGTGGGCGATTATTTCAACAGCTTTTACAAAAACCACCTTCCTTTCCCGCTCACCAATGCCCAAAAGCGTGTCATCAAGGAAATCCGTAAGGACTTGGGTTCGGGGCATCAGATGAACCGCTTGCTGCAAGGCGATGTGGGCAGCGGCAAGACCATCGTCGCACTCATGGTGATGCTTTTGGCCTTGGACAATGGCTTCCAAGCCTGCCTGATGGCTCCAACGGAAATCCTTGCCACACAACATTTTGCGACGCTTCAGGAGCAACTAAAGGACATGAACATCAACTTCGCCCTGCTGACGGGTTCCACCAAAATTGTGGAACGAAGGAAGATTTACGCAGGCCTGGCCGATGGCACGATGCAAATCGTGGTGGGCACCCATGCGCTGATTGAAAGCAAGGTGTTGTTCAAGAACTTGGGCCTGGCCATCATCGACGAGCAGCATCGTTTTGGCGTGGAGCAAAGGGCGAAATTCTACGAGAAAACAGAGATACCGCCTCACACCCTCGTGATGACTGCCACACCCATCCCGCGCACCCTTGCCATGACGCAATACGGCGACCTCGACGTCTCGAAAATCGACGAGCTGCCACCTGGAAGAAAGCCTGTGCAGACTTACCATGTCTACAGCGACGACCGCTATCGCATCATGATGTTCATGAAGCAGCAAATCGCGCTCGGACGGCAGATTTATGTGGTCTATCCCTGTATCAAGGAGTCGGAGAACACGGATATGATCGCGCTTCAGGAAGGTTACGAAGCCCTGCTGCATGACTTTCCCGAGCCGCAATACAAACTCTGCGTCTGCCACGGTAGGTTGACGGCCGAGGACAAGGACTTCGAGATGCAACGTTTTATCAATAGGAACGCGCAAATCATGGTGGCCACCACGGTCATCGAGGTGGGCGTGAACATTCCCAATGCCACGGTGATGATCATCGAGAACGCCAACCGTTTCGGGTTGTCGCAACTGCATCAATTGCGCGGTCGTGTGGGGCGCGGTGCCGACCAATCGTATTGCATCCTCGTCACCGACCACAAACTTACCAACGACGGCAAGACCCGCATGAAGACCATGTGCAGCACCAACGACGGCTTCGAAATCGCCGAGGTCGATTTGGAGTTGCGCGGTCCGGGCGAAACAGGTGGCACGCGCCAATCCGGACAAATCGAAATGCTGATTGGTGATTTGCAGAAAGACGGTGCATTAATCCCTCAAGTTCGCGAAGCCGCCATCCGCCTCTTGGCCGACGACCCGAAACTCATCAAGCCTGAAAACCGAATGCTGCGCGAACACTACAAGGAATTATTCGCGCAGACATTCGATTGGAGCCAGATAGGGTAGCCCTCCCCTATTTCACCGTGAACCTCACGCCCACATAAACCCTGATGCCGCTCAAAGGACCCCAAACCATCGAGGCGTCGAAGTCGTCGCTTTGCGGGTTGTCGGCGGAGATGATGGGGTAGTTCTGTTTGTAATTGGTCAGGTTTTCGCCACCGACATAGACTTCCCAATACTTTCCTAAGCTCTTGGTAACCTGTGCGTTCATGATGACATAGAAGGGCGAGCGTTCAATTTTTTGGCCATTGGCCACGGCGGTGGCGTTGCCGCTCAGGTCGGTGACACGGCTGTCGCCGTTGAACTGGGTCGTCAGGTCGAACTGCCAAGTGCCGGGCGCATACGACATGGTGACCAAACCCTTGTAGCGGTTCACGAAAGGTTTTTCGCGCAAGGTGTCGTTGATGGTCATTTTCACGTCGTTGTAACGGAAAGCCAAGGTCAGGTCGAAGTCCCTGAAAATCTCGCAGTTGGCCTCGATTTGGGCACTATTGGAGTACGACTTTCCGTCGAGGTTATAGATGCGTACTTGGTGCGCGTCGGCGTCGCGGTCGAGGACGATTTGGTTGACGAAATCAGTGCGGTAGAAGTCGGCATTGATGACAATCTCTCGCCAGCCGATGTCGATGCCTTTGGTCAGGTTAAGGCCGTAGTTCCATGCTTCTTCCATCTTGGGCGTGTCCACAAAGACGATTTGACGTGCCGAGGCAAACATCGTGGAGTTTTCGGCCAAGACGTTGGGCGAGCGGTAGCCCTTGCCCGCCGAAAGGCGCAACGTCAGCTCGTCGTGCGTCTTGAAGCGCACATGCAAGCGCGGCGTGTAGAGCAGTTTTTGGTAATAGGTGTTGTAGTCGGCCCTCATGCCCGCAATCACACTCCAGTGGTGGTCGTCGTTGAAGACATACTCCGCAAACACTCCAGGCACATGCTCAACGCGCTGGAATGTGCTGTCGTTCAGGCTTTCGTCGTATTTGTCGAAAGAATAGCTTGCCCCGACGGAGTATTTGTGGTGGTCGTTCACTAAATAGGAATCGAAAAGGAGGTTGGCGTAATAGGAAAGCTGGGTGGCGTTGTAGTCGGTCCTGCCGAAATAGGCGGACTTCAAGTCGTGGTAAACGAATTGCTGTTGCAGACCGAGGCTGGTATTATCGCGGTCGAAGAGGAAACCCGTCTTGGAGAAGGCCTCGTAGCGCGCCGTGTTGATGAGGAAGTGCATATTGTCGGAATCGCCAGTGCCATTGTGGTGCATCATACCGCCGAAACGTCGCTCGCTCAATGCTTTAGCGCCCCACATGCCCTCGAACCAGTCCTTGGCGTAGTTGTAGCGCACAAACAAGTTGCCTTGCGTCACCATTGGGTCGTCCATGAAGCCGTCGCCGTTGTCGTCCATCGACATGAAGTTGTGGTTGGCGTGGCCGAGCACCATCATGCTGCCGTGTTTGCCCACGTTCCAACGGGTGTTGAAGTTGAGTTCCGTCATGGTCATCGTGCTGCCGTAAAGGTTGAGGAACAGTTTTTCGCTCTCACCTTCTTCGGGTTTCTTGTAGTCCACGTTGATTTGTCCGCTGATGGATTCATAACCGTTTCTGACAGAGGAAGTTCCTTTCGAAATCTGGATGCCGTTCATCCAAGTGCCAGGGACATAGTTCAGGCCGAAAGCCGAGGCCAACCCGCGGAAATTGGGCATGTTTTCGGCCATCATTTGGGTGTAGAGTCCGCTCAAGCCGAGCAGTTCGATTTGCTTCGCGCCTGTGACGGCGTCGCTGTAGTTGACATCCACCGAGGCGTTGCCCTCAAAACTTTCGGCGAGGCTGCAACAGGCCGCGCGGCGCAAGCCTTCCGAGGTGATTTCCTGCACGGCTATCGGCTTGATGGTGTTGAGGTAAGAAGCCTTTTCGCGTGCCTTGATTTCCACCTCGTTCAGCATGTGGGCGGAGAGGAAAACGTGGTCGTAATGCGCGGGGTCGTGCATGTGGTGGATGGTGTCGTTTTCGTAGCTTATGCAGCTGAACACAAGGCAGCAGACGGTTTCGTGCAGCGGGATTTTGTAGTGCCCGTGGGCATCGGTCACCACGCCCACGTTGACGGTTTTCCAATACACATTCACGCCTGGCAATGGCATTTTCTCGCCTTTCTCGTTTTGTTCATAGACGGTGCCTTCGATGAAGCCTTGGGCAAACGCGCCCGTGGCGAAGGCCAATAACAAGGTGATAAGTATTATTTTGTTGGTTTTCATCGGATTCAAAATTTAAGATTTAATATTCAAAATTCGGTTGTAGGGACACACCGCGTGTGTCCGTGATAATAGGGCCGTCACACCGTGGCAGCCGTTTGTTTTGGCGGATTGCAAATCCGACAAAGCGAAGTATCAGAAAACCAAAGGGTTAATTTTCAATGCCGAGAAAAACACCAGCCTGTCTCTTGCAGAGAGGAATGGTGGTATTTTTCGAGCCGTGAAGAGCTGGAAAACCTGTTTTGCTTTCGGCATCAGGTTTTGGAGGTCGAGATGGACGAAAACAAAGGGTTGGAAATGGATATTAACGTGCTTTTCGGGTGAAAAAACATAGTTGTCGGTGAATCGGATTTTGCGCTCGAAGTCCTCGCAGCAGCACTTGGCATTGAACTGGGTTTCATGCTGTTGCGCGAAATGTGCTTCGTGTTCGTGCTCATGGTCGTGGCAATGCTGGCACGATTCCGCCGCCTCGCCAAAGCTGCCCGAAAGGTGATGCTCCGCCGTGCAATAATGGAACTTCACGTCCCAACCCACGGAAACGAACAGCACCACGAGAGCCAACAAAAACGAACCGATTCGTAACAAGCGTTTTTTCATGCCGCAAAATTAGTCATTTTTTCCGTTTCCAAGCCTGCGAGCGTCCCAAAAGCCCTGCCTTGTCCAACGAACCACGCAGGATGAGTTCGTCGGTTTTGGCTTGATAGGTTGCCTTGCCGTGGTAGGTCTTTTGGCTTTCGGGGTCGTAAATCTTGCCTTTCAGTTGATTGCCGTGCACTTTCATGCCGATGAAAATCTTGGTGCCGACAACGCCTTCGTAGTCTTTCGGATAAGGTGCTTTCATCACCTGATACTTGCCGTTGGCATCTTTCTCGTAAAGCGTGGTGATTTCGGCTTGATAAGTGCCGTTTTCCTCGTAGATTCTGACGGTGGAGCGCATGTCACCCGTCTTGTCGTCAAAGGTGTTCCACTGGCCGAGCATCTTGCTGACTTGGGCTTGGGCGAGGGTGGCCGTGGCGAGGAAAAGGAGTAGGAAGAAGAATTTCTTCATCGTTGATATGTTGCGTGTATTGCCTGCAAAAATACAAAAAACAACCGACTTTGAGTGGGATTTTGTATTTTCGCCACCTAAAACCAACAACAATATGGCCGACGGATACTTGGAAAAACGTTATGAAGAGGTCTTTGGCGCAGGTGCCAAGAAGACCGTGGTGAAACATACCTCAGTGGAAACCTTGATGGAGAAAAACCGCAGCTATCGCGGCTACCAGAAGGACTTTGTGGTGAAACGCGAGATGCTGGAGCGTATTGTGGCGGTGAACGCCAAAATCGCCTCAGCGAAAAACCAGCAGGTGCTGCGTTTCAAGTTGGTGACCAAGGAAACGGGTGCCGACTTCATCCTGCAAAACATGAAACTCGGCGGTTTGCTGCCCGAGTTGCATTTGCCCTTCCCTGGCACCGAGCCTGAGGCGTTCATCATCATTTGCAGCACCGTGCCCGAAACCAAGTTTGTGGACATCGACCTTGGCATTGCGGCACAAAGCATGTTACTGAAAGCCACCGAGATGGGCTTGAACGGCATCATGATTGGGGCTTTCAACAAGGCGAAGATTACGGAACACTTCGCGCTGCCTTACGAGCCGTTGCTGATGCTCGCCATCGGAAAGGGTGCGGAAAAAATCAAGCTGGAGCCCGTGGATGCGGGCGACAAACTGGCCTATTACCGTGATGCGGATGGGGTGCAGTTTGTGCCGAAAATCCAATGGGAGCAGTTGATTTTGGAATAATTTGCACTCATATAGTGCATTTTTTTGAAAAATTTGCACTCATATAGTGCATTTTTATTATCTTTGCCGCGTCAAAAAAACAGGAAACGATGGAAGCGCTATATCAATTCATGGAAAAGCAACTCGACGCGACAGTGAGTCGGTTTGTGCGCTACAAGTACGACGCCATCCGATGGCAGAACAGAATGTTGGGACTTGTCGGGCCAAGAGGCGTGGGCAAAACGACCTTGTTTCTCCAACACATCAAGAAAAAGCATTCGCTTCATGACACACTCTACGTCACGGCTGACCACCTGTATTTTTCGACGCACACCCTTTACGAAACCGCCGAGACCTTCAACAAAAACGGAGGCAGGTATTTGTTTATCGACGAGGTGCACAAATACAGCAATTGGTCGCAGGAACTCAAGTTGATGTACGACTCGTTTCCGGACTTACACGTTTATTTCACGGGTTCGTCTGTTCTCGACATCGAAAAAGGCGAGGCCGACTTGAGCCGTCGCGCCCCAAAATATCTGATGCAAGGACTTTCATTCAGGGAGTTTTTGGCCATTCGGCATCAGATTGACGTGCCTGTTTTCAGTTTGGACCAAATCTTGGCAAACGAGGCGCGTATCACGGGGATAAGCCATCCTTTAGTGTACTTCAAGGAATACCTGAAAGAGGGCTATTATCCTTTTGGCCAGGACGTTGACTTTGAGACGGAACTCAACCAAGTCATCATCCGAACCATTGAGATGGACATTCCGCAGTTTGCCAACATGAACATCGGCACAGCGAAAAAACTGAAGAAACTGATGGTCATCTTGGCCGGTTTGGTACCCTACAAACCCAATATGAGCAGCCTCGGAAGCCAAATCCAGGCCAGCCGCAATAATGTTGAAGACTATCTGACCTTTATGGAAAAAGCCGGACTGTTGGCCCAACTGAAAGACGGCACAGGCGGCTTGGGCGAACTCGGCAAGGTGGAAAAAGTCTATTTGGACAATACCAACCTTTTGTATGCCTTGGGCAACGGACAAGAAGACGCTGGCACCATCAGAGAGACTTTTTTCTTCAACCAAATGCGCGTGAATCATCAGGTTACATCATCACCCATTTCCGATTTCGAAATTCAGGGGAAGACGTTCGAAGTCGGTGGGAAAAGCAAGGGAAAGCGACAAATTACAGATGCGGCGGAAGGCTATATTGTGAAAGATGACATCGAATATGGTTACGGCAATGTGATTCCCATTTGGGCGTTTGGGCTGAATTATTGATTTTTCTCACGCAGAATCGAGGCTTGTAGGGCTGTCACACCGTGGCAGCCGCACCTAGGGAAAATCCAGTGCGGCTGCCGTGGTACGACAGCCCTACAATCCCTTTATTTCTTCTTTGGCTGTTTTTCTGACAGCTTGAAGTTGATGGGGATTTGGTAGCTCACGCGAACAGGTTTGCCATCCTGCATTCCGGGTTTCCATTTCGGCATGGACTTGATGACACGAACTGCTTCTTCGTCGCAGCCACTGCCGATGCCGCGAAGGACTTTCACATTCGACACGCTGCCGTCTTTTTCAATCACCATGCCGACGAACACGCGACCATCAATACCTTTGTCCCTTGCCTCTTGCGGATAAGTGAGGTTTTTGGCCATGTACTCCATCAAGGCTTTTTCCCCACCAGGAAATTGCGGTATTTCCTCAACGATTTGATAGACACCGTTTTTGTCGGGTTTCATATTGTCTTTTATTGGTTCGTCAGGATAGGTTGCCGTAGAAGACTTGGTTGAATGTTTCCCCGATTCATCTTCCGCAATAACCGTTCTCACTATGGTTTTGTGTTCATTATTCATTTGATCGAGTTTGAACGTCACGGGCAACTGGAACGATACTCGGGCAGGCTTGCCATCCTTCATTCCCGGTTTCCATCTCGGCATTCCGCGAACCACACGAGCGGCTTCTTCGTCAATGCTTTCGCAAACACCTTTTAGTACTTTGACATTGGAAACCCAACCATCCTTTTCCACAACAAAGGACACGAAAACTCGGCCTTCCTTGCCTTCGTCGATGGCATCTTGTGGGTATTTGATGTTGCTTGCGACAAATCTTGTCATAGCATCGATGCCGCCAGGAAACTCGGGCATTTCGTCAACGATGTCGAAGACGGTGTCGTTTACGGCTTGGTCCAACAATGAACGATAAAGCTCATCTTTGACGACTTGGAACGTGCTGTCGTTTTCAGGTTTGTCTCCCAATGTCGAAAGACTTTCCAAAAAGATGAGCAAGGACTCATCTGCTGAGATGCTGAAATCATCATCGGTATAGCGGGCTACACCGTCATTGATATCCCAATTGAGGTTCATGTAATCGGCTGATGAACCGTCAGCTTTGTGCGTGGTGATGGTCATCTTTGGAGTAAGCTTGCCCGTTTCTGGGTCAATGTCGTCGGAAGTCACGTATTTGACATAGGAGCCATCCTCGTTGTAGATTACGGTGTCCTTCAATTGTATCGGGAAACCGTCATCATCGTAGATTTCAAAGGAGCCTGCTATTTCAATCGTAAAAGGTTGATTTTCAGCTTTCTTTTCTTGCGCCGTCACTTTCGTGTTGGCAACCAGCAGGACGGCCAACACCGGCAATGTGGCCAAGAGCCTCCACCAGAGACCCTTGGCCTTTTCATTCTTTGTAATCATCTTGATTCTTTTTTTAGTTAGGATTAAACTGAAGTTATTACCAATTCCGCTGAAATCGACAGCCGTGCACTGCTGCAAAATCAGCATCATATAGTTTCTTTTGTCAA
>CAMOCK010000197.1 GCA_946610645.1 uncultured Bacteroidales bacterium
ACCACGATCTTTTGCGTCTTCACACTGTTGTTGTCGGTGAGGCGGATGACGTACACGCCTTGGGCCCATCCGTTGGTAGAGACGTTGCGTGCAACGTCTTTACAGAGCACCGTGCGCCCCATCATGTCGATGACCTCAAGGGTGGCGTTGTCGCTGCCGTTGATCACCCATTCGCTGCCGTTGAAGTAGGCGAAGGTGGCCTCGGTGCCGTTTTCCTCAACGCCCGTGGTGCTGAACACCAGGCGGAAGCGCGAGGCGTAGTCGGTCTTCTTCGCGTTGAAGGTATAGCTCGGCGTGGCCAAGAGGTCGACCTCGACGCCGGTCATGTTGTCGATGAGGCGGAGTTGGTTCATTTCAACGTATTCAGGTTTTACGTTGATTGTATAAACGCCATTTTCTTTAGCTTCGAAATGGAGTGGCAACTCGCTTTGGGTGTTGTGTCTAACTACAGCATAGTCGTTGCCTTCTGTACGGAAATAGAGTTTTGCGCAGTTTTCTCCAAGCGTGAACTTGTCGATGTTTTGGCCCTCATGGAAATTGACATAAGCCCTGTCAACAAAGGCATCATTGCTGCTCACCTCAATCTTGATGTCACTTACATAACCGTTCTTGGCATTTTCAGTGTTATTGAAACTAAGTACACCAGCTTCGCTCGTTTGGACAAAGAAGCCTTCGGTAGGCTTCACGATTGAGGCATCGTTTTGAGCGATGGCCACGACATCACCATCAATTTTGTAAATGGATGTCACAGAACTTTCTCCGATCTTGAGATTGGCTGGAGTAATGTTGTGAGTATAGGGATTACCAACAAGGTTGAAGCCTTTCAACGATTCTGCACTTGCAGTCACATCGACGGCAACTTCTGCGGTTGAGGGTTGGAATTGACCTGAAAAGTTAATCGTTGTTTGTGCACTGTTGGCATACAGATAACCTTGACCATTGGCAAGTGTATTGAAACCGTGGTCACTACTTTGGTCATACCACCAATAGTGTGTAGGCTCATCGTAGCTGTAAAGGTCGTAGGTGCCGCTAGCTATGGTGCTGGTGCTGTAATCGCTGATGGTTGGCGTGGCAATGAAGTAATAATTGTCTTTTTCGCTCACATAACCTAATATCTCACGCTTCGCCGTGCCGCTTGCTCCAATGGGGAAAGGATTGACCAATTGGCCACCGTCCTCAATGTACAGCATGTTGGTGTATTGGAAAGTCCTTATGCCGTAGGTGGGAGCGAGGGTCTTTCCAGACGGAATGGTAATCTTGTTAGCAGCAGCATTGCTTGCATAATACACATATAAAGGATTGGCATCTTCATCGAGGGTGACTGAACCCATGATACACACCACATCGCTTGAGGTGGGTTTGGCACCTTTTGTCCATCTATTAACAGTTGACCAGTTTTCATTAGTGTTACCTGTGGAGTTTGAAAAACGGTTTTGAGCATTGCACGTGTAGTTCTTCCACGGTTCAGTGCTTGAATAGGCGCTACCAGCAGGCACATAGATTGGAACAGTTGTTGCAATGTTAGAAAGAGGATTGCCGCTACTTGGAGAAGAGGGGACAGTGTATCTCTCACAGATTATCAAGTCTATTCCCGTGCAATTGCCAAAAGCGTTGTTGTATAAATAGGCAGTGGATGCCGGAAGAATCAATGCGCCATCCAAACCATTACAGTTCCAAAACGCACCGTTCAAGATGCTATACACCTGACGGCCTAATGTCAGTTTGGTCAAGCCAGTGCAATTCTGGAACGATTGGTAGCCAATGTATAAAACAGTGTTGGGAATGACCAATTCGCCCGACAAAGAAATGCCGTTGTTACCTGTAAAACCAGGATTGAAAGCATTGTCACAAATCAGCCTCGTTCCTTCCGGAATGACAAGTTGGCCCGTTGGCGCGGTACCTTTCCAACCCACAAGGCAGTTGTCCAAGTACAAGACTCCATCAGGTTGTTGGTTCGCCCTATAGGTATTCGTAAAAGCATGCATACCCAATCTCGAAACTGAAGTTGGAATGGTGAATTGGCGCAAATTCTGGCAATATCTGAAAGCATTTTGGCCAATGTAAGTGACTGAAGAAGGAATATCTACCTTGTAGATGTAATTCAAATAGTAGAAAGCACCCGCACCAATGGAAGTCACCGTACTCGGTATGGTCAATGTTCGTGCTGCATAAGTGTTTTCTTCACCTTGGTACAAATACGTACAACAATCAAATGCGTCATCACCTATGGTGAGAAGTCCATTGGGAAGTGTCAAGGTTCCGTTAAGAGATTGATTGTTGCAATAATAGAAAGCCATCCTTCCAATCGAAGTAACAGTTGAAGGGATGGCCAAGCTGCCCGTCAATTCCGTGCAACGGTAGAAAGCATAATCACCAATGGCCGTAACAGTGTATTCTTGAGAATCGTCTGGATTGGTGATAACTGAAGGCAAACTAAGTGCTCCAGTCGGTCTTGTATAGTTCGTATAAGGATCGGTCGTACTTGGATTGGTAGTAGTATTACCAGGATAGGTAATGGTCACATACTTGTTTATGGCATCCGTAATGCTAAAATACAGAGTTTGTCCTTCATAGGTCGCCGAGAAGTCGTAGGCCCACCCTTTCGTCATTCCCGCTGCGGAGAGCAGCAGGGTGCAGAGGACGGCGAGTGTCGTCCGTTTCAATCGTAAAGTGTTCATTTTCATAGTAGTTAGATTTAGATTGTTAAAACCATCAGATTTTGAAGTTGCAAAATTACGAAAGAATTTCTAAAACAATGGTAAAAAAGGTTAAAAATAACAAAAAAAACGTTTTGCAAACAGGTGTTATGGTGTTGTTAAAATGGGTTAAAAACCATTATAAACGACAAAAACGGCACCTTGGGCGCCGTTTTTGCCTTTTTTGCGGAGTCTTTCCGTTTTTTTGGTTATTTCGTCACAAGGTTGTAGGTGTCTTGTGCGATGACAAACTCCTCGTCGGTCGGATACACCACCACGGTAATCTTGGAGTTGGGCGAGGAGATGACGCCGGCGTCGCCGATGGTCTCCTTGTTCATCTTCGGGTCGAGGATGATGCCGAGGCCTTCCATGTTCTCGAGGATGGCTTCGCGCATGAACCAGGCGTTCTCGCCGATGCCGCCGGTCATCACGATGATGTCGGCGCCGTTCATCACGGCCATGTAGCCGCCGATGTATTTCTTCACGCGGTGGGCAAACATGTTGAAGGCGTAGGTGCAACGCTCGTCGCCTTCTTCCTTGGCGGCGCGCACGTCGCGCATGTCTTGCTTGCCGCCTGTGATGCCCACGAGGCCTGACTTCTTATTAACTAAGGTGTTCATCTCCTTGGTGGAAAGGCCTTCCTTGTCCATGATGTACATGAACGCGCCCGCGTCCAAGTCGCCGGTGCGGCTGCCCATCACGAGGCCTTCGACGGGGGTGAAGCCCATCGAGGTCTCCACCGATTTGCCGTATTCGACGGCGGCGATGCTGGCGCCGCTGCCCAAGTGGCAGGTGACGATTTTCGACTTCTTCCAATCCTTCCCGACGAAAGCGGCGGCCTTCTCGGCCACATATTTGTGGCTGGGGCCGTGGGAGGCGTAGGGGCGGGTGCGGGGTTTTTCCTTGCGGGAAGTCGAAAGCCGCCATAGTCAAGAGTTCGACACTCGCGCCGCCAGATTCAATCATCAAAGCGTTGCCCTCGTCGGAAAAAGTAATCGTATCGTCGGCCATATTGCGAACGAATTCTTGAAAAGACTTGCCGCTTACGACGACTTCGCCCGCCACTCCCGGATTTACGGGGG
>CAMOCK010000198.1 GCA_946610645.1 uncultured Bacteroidales bacterium
ATTTCCTGCCCGAGGGTCATACTCGTCTTGACCCAAATCTTGAGGATTTGGTCGAAGAGCAAAACGAGAAAAATCACCACAAACGACCACAACAGGCCGCGA
The DNA here is from genome assembly GCA_946610645.1 of uncultured Bacteroidales bacterium. Classification (GTDB taxonomy): domain Bacteria; phylum Bacteroidota; class Bacteroidia; order Bacteroidales; family F082; genus Limimorpha. The sequence continues at coordinate 103 of CAMOCK010000198.1, forward strand.
TTGCCTTGCTTGCTCACCTTTTCTTCAGTTTGGCGTCAAGCGAGCGCGTGGTGATGGGCACGCAGCGCAGGCGTTCTTTGGGAATGAGTTTTCCTGTCTCGCAGCAAATGCCGTAGGTCTTGTTCTCGATGCGCATGAGAGCGAGTTCGAGGTTTTGGATGTACTTCTCCTGACGGGCTGCCAGCTTGGCGTTTTCTTCTTTTTGCGCCACAGCGTAGCCGTCTTCCAACACCTTGAAAGTGGGTGCGGTGTCGTCGGTGCTATGTTCGCCGCCAGAAAGGTTGGCCTGCAAGGTCTCCAAACTGGCTTTGGCCTGCTCGAGCTTTTCGAGTATCAGTGCTTTGAATTCCTCAAGGTCTTCGTCGGAATAGCGCACTTGGGGGACTTTCTTTTCCATAGTGATATATATTGTAGGGTTGATGAAGTGTCACATGTTCATCATTTCTTCTTTATCATTAGTTTAACGTTTATTCCTTCCACCAGTTCCTCGGCTTCCACGCCGTCCAAGGCGTCAACCTCAGTGATGGTGGCTAAGGTCTCGTTGCAGATGTAGTCGCCGAATTTCTCGATGGCGGCATCGGTCTTGTCGTTCTTTTCAATGACCAGTTCTATGCGGTCGGTGACCTCGAAGCCGCCGGTCTTGCGGAGATTTTGCACGCGGTTCACGATTTCGCGGGCCAAGCCTTCCTGCATCAGTTCGTCGTTGATGGTCATGTCCAAGGCCACGGTGATGTCGCCTTCGGAAGTGACAGCCCAACCAGGGATGTCTTGCGTCGAAATCAAGGCGTCTTCAAGGGTCAGCTCAACATCAATGCCATCCACATCCAAATGGGTGCCGTTGCTCTTCTCGAACTGGTGGATTTCCTCTTGGCTCATGCTGGCGAAGTAAGCCTGAATCTGCTTCATTTGCTTGCCATACTTCTTGCCCAAGGTCTTGAAGTTGGGCTTCACGTTCTTGACAAGGATGTTGTTGTCGGGCGACAGGAACTCTATCTCCTTGATATTCACCTCGCTCTTGACGAGGTGCGACACCTTCTCGATTTGCGTTTTCATGTTCTCGTCCTTGACGGGAATCATGATCTTCGACAAAGGCTGGCGCACGCGGATATTAGCTTTCTTGCGCAGCGAGAGCACGAGCGACGAGATGAGTTGTGCGGCTTCCATGCGCTCCTCCAAAGCCTTGTCTATGAACGTTTTGTCAGCTTCGGGGAAGTCGGTCAGGTGGACCGATTCGGCCTTGTTGCGTCCCGTCACTTTGTTCAGGTCGCGGAAGATTTGTTCGCTGAAGAACGGCGCGATGGGCGACATCAAGCGGGCCACGGTCTCAAGGCAGGTGTAAAGCGTTTGGTAGGCCGAAAGCTTGTCGGTGTTGTCCTCGCTCTTCCAGAAACGGCGGCGCGAGAGGCGCACATACCAATTGCTCAAATGCGCATCAACGAAGTCGGCGATGGCGCGACCGGCACGGGTAGGCTCATAACTACTGTAAGCCTCATCCACCGTGAGAATCAACGAGTTGAGTTCCGAAAGAATCCAACGGTCGATTTCGGGACGCTCATTAATATTAATATCGGCTTGGCTGTAGTCGAACTTGTCGATGTTGGCGTACAAGGCGAAGAAGGCGTAGGTGTTGTACAAGGTTCCGAAGAACTTGCGGCGCACCTCGTCCACTCCGGCCTCGTCGAATTTCAGGTTGTCCCAAGGCTGCGAGTTGGTGAGCATGTACCAACGCACAGCATCGGCACCATATTTCTCAATCGCGCCAAACGGATCCACGGCATTACCCAAACGTTTCGACATCTTGTTTCCGTTCTTGTCGAGCACCAAACCATTGGAAATCACGTTCTTGTATGCAACGCTATCAAAGCACATCGTGGCGATGGCGTGAAGCGTGAAGAACCAGCCACGGGTTTGGTCGACACCCTCGGCGATGAAATCCGCTGGGAAAGGAAGAGTTGAGAGTTGAGAGTTGAGAGTTGAGAGTTTGCCGTCCGCAGTTTTCCCACCCATATAATGATATTGGGCGTATGGCATGGCACCAGAATCAAACCAAACATCGATGAGGTCGGGCTCGCGGAACATCTGCTTGCCGCTTGCGGAGACCAAAACCACGCCATCGATGTACGGGCGGTGCAGGTCAAATTTATCGTAATCGTCTGATGCGTAAGGATTTTCAGTCATAAATCCCGCCTTGACAGACTTCTCGATTTCGTTGCGAAGCTCCTCGACGCTACCGATGCAGATTTCCTCCTTGCCGTCTTCGGTGCGCCATATCGGGAGCGGTGTGCCCCAATAGCGCGAGCGCGACAGGTTCCAATCGACGAGGTTTTCCAACCAGTTGCCGAAACGTCCGCTACCAGTGGCTTCGGGCTTCCAGTTGATGGTCTTGTTGAGTTCTATCATCCTGTCTTTCAGGGCTGTGGTCTTGATAAACCAACTGTCCAAAGGATAATACAGCACGGGTTTGTCGGTGCGCCAGCAGTGCGGGTAGTTGTGGGTGTGCTTCTCGCTCTTGAAGAGCTTGCCGCTTTCCTTCAACATGACGACGATGTCCACGTCCAAACTCTTGTCTTTCTCGGTCTTGGTGGGGTCGTAGGCGTTTTTCACGAACTGTCCGGCGTAGGGGCGGTAGGCTTCCACGTCCATGCAGTTCTTCACGAATTCCGGGTCGAGGTCTTCGATGGCGAAGAACTTGCCTGCGCGGTCCACCATAGGTTGGGCTTTGCCGTCCTTGTCGATCATCTGCAAGGGCGGAACACCAGCAGCCAAGGCCACGCGCTTGTCGTCGGCACCAAAGGTGGGCGCGATGTGGACGATGCCCGTACCGTCTTCGGTCGTGACATAGTCGCCAGGGATGATGCGGAACGCGCCTTCGCCTGGATTGACCCACGGTATAAGTTGCTCATATTCAATACCAACCAATTCGCTACCTTTGAACTCCTTGACGATTTCGGGGGCTTCCTTGAACATCGTCCCGACCAAGGCTTTGGCCATCAGGATTTGGCATGGCTCCTCGGTGTAGGGATGCACGGTCTTGAGCAGCACATAGTCGATGTTCGGGCCAACGCAGAGTGCGGTGTTGCTCGGCAAGGTCCAAGGCGTTGTCGTCCACGCGATTGCGTAAGTTGTCAGTTTGCAGTTGTCAGTTTGCAGTTTGCAGTTGTCAGTTTGCAGTTTGCAGTTCTTCTCAACTGCTAACTGCAAACTGTCAACTTTCAACTTAAACAATGCCACGCAGGTCAAATCCTTCACGTCGCGGTAGCAGCCGGGCATGTTCAACTCGTGGGAGCTGAGGCCTGTTCCGGCAGCGGGCGAATAGGGCTGGATGGTGTAGCCTTTATATAGCAAGCCCTTGTTGTAGAGGTCTTTCAGAAGGAACCACAAAGTTTCGATATAGTCGTTGGTGAAGGTGATGTAGGGATCGTCTAAGTTGACCCAATAGCCCATCTTGAGCGTGAGGTCGTCCCACATGTCCTTGTATTTCATCACTTCCTCACGGCAGGCGCGGTTGTAGTCGTCCACGCTGATTTTCGTGCCGATGTCTTCCTTGGTGATGCCGAGTTTCTTTTCCACGCCGAGTTCGACGGGCAGGCCGTGGGTGTCCCAACCGGCCTTGCGGACGACGTGTTTGCCTTTCAGCGTTTGGTAGCGGCACACCACGTCCTTGATGGAGCGGGCCATCACATGGTGGATGCCTGGGGTGCCGTTGGCGCTCGGTGGACCTTCATAGAACACGAAGGCGTTGTCTTTGTCGCGGTTGTCCAAACTTTTTTGGAAGGTGTTGTCGTCTTCCCAAAACTTACGGATTTCGTCGGCTGTTTCGGTGAGATTCAGTTGTTTATATTCCTTGTAGTTGCTTTTCATAGGAACTGTTTCTTTAATAATAAGGTGCAAAGATACGAAATCTTGACGAAAACGTGACAATCTTAAAAAAAAATCCCCGAAAGCGTTTGCCTTCGGGGATTGGGAATGGATTATGGAATCGTTTAGTCGCCCAACGTGGCCACCATGACGGCCTTGATGGTGTGCATACGGTTCTCGGCTTCGTCGAAGACGATGCTGTTCTTGCCTTCGAACACCTCTTCGGTGACCTCGATGCCGTCCAAGCCGAATTGTTTGTGAACGTCGCGGCCAACTTGCGTTTCAAGGTTGTGATAGGCCGGCAGGCAGTGCATGAACTTGCAGTTCGGGTTGCCCGTCATGTCCATCATGGCTTGGTTCACTTGGTAAGGCTTGAGCAGGTCGATGCGCTGCTTCCAGACCTCGGCGGGTTCGCCCATCGATACCCACACGTCGGTGTAGAGGAAGTCGCAGCCTTTGACGCCCTTCTTCACGTCGTCGGTCACGGTGATCTTGGCGCCCGTTTCCTTGGCGATGGCCTTGCAGGTGTCGATGAGTTTCTTGTCGGGTTGCAGTTCCTTGGGAGCCACGATGCGCACGTCCATGCCCATCTTGGCGCCACCCACCATCAAGCTGTTGCCCATGTTGAAACGGGCGTCGCCGCAGTAGGCGAAGGTCACTTGGTTGAGGGGCTTGTCGCTGTGTTCCATCATGGTGAGGAAGTCGGCGAGGATTTGGGTGGGGTGGAACTCGTTGGTCAAGCCGTTCCACACCGGCACGCCGGCGTATTTGCCAAGTTCTTCGACGATGTCTTGTGCGAAGCCGCGATACTCGATGCCGTCATACATGCGACCGAGCACGCGGGCGGTGTCCTTCATCGATTCCTTCACGCCGATCTGCGATCCGGTGGGACCGAGATAGGTGACGTGAGCGCCTTGGTCTTTGGCGGCGACTTCAAACGCGCAACGGGTGCGGGTCGAGGTCTTTTCAAAGATCAGGGCGATGTTCTTGCCCGTCAGTTTGGGTTGTTCGGTGCCTGCATACTTGGCGGCCTTCAGGTCGGCGGCCAGCTTCAGGAAAAACTTGATTTCTTCCGGAGTGAAGTCCAAAAGCTTCAGGAAGTTTCTGTTTCTGAGGTTAAAAGCCATTTTTTCTTTAATTTGAGATTAAGATAAAGATTTAGATTCTATGGTTGAAATCCGCGGCAAAGGTAATTGTTTTTCCCTATCCCTCGAACAAAACTTTACAAAATACGCATATTTGGCACTTCGGATCCGTCGTAGAAGCCTTGGCCGAGCTTTTCCTTCACTTCCTTGAAGGCGTTCAGCGTGTAGTTCACGTCGTCCATCGAGTGGGCTGCCGTCGGGATGATGCGGAAGATGATCATGCCCTTGGGGATGACGGGATAGGTGACCACCGAGCAGAAGATCTTGTAGTTCTCGCGCAGGTCCATGGCGATGTTGGTGGCCTGCACCACGTCGCCCTGCACATGCACCGGCGTGACGCAAGCTTCGGCGGGGCCGATGTCGAAGCCCATCTCACGGAAGCCGTCCTGCAAGGCGCGGGTCACCGTCCAGAGCTGCTTGCGGAGCGCGTCGCCCTCGGCGCTGCGGATGATTTCGAGGCGTTTCTCGCAACCTTCCACGATGGCCAACGGCAGGCTCTTGGCATACATCTGCGAGCGCATGTTGTAGCGCAAGTATTCGATCACATACTTCGGGCCGGCCACGAAGCCGCCGATGATGGCCATGGCCTTGGCGTAGGCTCCGATGTAGATGTCGATGTCGTCCATCACGCCGAAGTGTTCCGACGTGCCGCGTCCGTTGGGACCCATCACGCCGAAGCCGTGGGCGTCGTCGATGAGGATGCGGAAACTGTATTTCTTTTTCAGGGCCACGATGCCGGCGAGGTCGCCTAATGCGCCCGTCATGCCATACACGCCCTCGGTGATGACGAGGATGCCACCACCCGTCTTGGCCACCACTTCGGTAGCGACCTTCAGCTTCTTCTCGAGGTCTTCCATGTTGTTGTGGCGGTACTTGTACTTGTTGCCGATGTGCAGGCGAATGCCGTCGAGCAGGCAGGCGTGGGCCTCGTTGTCGTAAACGATCACGTCGTGCGGCGAGGTCAGTGTGTCGATGGTGGAGACGATGCCTTGGTAGCCGAAATTAAATAGGTAGGCGGCTTCCTTCTTCTCGAAGTCGGCCAATTCCTTTTCAAAATGCTCGTGCATGCGCGTGTGGCCCGTCATCATGCGTGCGCCCATAGGGGCGGCGAGGCCGTATTTGGCGGCGGCTTCGGCATCCACGCGACGGATTTCGGGGTGGTTGGCCAAGCCCAAGTAGTTGTTCAAGCTCCAGCAGAGCACTTCCCTGCCGTTGAAGGTCATGCGCGGCCCCATCTCGCCTTCCAGTCGCGGGAAAGCGAAATAGCCGTCGGCACGCTCGCGGTATTGCCCTATCGGGCCTCCCGAGTCCTTTGATATTCTTTCGAAAATGTCCATTTTCCTTTGATTTAAGATTTAAGATTTAAGATTTCAAATTTAAAATTGAGCCACAAAATTAGTAAATATATTGATTATCCCAACCGTGAAGGATTTATTTTTAATTTTGCAGCCTGCAAGTGCGGCGTGCTCGACCACACGCCCTGAAAGGGCGAAACTCTCGTAACCGTAGGTCAGCGACCTACGGCAGCACCCCGACAGGCAACGTCCCGAAGGGACGACTAACCCCACACAAGCACAGCGCGGTGTGGGGCAGCAACCCGACAGAAAAAAAAAGACAAAATGCTAAACCTCAAGAACAAAACGGCCCTCGTCACCGGCGGCGGCACCGGCATCGGGCGGAGCATCGCCCTCCACCTGGCCCAAGAAGGCTGCCACCTCGTGCTGACCGGCCTCGGCATCGACGAGCTCAACAGCGTGAAAACGGAGTGCGAACAACATGGCGTGAAAGCCTTCGCCACCGAGACCCAACTTGACGACTACGCCTCCATCGACCGGCTCCACGACTTCGTGATTGACAACAAACTGAGCATCGATCTTTTCGTGCTCAACGCGGGCATCTCGCAGCGCGAGAAAGCCTTCGACACCGACATCAGCGTGGACGAGAGAATCCTGAAGATCGACTTCCTCGGCGGCGTCTATCTCGTCAAGAAGTTCAAGGACATGATTTTGGCCAAGGAGCATGTGCAGTTCAGCGTGACCACTTCCCTATCGGGCCTCTTCGGCTTCCCGCTGCGCTCGGCCTATTGTGCGGCCAAGCACGCGTTGTTCGGCTTTTACGAATCGCTGGAATTGGAATACGACAACATCGGCGTGACCTTCCTCATTCCGGGGCGCATCAACACGCAAATCAGCAAGAGTGCCCTCCACGGCGACGGCACGGCCCACGCCAAGATGGATGCGGGCCAAGCCAACGGCATGGACGTCGACAGGTGCGGCCAGATCGCCGTGCGTGCCATCAAGCGGCAACGGCACCGCAAGCTGATTGGCAAAACAGAGCTGCTAATGGCTTACATTCACAAATATTGCCTGCCTTTGTATTACAAGCTTTCGAGAAAGATTTCGGCGACTTGACCTTGAGGTTCCCCTTTCAATACAAAAGGGTTCCGACCTGTCGGTCGAAACCCTTTTCCTTTTTTTTCGCAAGGCAGCTTCCCTCAATCGTGATGGTCGTGCTTGCGCGTGAGGTACATCACGGCAAAGCCAAACAGCAAGGCGGCTCCGCCTTCTATGGGGCTTTCAGCGTTTTGGTCGTTGGTGAGGCCGTGCCCTGTAGGCAGCATGGGACCGTTGGCGTTGCGGTTGCCACTCGTCTCGTGGGTTTCGTCGCCGCGCTGGAACAGGCCGCCGCCCATGGGCTGCGCCATGAGGCTTGAGCTTATGCCCAAGAGGATTGCGATTGTCAGTGTTAGCTTTTTCATTGTTGTATTGTTTGTTTCTGTTTCTGTTTGCTGCCGTAGGTCGATGACCTACGGTTAATCGTGTTTCGTCCCTTCGGGACGGGCCTGTAGGGACACATCGCATGTGTCCGCCATCGCATGTGTCCGCCATCGCATGTGTCCGCCATCGCATGTGTCCGCCATCGCATGTGTCCGCCATCGCATGTGTCCGCCATCGCATGTGTCCGCACATTATGCGTGGTTTCGTCCCGCCGGGACAGGCCTGTAGGGCTGTCACATTGTGGCAGCCGCCGTGGCGTTGCCATTCGGCTGCCGTGATACGACAGCCCTACAGGTCCGACCGTCATTCAATGACGATTTTCTGCGTCTTCACGTCGGCGCCGTTGATGAGGCGCATCAGATACACGCCCGGCGACACGTCGAGCTTGCGCTCGTAGCTGCCGCTGAACGTCTCGCTGCTCAGTACGCGGCCCGTGACGTCGATCACCTGCAGCGTGGCCTCGCCCTCGATGCCGAAGACCGTGAAGTTGCCAGAGGCGTTGACGAAGCCGAAGGTGCTGCCCTCGGCGTTCTCCGACGTGCCGGTGGCAAACTGCAGACGGAAGCGCGAGGCGTAGTCCGTCGTGCGTGCATCGAAGCTGTAGTAGGGCTGTTGCAGGAGGTCGGTCTCCGTGCCGGTCATGTTGTCGATCAGGCGCAGGTAGCTGAACGCGACCTCCTCGTTGGTGAAGTCCAGCGTGTAGCGTCCGTTGGTTTCGGCCTTGAAGTTGACGGGCAGCTCGCCCATCGTGCCAGCCTTCACCACGGCATAGTCGGTGCCGTCTTGCGGGATGTAGAGGCGCGTGTTGTCGTCGCGGAAGGTGAGTTTCTCAAGCGTGCTGCCCTCGCCGAAGTGGACGATGGCGCGGTCAATCACGGTCTTTGAGCCTGCCGAAACGCCGTCTCTCGTGGCCTTGGCCTTGCTCAGGTTGGCGTTGAGCGTGGCGGCACGGCCTCCAGTGGGGGCTTCGCGGCTGAGATAGAAGGAATAGCTTTCGGTTTTGGTGGGTACCTCCACGAAGAAGCCTTGCATGGGAGCAATGGCGCCCTCGGCGGGAATGTAGCCGTCGCCTTCCTCGTTCATCACATAGTAGGCAATTCCTTCGTCCGATGCATCGGTGATGTAGGCATCGCAGACAAACGAGTTGCCCAAAAGCCTCCATGCTCCAAATGAGTATTCGGAATAATCCATGGCCTCACCGGTTTCAGGGTCGGTTTCGTTTATGGACATGTTTAGTTTAGCGTTGCTCTTCATCAAAGTTCCCTTAAACCCAAGTGAAACATTGTTAAGATTGGCATAAAGATAGCCTTGCATCGAATTAACATAGCCAGAGTTGTAGTTGTCCTTGAGATTATCCCATTCTTTTTCCCATTCAGGCACGAAGGCGTACAAGTCATAGTTCTCGGCAGGATTGGCGATAAGGTTGTCCACCCTATTGGCATAGACACCACCATATATCGGGCTGGCGATGAAGTGCCAGCCGGTGCTCTTGTTGACGTTGGCCGCACCGTATCCGGTGATGGATTTATACACCGTGGCCCTCACACCGATGTTGTTGTGCTTCAGTTGCGCGCCGTCGTTCAAAACCAGTCGGTTGGCATCGCTGTTGGCGATGGTATTCGTCACGGTCAATGTGCAGCCATCTATTTCCAAAGCACCATTGTTGGGAATGTTAGCACCAGTGTTGAGGAAGTTGATGGAAGCGACGGTGACGTCTGTATCGAGTAGGCAGTTTGCCTCGATAGTGACATCATCGTCCTCGCCTGGCAGCTCGCCGTACAACCAGTTATTGGCATCGTTCCAATTGCCATCGGTGACAAAGCGGTAGTCGCAGTCGTTCCCGATGTTAAGCAGGCCCCATTGTTCGTGGGCGCGGTAGGCGGCAAGGTGTTCGCAAGGCACTGCAAACCAGCAGCCTTCGGCCACGCCGTCGAAGACAAGGGTGCCCAAGGTGGGCGGCTCGGTGGCCATCACGGTGAGGTTGGCTAAGTTGGAGCAGTTGCAGAACGCAGCGTCGTCGATGCGCGTCACGGCTTCGGGGATGGTGAGGGCGATGAGGCCGGTGCTTCCCCCGAAGGCCAGGTGGCCGATGGTGGTCACCGTTTCGGGGATGGCGGTGGACTTGCAACCGCTCACCAATTTGTTCGTTTCGGTGTGGACGATGGCGTTGCAGTTGTCGCGCGAGTCGAATACGCTGTTTGCAGGACTCACCAAGATGGCTTCCAAGTTTGCGCAATAGGCGAAGGGGTTGGAATCCATGTTGATTACCGTGGCAGGCAGATAGACGGCCTCGAGGTTGTCGCAATCGGCAAAGGCCAAGTTGCTGATGGAGGTCACCGAGTTGGGAAGGTCGATGGCATAGAGTCCGCTTCCCCTGAAGGCGCACATGTCAATCGTGTTCACGTTTTCGGGGAGGGTGATGCCCGTCATGCCTTTGCAATAGCCGAAGGCATACTCGCCGATGGAGGTGATTTGTGGGGGCAACAAAACTCCGCTCAAGTTGGTGCAGTTGTAGAAAGCATAGTCGCCTATCGCGCTCAGGCCGGTGAAGTATTGCAGTTCGTTGAACGTGTCCACATTCGTTTTTCCTTTGAACACCTCGCCCAAGCTCGTCACGGCGGCGGCTTCGGCATAGCTCAGCTTGCCGTCGTCGTCGGTGTCCCAGACGGCCACACAAAGGGCTTCCACATCGGAGTCGTAGAACTCGATGTTTTTCACCGTGCTGAAGACAGTGGCGCTGGTCCAGGCGGAGTGGCCGGAGTAGCTTCCGTCGCAGAGGGCGCGCACCCGGGCTCGGTAGGTGTTGTCGGGCGTGAGGCCTTCTATCGTCGTGCCGTTCCAGTCGGTGATGCCGCCCGAAACCCATGCGCCGTATTGCGGACCATAGTTCTCCATCTCGATGTCGTCAAGGCAAATGGCATAGACATTGGCGTTGCTTGGCGCATAATGGCGGAAAGCGATGTAGCCGCCGCCCTGAAGATGGCCGAGGTCGATGACGTATTCGGTGTAGGTGTCGGTTATGGTTTTTGCTTCAATCGGTGTCAAATCCGTTGGCTGAGGATTGGTCTTCTTTTTGGTATAATAGATGGCAACTACTCCTGTGCCTGGACCTGTCTGGTTTCGGAACTTTGCATAGAACGACAGGCGGCCGCGCAGGTCGCTGACAGGGATGAGGAGGTAGTCGTCCGTCGCAGCGTTGGCCTGCTTTGCCGAAATGATGGCGCCGCCACGGCCTCCATTGGCCATTTGATTTTTGGTCGCGTTCACCACCCGCCATTTTTGGCTATTGACGGTGGGTGGAGTAATAGTGCTCCATCCGGAAGGCAAGTTGCCGGAAGCAATGATTTCAAAGTCCTGCTCCCACGTCGTGCTGAGCACTTCGCCTACAAGCCTGTCATACTCCACCTCATATCCGTCGGCGTCGCCCGTCCATCTGAGGTTGGCCGAGAAGGGGCCGACGTTGGAGGCCGCGAGGCCGGTGGGCGCGTCGCAAATGCCGGGGACGACAAGCTCAATGGTTGCGCTCCATTCGCTTTCGTTGTCATCCTTGAAAATGGCCTTGGCGCGGACGTAATAGGTGGTGGCAGGCTGCAATGAGGTCCCCAACGTGGCCGTGCAGTCGGTGTCCGTACTGTTGGTCGAGCTTATCAAGGAGATGAAGCTCGCGTCGTTGGCGATTTCGATAATGGTGGCCGTTTGTCCGGGGCGGGGTGTCCAGCTGTAGTAAACCTCGTTAGGGCTGACGAACGCTGCCTCAAGGTTGGTGGGCGGCTGGTAGGGGTCAGGCTCATAGTTGAAGGTAACCATGGGAAGCTCGTTGGCACACAGGTACATTTCGGCGCTGCTCTTGTAATACATGGCCGTTTGGCCGCTCGCGGCGGAGCGCCATGCCGCTTGGCACGACGTGCCTTGGGTCCCTTGCTTGATGCCGACAAGCAGGTTGCCCACCCCGTATTCGAAGCCGCCGTAGTGGCTTGAAACCTCAATGGTCATTTGGCCGTCGGTGATGCGGAGCCCACCGGAGTAAACGTTGTCCAAGTTGTTCCACGAATAGAAATCCTCGTCGCAATAGCCAGAGAAATCCTCGATGTCCACCTCCTTCATATAGACATCGAACTCAACGTTGTTGCCCCACCCCGCCTGGTCGTGGTCTCCGTAGAACGTCATCTCCTTGATGGTGCTGTGATGCATCGCTTGGAGCATGGAGGCGGGAATGACGAACTGCGTCTGCGAACCGTCTTGGCTGCCCGTTTCACTGCCGTCGATGATAACGCGACTGCTGTAACGGTTTACCTCATTCAGCGTCAGCGATGGCAAGGGCTGCATGGTGGCGTTTATTTCTTCGCTTTCCACGTCGCCATCGCCGTCTTTGCAATAGCCTGTAACCACAACACTAAAGCTCTCGCCCGGCAGGAACATTTCGTGCGCATCGATGAGGATGGAGGTCTCATTGGTTTGGTAATCCAAAACATCAGAGCCTATGATGCTCACTTGCCATCTGGTTTGGTTGGCCTGTCCGGGTTCCCAGCTGACGAAGATGGTCGTGGTGGTGGTTTCCACTTGGACGTTGGCCGGCGGGTTGCACATGGGTGTGGTCAGGAATTGTGCGCTGCTTGTCCATGGGCTTTTCACGTGTCCGTCGTTGTAGCGCACCCAAACACGATATTCCTTGTTGGGCGTAAGCCCTTCCACGACAAATTCGTTGTTGAAAACGTAAGGGTGCAAGAGAATGCCGTAGTTCGGTTGGAAATCGAAGGCGTCGGAGGGACCCTCATTGCCATCTGTCACCCAAACGTCCCATTCCCTCTGCAGGCTGGAGGAAGGCTGCCATTGCACCTTGGCCCACTTGCCGGCCACCTCGCTCACGGCCACCGAATTGGGGGCGCCGGCAAGATCGCGTGTCTGTAACCTGAAGCTGTCGATATGGAGGCAGTTGTAGCCTTGGTTTTCACCGGTGCTATAGCCGTAGATAGCCATCATGACGGTCTTGCCCTTGAAGTCGCCCAAATTGATGGTGCGCACATGGCCGCTCACGGGAATCTCGTCGAAGGGCAGGCCGCCGCCTTGGTTGTCGAAGGTCAGCAGCTTGTGCCAAGTGGTGCCGAAGTCGTCGGTGATTAGGACGTGAACGCCTTGGTTGTCTTGCTTTCCGGGAATCACAGGCTGTTGGGTGCCATTCCAGCGTGCCAAAGCGATACTAAACTGGAGGAAGGCGTTGTCCACGTCGTCGATGACGATGCTTGGCGACACGAGCCATTTGTGGTAAGTCTCGGTTGAGCTTCCGCCAAGGCGAGTGTAGGCGTGCGATTCGCCAAATATGCCGCTCTTCTCTCCGAAGTACCAGGAGCTGGCTTCCGTCAGGTTGGCCGTGCCGGTGCCGGTGGCGTCGTCCCATTGCAATTCGCCCGTGAACCTGCTCCAGCCTGTGGGCAAGGAGGTGGTGGAGAAGTCCTCAACATAAGGCATGTTTTTGGGGGAGAGTCCGATATGGTAAAACTCTTTCCAGCCAAGGGCGTTCTTGTATTGTTGCACCGACTGGCTCGGCACATACAGGCCGATGCTTCTCGAAACGCCGGAGAGAGTGGTGTAGGTATCGCTGAAGGTGGGCGGAGTGGTGGCGTTCACGGTCATCTCCTCAATGCCCGAACAGCCGTTGAAAGCATATTTGCCGATGGCTGCCACGTTGGCGCCGATGGTGTAATGCTTCACTTGGTTGCCGAAGATCGTCCTGAAATTGTAGATACTTGTGTAGGAATTCGAGGCCACCACGATATTGCTGTTGAGGATCACCGAGGCAAGGTTGTTGCAGCCATAGAAGGCACCGTTTTCGATGGTGGTCACGCCTGACGGGATGTCCAGCGAGGTGATACCTGTGCATCCATTGAAGGCATAATCTTTGATGATCCGCACGCAGCTGGGAATGCTGACCGAGGTCAGGTCGGTCAAGCCACAGAACGCATAGGCCTTGATGGTTGTCGTGCTGTTGATGCCGCTCAAGTCCGTGACCTTCTCACTGTTGAGATAAAGATGGTGGGCAAAGCTGAGCGGATTGGAACAAAAGCCTGCGAAGTCAATCTGGCACCACTTGTTGAGGTCGGCGATATAGACAGCCCGAAGGCTATTGCATCCACCCCCGTTACCTCCAAATGCATACGCGCCGATGGAAGTCAAATTGCCATTGCCATTATCGATGATTATTGTTTTCATGCCTGAGCAGCCATGGAATGCATACGCGCCGATGGCCGTCACGGTACCGCGAATGCGGTATAGTTCCACTTGGTCGCCGAAGATGGTTCCGAAATTCTTTGAACTCGTGTAGGTCGCCGAGGCCACGGCGTCGCTGTAGATATACACCTGTTCAAGGCTGCTGCAGCCAATGAACGCACCGTCTCCGATGTTGGTCACGTTTGCCGGGATGGTTAGGTTGGTGATACCCGTGCAGAGCTTGAAGGCATCCATGCCGATGGTCTGCACGCAGCTGGGAATGCTGACCGAGGTCAGGTCGGTCAAGCCACAGAACGCATAGGCCTTGATGGTTGTCGTGCTGTTGATGCCGCTCAAGTCCGTAACCACGTTACCGCCGTGGACAAGACGGTGGGAAAAGACGAGCGGATTGGAATAAAAGCCTGCGAAGTCAATCTGGCACCACTTGTCGAGGTCGGAGATATGGACATGCTTAAGGCTATTGCATCCAAATACGTCACCACCCCAAGTCGAACGTCCAAATGCATTGTCGCCGATGGAAGTCACACCATTTCCGATGCTTATCAATTTCATGCCCGAACAGCCATGGAATGCATACGCGCCGATGGCCGTCACGGAATTGCCGATGGTGTATTGCCACGCTTGGCTGCCGAAGATGGTTCCGAAATTTTTTGAATCCGTGTAGGTCGCCGAGGCCACGGCGTTGCTGTGGATATGCACCTGTTCAAGGCTGCTGCAGCCATTGAACGCACCGTCTCCGATGCTGGTCACGCCTGAGGGGATGCTCAGCGAAGTGATGCCCGTGCCATAGAACGCACTGGTTCCGATGCTGGTCACGCCTGAGGGGATGGTCAGCGAGGTGATGCCCGTGCAGTTATAGAACGTATAGGGCTTGATGGCCGTCAAGTTACCCATGTTGCTTGACGACAACGAAGTCACCTGAGAGCCGTTGAGATACAGCTTTTTGGCGTATTTCAGCGGATTGGCGTCAGGGCCAACAAAGTCAATCCGGCACCACTTGTTGAGGTCGGTGATCTTGACCGACGTCAGGTTCAAGCAGATGTAGAAGGCATCCGATTCGATTCTTGTCACGCTTGAGGGGATGCTTGCCGAGGTCAGGTTGGAGCAGCCGTAGAAGGCTTCTTCTCCGATGGTCGTCACGCCTGAAGGGATGTTTGCCGTGTTCAGGCTGGTGCAACCAATGAAGGCGTATTTCTTGATGACCGTCGAGTTGCCAATGGAGCTAAGGTCCGTAACCCGATTGCTGCCGAGGTAAAGTGTATTGATAGAGGCGGCACTGTTCAGCGGATTGGACAATGCGTTCTCAAAGTCAATCTGGCACCATTTGTTGATGTCGGTGATGTGGACTTGCTCCAAGCTATTACAAGACATGAATGCTGATGATTTTATGGAATTCACGGTGTTGGGGATGGCCACCGAGGTTAGCCCCGAACATCCCTGGAAGGCCCTGATTCCAATTTCCTTCACGCCCTGGAATATGTTTACTATGGAAACATCCGAACAGCTCCCAAATGCAAAGTCTCCAATACGCGTGACAGTGTAGGTATTACCTGAGTATTGAACCTCATTTGGAATGGTCAGGACGCCTGTTGGTTTTGCGAAACCATACCAACCAATTTCTACATTTAAAAAGTTCGGCGCGTTGCCTGGATAGGTCACTTCCACTTTACGGTTGTTTGGGTCGATGATGTTGAAGTACAGGGTTTGGCCGTAAACGTTGGCCGAAAAATTGTAGGCTTGTGCCATTTGTGCCCCACAGCAGATGGCGAAGGCGAGCGCTATGATGCGCTTCAGTCGCTGGCGGCGTGGCGCGGCACCGCATGGGGCATGGGGGCCGCTGCCGCCGGTTTTGGTTTTGTAGAGATTTGTTCTCATTTTGTTTAATTGTTTGGTTGTTAAATGTTTAATTGTTTAATTGTTATGTTTGTTTGTTGTGTTTCAGCCCAAAACGCAAAAGTCGTCCCTTGCTTGCTCCCCGCAGGGGAGAAGCCAATGGCGCCGCTATGGTCTGGAGAATCTATAAAACATCCCAACTTGTTGTAAAATCAGAGAGTTGTATATATATGTGTGTGGAGGGGGGGGAGTAAATGCAAAATTGCAGCAGGTTCGGCGGCGCCCGTGGTGGGCCAAATCGTTGTAATTCTGTGGTTTCATCGCATGTTCAGTTTGAAATCGGCGGCAAAAGTACAGAAAGAATTCCGAACTGCATTGAGTAAAAATACCCAATTGGGGGTAAAAAAACAGGAATTTTTTCACCCTTGGTCAATATTTGCCGAGGGAGGCAAACAGGGCTTCGGCGGTGAGTTGGCTGTGGACGAGCGAGGAATGTGCCCCATTCGCCACGCCCATAGGGGTGATGAACGTATGTACCACGCCGCGCGAGATGCCAGTCGATTCCATGAACAGGGCCTTGCGCTGGCGCAGCAGCTGCTCATAGTCCTTGGAAATCACGTCCAAATGTTCCATCTCTCCGTATTTTGACCGCAAAAACACAACTTCTTTTCGGATAATAAAACGATTTTTGTCCAAATGTGGGTGAAAAAACATGGATTTGGACAAAAGTTTTGTGATTTTTGTCCAAATGTGGGTAAAAAAGCATGGATTTGGACAAAAGTATAAGCAAAACGATTAATTCCTTACCTTTGCAACGGCTAAGAAACAAGCACTTGAACCTTAAATCTTCGAATATGGAATCCAAAGTCATCTGTGGCATACAGCAAGTGGGCATCGGCGTGAGCGACTTCGTGGAGGCCTGGCAATGGTACTACGACCACTTCGGCTTCGACGTGAAGATCGTCGACGACGAGGGCGTGGCCGAGCGCATGCTGCCCTACACGGGCGGCAAGCCCCAGCCCCGACGGTCGGGCATCGCCGTCAACCTCCGTGGCGGCGGCGGCTTCGAGATCTGGCAACCCAAAGGCCGAGCGCTCAACTTCCTGAAGGAACCCGTCAAATTGGGCGACTTGGGCATCCTCGCCGCCAAGGTGAAAACGCCCGACATCGAGGCGGCCTACAACACCTTTATTAATAAAGGCCTCGACGTCATCAGTGAAATCAGCACCTCCCCCACCGGCCAACGGCAGTTCTTCATGAGAGACCCTTACGGCAACCTCTTCCAACTCGAGCAAGACGGCTACGTCTTCATCGACGAGAAAAAGCTGACGGGCGGGGCCAACGGCGCGACGATCGGCGTGAGCGACATCGACCGTTCCCTACCCTTCTACACCCAACTTCTCGACTACGACAAGGTTGTGTTCGACCACACCGCCGTCTTCGACGACCTGACATGCCTCCCTGGCGGCGAGAAGCCCGTGCGCCGCGTCATCTTGGAGCGTTCCAAGCCCATCGAAGGGCCGCTGAGCCGCATCATGGGCACCTCGCATCTCGAGCTCATCCAAGCCACTGAAGGCGCGGGCAAGAAACTCTACGAAAACCGCTTCTGGGGCGACCCGGGCTTCATCCACCTCTGCTTCGACGTGCGCCACATGGCGGCGGTGAAGGCCGAGGCCGAGGCCTTGGGGCATCCCTTCGTGTGCGACAGCGGCGCCGACTTCGGCATGGGCGACGCCAACGGACACTTCACCTACGTCGAAGACCCCGACGGCACCTTGATCGAGTTTGTGGAAACCTACAAAATCCCCATCGTGAAGAAACTGGGGATTTACCTCAACCTGTCGAACAAGGACGACCGCAAGCCATTGGGCGTTCTCAAACTATTGAGATTCGCCAAAGTCAAGCGGGAAAGCATAAAATAAGTGTTGGATTAACGCTGTTCCATAAGCCATTTGACGAACTTGTCGGAAACGTTTTCGATTTCGCCTTTGTCGTAAATGGTCAGCAGCGTTACGTTGATGGTGTCGGCCTCTTGAACCAGCACGTTCAATGTCAGCACACGTGCTCCGCCTCTTTTCCCCTTTCCCTTGGAACTGATGGCCATGCGAATCTTGCGCACACCGCCCCCAAGGTCGTCGCCCTGGAAGGGGTTATCCATGAGTTCTTTTTTCAGGTTCAAATAGTCTTCGCCAAAAGACTTGTATTTTTTTGCAAGTCGTTTGAACTGACGGGAAAACTCATTGGAAGGTATGAGTGTTACGTTCATAAAACCCCCTCCGCTGCAAGCTCTTCCTCAAACTCTTCCAGGGTCTTCAGTTTTATTTCGCCGCGCCGGGCCGCTTCCACTTCGTCCAAGGCGCGATAAAGGGTTTCCTTGACGTATTCTTGTTGCCGTCTTGTTTCCTTCTCTTTTTCCGTGGCTTCCATGAGCTTTCCGGCTAACCAGTCGCGGTCTTTCATCGACAGGTGCAGGCCTTGCAGGTAATTCCACAAATTGTTCAAAGCCATTGTCGTCATCGTCTCATTGTTTTTTTGGATTCGCCCGCAAAGATACAATTTTTTCGACAAACCCCGCAACGGGCACAAAAAAAACAGCCGGTCCCAACAAGCCGGCTGTTTCTGCATTTGAAATGCTATCCTTGATACAAATTCCACTTTGTCTTTACTTGAGGCCAAGTTTGGCTTTCACGTCTTTGGTGGCATCGACGGCGTCGGCACCCACATAGACTGTGGCACCCGTGGCCAAGTCGAGGATGTAGGTGTAGCCCTTTTCCTTGCCGACGGTGTTGATGGCGGTTTGGATCTTGTCGAGAATCGGCTTCAGCAATTCGGCGCGTTTGGCCTCAAACTCTTGCTCGGCGTTCACTTGGAACTGCTGGATACGGGTTTGGAGGTCAAGGATTTCCTTTTCCTTCGACTGTTTCACCAGGTTCGACATGGTGGCGAGGTTGGCTTCGTAGTCTTGTGCCTTGGTCTGATACTCTTGAGCCATGGTTTGGAGCTGGCTCTGGAGCTCACCATAATACTTTTCCATTGATTTCTCGGCTTTTTCCTTGTCGGGCATGGCGTCGAGGAGTTCAGCTGTGTTCACATGGGCGATTTTCACCTGGGCTTGGGCCATTCCGCTCATCACGAAGAGGGCGACGCCCAGAAACAATACTTTGAATAATTTGTTCATTTTATTGAATTTTAACGATTTGACACTTTTTTGTAGCAAAATCAGGCCGCAAAGATAGGAATTTCTCCGTTTCCTTGACGAATAATTCTTTAATTCCTCGGTTTTGTGCTGCCCGACTTGGGAGCTCCCGTAGTGCCAGCGGCGGCTTTGCGGCGGGCTTCGCGGCGCACGGTTTGCATGACGTTGCCCAATTGGTCGAGCACGTCGTCGCTGATGTCGTTCTTGTCGCTGGCATAGAGCACAGAGGTGCCCGAGGCGAGGTCGAGGATGAAGGCGTAGTTCTTCGACTGCGCGATTTCCTGCATGGCGGTGTAGATTTTCTCTTGGATAGGCTGCACCAGTTCGGTACGTTTTTGGAACAATTGTCCATCGGCACCAAAATACTGCATTTGGAGGTTTCTGGCTTCCTGGTCTTTGGCGAGGATGGCTTGCTCGCGGGCTTGTTTTTGGTCTTCGGAGAGGAGCAGTTTCTCGCTTTGGAACTTTTTGTACATGTCGTCCACCTTTTCGCGTAGTGCTTTCACTTCGTTATTCCCTTTCGTCGAGAGTGATTCCAGTTCAGCTTGTGCGTCGCCATATTCCGGAATGTTGCTCATGATGTATTCCGAGTCCACGTAAACGATTTTCTGTCCGCCGCCGATTTGAGCGGTGGCGCTCAACATGCCGGCGAAAACCAACGCGGCAGTCAAAACCAATGATTTGAATGTTTTCATTTTTCTGTTATTTTAATTGTTCTGTTTGTCACTATCAATAATCGTTCCAAAATTTGAACGTTGCTTTTTTTTGATGCAAATGGCGCAGGTTTTCGCGAAGCTCCACCTCCTGCCTAAATTCCTTCGTCTATTGATGCAGGGGGTTCGCTGCGCTTCACCTCCTGCCTAAATTCCTTCGTCTATTGATGCAGGGGTTTCGCTGCGCTTCACCGCCTGCCTAAATTCCTTCGTCTATTGATGCAGGGGTTTCGCTGCGCTTCACCGCCTGCCTAAATTCCTTCGTCCCTACGGGACTCACTCCCAACTACTAACTCCTAACTCATAACTCATAACTCCTAACTCCTAACTCCAAACTAATCAATCGACCCTCCAATGGAGAAGTGGAACTGACTACCGTTGCTTCCCGTGACGCCATAGACATCGTCGAAGCCATAGCCCCAGTCGAGGCCGAGCAGTCCGAACATGGGCAGGTAGATGCGCACGCCCACGCCCGCCGAGCGTTTCACGTCGAAGGGGTTGAAGCTCTTGAAGCCCAGCCAGCAGTTGCCTGCTTCAAGGAAGGTGAGGGCGTAGATGGTGGCTTGCGGGTTGAGCGAGAGGGGATAGCGCAGTTCGAGGGTGTATTTGGTGAATATATCGCCGCCCTTGTTGGAGTCGTTGTAATAGCCAGGCGTGAGCGAGTTGTTGGTATAGCCACGCATTCCCACCAGTTCGCGACTGTCGAACGAATAGTTGCTCAGTCCGTCGCCACCCAGGAAATAGCGATGGAAGGGAGTGGCGCCGATTTGTTCGTTGTAGTGGCCCAGATAGCCAAAGCGGACGCGGCTCATCAGCACCAGTTTGTCGTAAAGTTCGTTGTACCACACGGCCTTAAAAGACCATCGGTGCATCTCCACCCATTTGTATTTCTCGTTTTCCGACATGGAAGAATAGTCCTTGTCGGGAGCGAACAGCGAATAGGGCGGCGTGATTTCGAGGCCCAATTGGAACTCGGATCCGCTACGGGGATAGAGAGGCTGGCTCACGGAGTTGCGGCTCAAGGTGATATTGTAACTGATGACGTTGAACTTTCCGTTGCCGTCGCCCACTTTCAGATATTGGGTGTTATAATTGTTCAGGCTATAACGCATCAAATTGATGCCTTGATACAGTGAGAAATAGTCGTCGGGCCAGGTCAGGCGGCGACCCAGGCCCACCGATGCGCCTGTGCGTCTGAACCAGCCGTAGTCGTCGCTTGTTTTTTCAGCCCAGTTAGAAGTGAACTGTTGATAGAACGACACCGAGAGGCTATTGGGTTTCTTTCCGCCAAACCATGGTTCGGTGAAAGACAGGCTATAATACAGGGAGTTGGCGCCATAGATGGACAGGTTCAGGGCCAACTTCTGTCCGTCGCCTGACGGAACGGGGCGCCACGCTTCTTTGTTGAAGAGGTTGCGAATAGAGAAATTGGAGAACTGCACTCCTGCCTGAAGTATCAGCATACGGTAGCCATAGCCGCCCGAGAAGCTGATTTGGTCGGCGGCGGCTTCTTCGACGGAGTATTCTATATCGACGGTGTTGTCTTCGTAGTTGGGTTTGATGTCGGGGTTGATGCTTTCTTGGTTGAAGAACCCCAGGGCGGCCAGCTCGCGCACGGAGCGCACCAGGTCGCTGCGGCTGTAGAGTTGTCCGGGGCGCGAATACAACTCGCGCAACGCCACATGGTCAAAGGTCTTGTTGTTGCCTTTGATCGTCACGTTGCTGATGCGTGCTTGTTTGCCTTCGTTGAGCCGTATCTCGAGGTCGATGGAGTCGTTTTCCACGTTCACCTCGACGGGATCCACACGGAAGAAGAGGTAGCCATCGTCCATATACAACGAACTGATATCCAGCGTGGTTTCGCTATAGTTCAAGCTTCTGTCGAGCAACTCCTTATTATATACATCTCCTTTCTTGATGCCGAGGATGCTGCTGAGTGTTTCGCTGCTGTATTTCGTGTTGCCGGTCCATGTGATGTCGCGGTAATGGTATTTGTTGCCTTCGTCAATCACGATGTCGATGCCAATGTTGCGGTCGTCGATGCGATAGACGGAGTCGCTGACGATGATGGCATCGCGATAGCCTTTGGCGTTGTATTTCTCGATGATATGCTTCTTGTCGTCTTCGAAGTCGCTGTCCATGTATCGCGAGGCCTTGAATATGCGGGGGCGATAGTTGTCGTAGAAATACTCTTCGATGCCGGTGATGGCTTTCAAGGGCTTGAGGGTCACCAGGTCGGCCAGCGTGTTCACCACCAAGGGTCCCAAGGGGTTCAGCGGGTCGAAATGGCCGCGTTGCTTGGTTTCTTTCATGGCGGCAAGTATTTGACCGTCAGAGAGGTGTTCGTTTCCTATGATGTTGATTTTCCCGATTTTCACCTTGGGTCCCTTGTCGATGTTGATGATCATATCGACATAGTTCTCGCGTGTTGTGTCGGCTTCTTGTTGGATGTCGATGCCCACGTTGAGGTATCCCTTGTCGTAGTAATAATTCTCGATGATGCGTTGTGTTTTGGTCAGCAGGTGGTTGGTGGCGATGTCGCCGCGCGAAAGGTTGATTTTGTTGCGGATTTCGTCGGCTTCGCTTTTCTTGATGCCTTTGAAAGAGAATTTCGACACCCTAGCCTTTTCCTTGATGACGACTTGGAGGAACACCTTGCCGCCCACGAAGTCGGTGGCGTTGATGGCCACGTCTTCGAACATGCCTTGGTCCCAGATCTTGCGGATGGCCGACGCGATGTCTTCGCCTGGGATGGTGATGGTGTTGCCGACGTTCAGTCCGGCAATCATGGCCAACATGGATCCATCGACGTATTTCGCGCCTTCGACGACGATTCCTCCGATTTCATATTCTTTTGGGCTGGAATAATCCACTTCTGAGAGGTCGTCGCCCACCTGAATCTGTGCCTTGAGGCTTTGTCCGGAGACGAGGAAAGCGAAAAGCAGCAGGAAAACGTGTATATGTCTATATTTCATCATTTTTTTCTTTTGTTTCTCATTGGGTCATTTGCTCGCTGGTCTTTCCGAATCGTCTTTCGCGGCGCTGATAGTTCAAAATGGCCTCGTAAAGGTCGTCCTTGCGGAAGTCGGGCCAGTATTTGGGCGTGAAATAGAGTTCGGAATATGCCATTTCCCAGAGCAGGAAGTTGCTGATGCGTTCTTCGCCGCTGGTTCGTATCATCAGTTCGGGGTCGGGCATTCCGCCGGTGGAGAGGTAGGTTGCTATGGTGTTCTCTGTGATTTCGTCGGGGTTCAGTTTGCCTTCGGCAGCGTCTTTCGCCATGCGCCGCGAGGCTTGCGTGAGGTCCCAGCGGCCCGAATAGCTCAAGGCGATGGTGAGCGTCATGCGCGTGTTGTGGCTCGTGCTGTCGATGGCTTGCATCAGCAGTTCGTAGTTCGTTTCGGGCAAACTCTTCAAGTCGCCGATAGCGTTCAGCTTGATGCTGTTCTTGTTGAGCGTGCCGACCTCTTTCGTGATGGTGGTGGCCAACAACGACATCAGGCCGCTCACCTCGGCCAAAGGGCGGTTCCAGTTTTCGGTGGAGAAGGCGTAGAGCGTCAGGTATTTCACTCCGAGTTCGGCGCAACCTTCGCACACCTCGCGCACCGCCTGTATGGCGCTTTGGTGTCCAAAGAGGCGGGCTTTGCCACGTTCTTTGGCCCAGCGTCCGTTGCCGTCCATGATGACGGCGATGTGTTGCGGAAGTCGTTGTATGTCAATTTGTTCTTTCAAGTCCATAATCAAAATTTGCTAAGGTTACAGCCACGTCCGTCGGGCAGGTTGAATTTCCAGGTGAGCGACACACGCGCCATGCCGAACCAGTCGTTGAAAGCGGAGTTGCCGCGCTGCTGACCAGCATGGTAGTTGCCCGTCGGGTCGGTCAGGTCGTAACCGTTCACAACGACGTGTTGGTCGGCGGCGGGATATTCGCCTTTCACGTCATCGAGGTAGTCAGTGAAGGTCTTTTGCAGGCGCCATTCCACCGTGGCGGCCATGTGCCTTGAGAGCGACAGCTTCACACCAACACCAAAAGGTATCGAGATGCCATAAGGGGTCTTGGTGAAGAGTTTCTGATGCCATTTCAAGCTGTCAGGCGGAGGGCCTTCAGTATACACGGGTGTCATATTACCGTTTTCATCAGGTTTTTCATAGAGACCCACCAACTCGCCGTTCACATTGGCATAGGGCGTGTATTGGAACAGCGAGATGCCGCCGAAGATATAGGGCGACACGTTGCGCTTGGGGTTGCCAGTGTAATATTCGATGAAGTTGAATTCGGCCACAAAGCTGAAGTCGTTGATTTTGGAGGTGAAGTTCAATCCGCGCTCGGGCCGCCAGCCGATTTTCACGTCGTCGGCTTTCACTTTGACTCGGCTATAGTCGAAGCGGAACGACCATCGGTGATCCCAATTGAGACGCACCACTCCGCCAAATTCGAGATCAGCCATGGCGAAATGCTTCTGTGGGTTGAGGTCGCCGATGTAGTAGCTCGCGCCAACATGAGGGCCGACTTCGAGGGTCTTGGGGTCGTCGAATTGTGCTTTGGCTTGGTGGAAAACCGCCAAGAAGCACATTATCAATAAGAAACGAATTTTTCTGTCCATAGTTTGAGCCTGCAAATTTAGGAATTTTTTCATTGAAAACGGCAGAAATCAGTTTCTATTGTCTTTTCCCCACATCAATTTGTTGCGGATGGTGCCGAAAAAGTCTTCGCCCTGCATCCTGACGAGGTTGATGCAGAAGTTGGCCTTGCGTACTATCAACTCAACGGAAGTATCTAAGGCACAGGTTCTTGAGTCCATGCTGAACACAAATTTCTTCTCGCGACCTTCCACTTGGATTCGGATGGTGCAGTCGTCGGGGATGACGACAGGGCGCACGGTGAGGTTGTGTGTGGCGATGGGCGTGATGACGAAGTTTTTGGCGTTAGGCGCGATGATAGGGCCACCCGCGCTCAGTGAATAGGCCGTCGATCCGGTGGGTGTGGCCAAAAGGATGCCGTCGCCCCAATAGGTGTTGAGATAGACGTCATCGACAAACACCTTGATAGCCAGCAGGCTGTGTTCTGGATTGCGAATCACGTTGAGCTCGTTGAGGGCATAGCGCACGTCGCCAAACACGTTATCGGGCGAAACCAGCTCCAACAAGGTGCGCTGTTCGACCGTGTAATCTCCTGACACAACACACTTTACAGCTTTCTTGATTTCCGTTTTCGAGAGACTGGAAAGGAAGCCGAGCCTGCCCATGTTGATGCCGACCACGGGCATTCCCGAGTCGAGCACAAGCGGCACCGTGTCCAAAATGGTGCCGTCGCCGCCGATGGAAAAAAGGAGGTCGGCCTCGAGGTCGCTGTGCGACTCGAAGACACCATACTTGATGCCGAACGGGACGTAGGGTTCTATGGCAGGCAAAAACGGCTTGTAAACCAATATCTTACACTGGTTGTCCGACAGGTGCATGAACAACTGGCGCATATAAGCGCCGTTTTCGGGCGAGAAGCTTTTTCCAAACAGGGCAATGGTCATAAGGCTTTGGCTTTTTGACGTTCGGCCAGCGACTTGTCCAATGAGAGAAGGAAGTTGCGGGTCTTGTCGAGCGTTTCGAGAAGGATGATGCGTTCCTCATAGTCGCTGAATCTCTCCTTCAGCGCGATTTTGGCTCCTGCCAGCGTATAGCCTTTCACCTTGAGCAGCTGGTAGATGACGTGGACATAGCGCACGTCGCGCTCGGTGAAAAGGCGGTTGCCTTTCTTGTTCTTGCGCGGGCGCAACACGTCGAACTCCTTTTCCCAATAGCGAATCATCGAGGTGTTCACTCCGAACATGGCCGCCACTTCGCCGATGCTGTAATAATATTTTCCGGTTTCCGTCATAGTCTCGGGATTTCAGGATTTCAGATTTCAAGATTTCAGATTTCAGATTTCAAGAGTTGAGATTTCAGGATTTTTTGGGGGCAGCTGCCACAATATGACAGGTCTACAACTTCCAATCTATTACCAACTCCCAACTCCAAACTACTCCTCCGTTTGCACAGACATGCTCGATTGTTCCAAAATCTGGTTATATTCTTCGGGAGTGAGGTCGTTGAAGAAGAAATTGATAGGATCGATGGGTTCGTCGTTTTTCAGCACTTCATAGTGCAGGTGAACGCCGGTGGTCTTGCCTGAGTTGCCGATGAGTCCAATGAGTTGTCCGCGCTTCACCTTTTGGCCTTTGCGGACAGAGGCCTTTTGCAGGTGGGCATAACGTGTCTTGTAGCCAAAGCCATGGTTGAGGACGACCATATTGCCGTATCCCCACTCGTTGTGTTCAACATCCTCCACCACGCCATTGCCGGTGGCGAAGGCATGAGTGCCCAATTGTGCCGAGAAGTCGATGCCGCTGTGGAACTTCGTAATCATGTAAATCGGGTCGGGACGATAGCCGAAATACGAGGAAATATACTTGATTTCGGTCTCTTTCAAGGGGAATATGGCTGGAATGCAAGCGAGCATCTCGGCCTTGTTGCGTGCAAGAGCGAACACCTCGTCGTACGACACCGACTGGTTGTAGAGTTGGCTCGAAAGGATGTCCATCTTTCGCGCCACATTGACCACCTGCTCCGAACTGCGGTAGCCGTAAAGGTTCACATATCGGTTCACATTGGAAAAGCCCGACTTGCGCGAACTGGCTTGGATCGGCTCGGCATCAAAAATGACACGGTAAAGGTCGTTGTCGCGTTTCTCCAAATCGAGAGCCAAAACTTCAAGATTGTCCAAACGGTCGTTCAAAATGTCATACTGCAACTTCATGTATTCCAACTCACGCGCCTGCATTTTCTCAGTCGGCGACTGGAAAAAAGTGTAAAGCAGGATGGCAAAAAGGAACGAGCCTCCCGCAATGCCCAGCAACACCAGCACCACCCTCACGATGCGTTTCGTGAGCGACAGCTTGAACTTCTCGAATTCCAGCGTTTTATGATTGAAAATGTACTTCTGTTTCTTCGCCATGAAAACTCCATATTTTAACGTATTCAAACGTTTATAGTCGATTTCTGTTGCGCAAAATTACAGATTTTATGTAAATTTGCACGCTTTTTTGAAGCATTTTTTGAAGTAAAACAACATAACATATTGAAAATGAACGCATACGAAATCAGAAACAGCTTTTTGGACTTTTTCCGCTCCAAAGGCCATGAGATAGTGCCATCGGCACCCATCGTCGTCAAGAACGACCCGACATTGATGTTCACCAATGCCGGCATGAACCAGTTCAAGGACATCTTCCTCGGCAACCAGCCCGCCAAGTGGAACCGTGCCGCCGACACGCAGAAATGCCTCCGCGTTTCGGGAAAACACAATGACCTTGAAGAAGTTGGCCACGACACCTACCACCATACCATGTTCGAAATGTTGGGCAACTGGAGCTTTGGCGACTACTTCAAGAAAGAAGCCATCGCCTACGCTTGGGAATATCTTACCGAGGTGGTGAAAATCGACAAGGACAGGCTCTATGTAACCGTCTTTGGCGGCGACGAGAAAGACGGCCAAGCCGCTGACATGGAGGCTTATAACTATTGGAAGGAACACGTCAGCGAAGACCGCATCATCTACGGCAACAAGAAGGACAACTTCTGGGAAATGGGCGAAACGGGGCCTTGCGGTCCCTGCTCCGAAATCCACATCGACCTGCGCGATGATGAGGCCCGCAAGCAAATCGCTGGCCGCGACTTAGTCAACAAAGACGACCCGCAAGTGATTGAGATATGGAACCTCGTGTTCATGCAATACAACCGCATGGCCGACGGCCATTTGGTGGAACTCCCCGCCAAGCACGTCGACACGGGCATGGGCTTTGAACGCTTGGTGCGCGTGTTGCA
Organism: uncultured Bacteroidales bacterium; assembly: GCA_946610645.1. Classification (GTDB taxonomy): domain Bacteria; phylum Bacteroidota; class Bacteroidia; order Bacteroidales; family F082; genus Limimorpha. The sequence goes on from CAMOCK010000198.1 coordinate 27,707, forward strand.
AGCCAAGACCTCGAACTACGACACCGACGTGTTCCAGCCCATCATCCAAGAAATCGCCAAGATGTCGGGCATCGAATACGGCAAGGCCGAGAAGACCGACGTGGCCATGCGCGTCATCGCCGACCACCTGCGTGCCGTGAGCTTCGCCATCGCCGACGGACAACTGCCGTCGAACAACGGGGCTGGTTATGTCATCCGCCGCGTGTTGCGTCGCGCCGTGCGCTATGGTTTCACCTTCCTTGGCTTCGAGGAGCCGTTTGTGTGCAAATTGTTGCCTGTTTTGGTG
>CAMOCK010000199.1 GCA_946610645.1 uncultured Bacteroidales bacterium
AAAAATTCTGTCAGCGTTCTCTTGGAAGGCATCGGTGGAGAGTTGTTTCTGCACATACACGGCCAAGAGCAGCACGAAAGCCATCGAGACGGTCAAGCCCAAAAGGTTGATGAGGGCATAGAGTTTGTTCCGCATTAGGAAGTTCCAGAATGATTTCATATTCGTATAGATTTAATATTCAAAGATTTAAGATTTCTATTTAACTACAGATTTCGCAGATTTTACAGAGTCGCGTTGCCAAAATTTAGGGGTCGCAAGCTCCCAATTTTACAGAGGGCAGATGCCGGAAGGAATCGGTATGAATTTGGCGCCTGCGCCTTTTAATTTCTCTGTTTCCAATCCGTTTCATCTGTGCAATCTGTAGTTTCTATGTTTTTGCATTGTTTTGTTGGCTTTGTGACTAAAAAACAAGCACTTCCGAGTCGCCGAAGCCGTCATAGCTCGATGTGATCACCTTCTCGCCTGGCTCCAAGCCTTCCACCACCTCGTAATACTGCGGGTTCTGCCGCCCAATCTTGATGTCGCGGCGCGTGGCCTTGCTGCCATCGGGGCTGACCACGAAAACCCACTTGCCGCCCGTCTTCTGGTAGAACGCGCCACGCGGGATGAGCACGGCCTCCACGGGCTGGCCCAGCTGCAAGTTGAGGTAATAGGTCTGGCCGCTGCGGATGTTGTCGGGCTGCTGGCCCACAAACTTGAAGTCGGCCTTGAACTTGCCATCGCGCACCTCGGGATACCCCTTGCGGATTTGCGCCTGATAGCGCTCGCTCTGCCGCTCGAAGGTGGCCTCCAAGCCTGCCGACACGCGGTCAATGTAATGCTCATCCACCTGGGCTTCAATCTTGTAGCTATCCAAGTTGTTGATTTGCCCAATCTTCGAGCCTGCCGCCACGCTTTGGCCGAGCACCACGTCCAAGAGGCCCAGTTCGCCATCGATGGGCGCCTTGATGGTGAGGTTTTCCTTGCGGTGGCGAATCATCAGCATATTGACGCGCATGTTCTCAAGGCTCTCGCGCATCTGCGTGATTTCCACCGAGCGGTAGAGGCTGTCTTGCTTGGCGCGGTTGCGCACGAGGCCGAGGCGGTCGTTGCTGAGCTGGTAGTCCTCTTCGGCCTTCAGGAAGTCCTCGCGGGCGATGAGGCCGTCGTCAAAGAGCGCCTTCTGCGCCTCGTAGCTGCGGCGGTTGCGGCGCACCTCGGTCTGCAGCTGCATCTTCTCCTGTTCGAGGCTCAGTTTTTGCTGCTCCATCTGGATCATCGTGTTGCGTAGGATGTTCTCCTTCTCGGCGAGTTCGGCCTCGGCGTTGAGGATTTGCATGTCAAGGTTCTCGTTGCTGAGGATGAGGATGACATCGCCGGCCTTGACGCGGCTTCCTTCCTCGGTGACAATCTGTTGCACCACACCGCCCTCCAAGGGGCTGATTTGGATGGTGGTCATCGGGGCCACCTGTCCGCTGATGCGGATGTAGTCGTTGAACTCGCCCGAGGTCACCGTCCCGATGCTGATGTTGTCGGCGTCGACGCGCAGTTTGGTGGCATCGTCGCGGAAGATGAGCCACAAGATGAAGACGAGGAGCAAAGCACCGCCCCAAAACGGCAACGCTTTCTTGGTGAACGCACGAGCGATGCCTTTTTTCTTTTCGATTTTTCTGTCCATTGAACTGATTTCCATATCGCTGATTTTTTATTGATTGATTTCTTGTTGTTGTTATGCAGGGGTTTACACCGCCTGCTTATTATCTGTCGCCCCTACGGGGCTGGGCCTACCGGACGCTGGCCTGCCGGGGTGCTGCCGTAGGTCGCGACCTACGGTTAATAGAGTATCGCCCCTCGGGGCGAGCCTGCCGGACCCAAGTTCCTCGTCGCTTTGCGATTCCCCCTCTTGAGGGGGGCAGGGGGGAGTCCAACAACCCGCTTCGCGCCATCCATTCCATCCATACAATCCATAGTTTATAGTTTATTGTCAAACGCAAAACCCAATAGCATAATTCGTGCCAAATTTGTAAATATTTAATATTCAAAGATTTAAGATTTAAGTGTAAAATGTAAAGTGTAAAGGTTCTTTACAGTGGTGTAAAGAAAGTTTACAGTGGTTTACAATTTGACGAAATGTTATTCGTGGAAATACATGTTTTGGGCGTCGTCCTTCAATGCGGAATACAGGCTGTTTCGGTTTTGGCAGCAGAAATACACTTTTTTTCGATAGTGGCCGAAAATTTCAATAGTGAACCTCATTAATGCACCAAAAGCCCGACCAACCCAAAGGTTAGCCGGGCTTTCGATGGCTTTTGACACTTCCTTTTATCCAAACATGTATTTGAATGTCGGTTTAATTGAACATTTCATCCTTTAGAACCAGAGTATATTCCCTGCTCAGTTGCGTCTCGCTTTCAGGATAGCAACTCCAGGCTTCGCGAGTGAAGAAGTAGCGTTGCGCTTCGGTGGCATTCTCGTCGTGGCGGAAGATGATTGTAGATGCGCCATCGGAACGGCGAGTAAGTTGCACACTGTCGAAATCCGACATGAGTTGACCGAAGGCTTGCTCTTCAGAAACATAGGTATGACGACCGCCCATGGTATGAAAGGAACTAATCGTCGTTTTGTCGTAAACAGTGCCCGAGTTACTGGTGTAAGGGCTTGTGTGGAAAGCTCCGCTTGTCCCATTCCATCCTTTGAATTCCTGATTACAACATTTCACTTATCCAGTTCCACATCCGGACACAACCTCTCAAACATCCGCATCCGTTCATAATAAGCCTCATCGAATTCCGAGGTGTCAACACTGGCAGGCATTTGCGGCAATTCCTTGTCTCTTCCTTCCCGGCATCCAGCCAAAATCAAAACCGCCATCAAGGCGAATATCCTTGTCGTTTTCATAAATCACAGCCTTTGTCTTTCTTCCTCTCCCGCCAAACTTCCGCGATACTTGCTGGTCTTGGCCTTCAGGCGATAACGCACGGTCAGGTAGATTTCACGGGAATCGTAGGTACCGTCCTTGGTGATGCGCAGCCTCGAATAATAGTTTTCGAAGCAATATTTCGATTGGTTAAACAGGTCATTCACGCCCAAGGTCACCGTCAAAGATTTGTTCAAGAAGGCCTTCTGTACAGAAAGGTTGCACACCCACGAATCCTTAAAGCAATAAGTGATGCCAGTATGTCCTTTGCCCGTGTAGGTTAGGTCGGCATTGATGGTCCAGTCCTTGGGCAAGGCGAAAACATTGGTGAATGAGCCGAAAGGCATTATCTTGTCGAAATGAACGGTTTCGTCCTGGCTTTCAACGGAAAACCATTGCCTGCTGAAACCGACCGACAAATTAGGATTCCACACGCCAATCGTTGGGCTGGCCGACACCATCGCCCACATTTGCGGGATGCGGTCGAAGTTTCGGGGCTTCAGCAGCGAGACATACGACGAGCCTTCGACAGGTTCAGCCCATTCCATGATGGCATTGCGGGCATCCTGAAAACCTGCGGAAAACTGCATGAACTTCCATGAGGCCATGAGCGAAAAGTCATGGATCAACCAAGGTTCCAACAGCGGATTGCCCGTCTGCAACGTGAAGCGGTTGATGTATTCCACGGCGTTGCGCAGGTCGCGGTACGACGGGCGGCTGGTCTTCGCGGAATAACTCGCCATGAGTTGCACCTTGTCAATTTGCATCGAAAGCGAGGCACTGGGGAAAACATGGTCGAACTTGCGGCTTTGACCATCGATGATCTGGTCTTGCACAAAATAGTCGTAGGCAGCGTGCTCGTAGCGGCAGCCCACACTGAACATGCCCATCAATGTCTCGCTGAAAGGCACCATGCGGCTGTATTCCACAAAGGCGGCAAGATTTCTATCTTTAATCTGTGTGAACGAAGTTTCGGCATACTCCGAATGACTGATGTAGTCGTCGCGGCGCGAGGTGAACGAAGCCTGACCGCCATACGAAATCTCGCCACCCCAAAGTGGTGTGCTGAGGGTCAGTTTGCCGGCCAAAAGTCTGTTCTTGACTGGGTTTTCCGATTTGATGACACGGTCGTCCCACTCGATGCTATGCTCAATGCCATTATTATAAACGGTGTGGCCGTTGTTGAGGTAATCGGCGTTGAAGTCAATGGAGGTGTTTCCCAATTTACCGAGATAGAAGGCATTGACACGATGCCCCATGTCGTAGTCGTACTTCATCTGTTGGCGGCTTTCCCATTGGTCGTAATAGGCTCCGTCCATCTTGACCGCGCTGTTGATATGAATGGAATCGCTCATCACCGCCCAGAAAGTAGGGCTGTAGCGCACGCCAACGATGTGGTCGGGATTGAAGGAGTAGTTGGCCTCG
>CAMOCK010000200.1 GCA_946610645.1 uncultured Bacteroidales bacterium
AGCTGTTTCCCGATAGCGCAAGTCGGCCGCTATTTTCAGCATCAAATCCTCTTGCGGAAATGTTTGACTATCAAGCAATACCACTCCAGCAGGATTGCCGCCAAAAGGCTGGTCGGTGAATGCGTCGACGATGAAGTATTTCATGGTTTGAAGTATTTCAATTCATGGCACAAAAATAGAAAAAAAGCGGTTGCCTTAAATTTTTTGTGGAGTCCAAAATTTCTTTATAGTTTTGCAGCCGTTTCCAAGACACATCAAATGGCAAAATTCGATATTAAAGACGTTTTCTATCCCAAGTTTTTCAGCGTTTTGAAAAAGGGATACACGAAGAAACAATTCACAAAAGACCTGTTTTCGGGCATCATCGGGGGCATCGTGTGGTTGCCGTTGGCTATCCCCTTTGCGGTGGCTTCGGGCGTATCGCCCGACAAGGGTATCGTCACCGCCATCATTGCGGGATTCCTGATTTCGTTGTTGGGCGGCAGCCGTGTGCAGATTGGCGGTCCCACAGGGGCTTTCGTCATCATCATTGCGGGTGTTGTGTCGCAATACGGGCTTGACGGCCTGATGATTTCGACCATCCTTGCGGGCATTTTTATGATTATGTTTGGGTTGCTGAAATTGGGTTCGCTGTTGCGCTTCATTCCCCATCCTTTGGTGGTGGGCTTCACCAGCGGCATCGCCCTGACCATCTTCTCAACCCAGATAAAAGACGCCCTCGGACTTGAAATCGCTAATGTGCCTGCGGGGTTGGTCGACAAATGGGGCGTGTATTTCGAAAGCCTCGGAACCACCAACTATTGGGCATTGGGCATCACAGTTGCAACCATTGTGATAAGTTTGACATTCAATAAGTTGACCAACAAAATCCCTGGTTCGTTTGTGGCCATCATCTTGGTTTCGGCTTTGGTGGCCATCTTCGACATTCCCGTGACCACCATCGAAAGCATGTTCGGCGAAATCAAGGGTAGTCTCGCGCTGAGCATCCCCGAAATCCATTGGGAAAATGTTGGGAACTATGTGCAGCCGGCCATCACCATCGCCTTGCTCGGCTCTATCGAATCGTTGTTGTCGGCGGTCGTTGCCGACGGTATGATCGGTAGCCACCACCGCAGCAACACCGAGCTTATCGGTCAAGGCATCGCCAATATCATCACGCCTTTGTTTGGCGGTATTCCGGCCACGGGTGCCATTGCCCGCACCGCCACCAACATCAAGAACGGAGGTCGCACGCCCGTTGCGGGTATTGTTCATGCTATCACTTTGTTGCTCATCATGTTATGTTTGGGAAACTATGCCAAACTGATTCCTATGTCGTGCCTCGCGGGCATCCTCATCGTGGTGGCCTACAACATGAGCGAATGGCGCAGTTTTGCATCCATCCTTCGCGGCTCGCCCTACGACATCATCATCCTGCTTGTGACCTTCTTCCTCACCGTGCTCGTCGATTTGACCGTGGCCATCGAGGTCGGCATTGTGCTGGCATCGTTGATGTTCATGAAGCGCATGGCCGACAACGGCGAGGCCATTTTGAAGAACGACTTGGACACCAATACGATGGAAAACTACGACGACATTCCCAAAGGCATCGAGATTTACGAAATCAGCGGGCCGTTCTTCTTCGGCGCAGCGAAGCATTTTAGTGAGGTGCTGAAAGGCCGTCCTGATTCCACCAAGATACTGATTATCAGAATGAGGCATGTCCCCTTCATGGACGAAACCGGCGAGCGGAATTTCCAAGAAGCCATCAAGTCGCTCCAAACCGACAACAAGAAGATCATCCTTTCGGGCGTGCAGCCCAACGTCCGAAAGTCGTTAGACAAGAGCCGCATTTCCTTCCTCATCGGCAAGGGCAACATCCACGACAATTTCGATGCGGCTTTGGCCCATGCCAAAGAAGCGCTTAATGAGGGAAAACAAACTGGTGAGCTAACAAATCACAAACTGAATTTCAATCCCAAATGATAGGTTCGCGGCGTCGAAGGACCGTAGATGTAGCCCGCATCGCGCATCGCGCCTTTGTCGAAATCGGTCTGGTAGCTGTTGAAGACGTTTTGAACGCCGCCACTGATTTGCAAACTGGTGCCCACATTCAAGGGAATGTCGTAAGAGAGCTTCACTCCCATGTCGAAAAACGATGGCGTGATTGTTTCACAATCGTCTTCAACATAGCCAGCGTAATGTTGCACCAACATCGGACCTGTGTAAATCCCTGAAACAGAAGCCTGAAAACGTTCTGTGATTGGACAAAGTAACGAAAGGTATCCATAATGGTCGGGGGTGCGGAACATTCGGCGTTGCGGCTCAAGGTCGGGGTTTTCGCTCCACTCTTCCGGCTCTTTGTAGCGGCTCAGCTGCCATGTGTAGCCGGTTTGCAAGGCAAAGTTGCCGCGTGTGAGCTGTGCTTCAACATTGACGCCACCCACATGTGCACCTGCGCCGTTGCAGCGTTCCATGAGGATATTGCCATGAGCGTCGAATCCATTGGGACGAAGCACGAACACGTCGTTCAAATCGGTGTAGAACCCTTCAACCAGCAAGTCGAAGTCGTACGAACCGAAGAAATGCTCCCAGCCTATGGAACCACTGAAACTGTGGCTATATTCGGGTTTCAAGTCTGGACTTAAGGTGATTAGCATTACCTCGCCGCCAACGGCCATGATGTGCAGGTCTTCGTCGAAAGCTTGCGGCGCACGGAATCCGGAGGAATAGCTGACCCTTGTGGTGAGCGAAGGCAGGATTTCCCAGCGCACATTGGCTCTCGGGCTGAAAACGGGCTTGTCCATGAGGCTGTGCTTATCGGCGCGAAGCCCGACCAAAAAGCCAAAGCGCTTGTTTTTCCATTCGTTTTGCAGGAACGCGCTGGCCACGTCGGCACGTTGATCGACCACGCGGCTATAGGCCGGTTGCTTATCGACAAGGTGGTTGGTGGCCCATTCGACTCCAGCGACCAATGTGGCGGGCATGAACAACAGGTTTTGGAAATTGTAGGAGGCCTGCGTCCCAATCACCGAGCTGAAATCGGTCGAGGAACCGTAAGCGTTGAGGTCTTGCTGGGTGCCATAATAGGTGTTGCGGTTGATGGTTTGCAACGAACCGAAAACCGACAGATGGAAGCGGGTGTCCTTGCTAAGGTAGTCGTAGGTGAGACCACCGCCATTGACGTGATGCTCAGCCTGTTCGGCCACTTGGCTCAGATGCGGAGGTTGGTCGATGCTGTCGCCACCACGGCGGAACTCGTAAAGGCTATGGTATTCGGCGATGAGTTTCGAGCCTTGGCCAAACCTATGGAAAACGCGCGTGCCGATATTCATGGCCTTCTTCTTCCCCAATTCCGTGAAGCCGTCGCCATCGTGGTCGTAACCCTGGCGGTTGTGTCCCGTCCCGAAGATATACGCTCCAGTATTGAAGTTGTTGGAAACCAGCGCGGCGTTGAACGAACTCGTGTTGTCCCATGATTTCCCGTTGATGAGTTTGGTGGTGTTGGCCACTTCCAAAGTGTTTTTTATCGGCTCGCGGGTGATGATGTTCACCACGCCACCTATGGCATTGGCACCAAACAAGGCCGACCCGCCACCTCTAATCACCTCGATGCGGTCGATCATCGAGACGGGAATCTGTTCAAGGCCATACACACCGGCCAATGCGCTGAAAACCGGACGGCTGTCAATCAGGATTTGCGAATACTTACCTTCCAATCCATTGATTCTCACCTGGTTAGTACCACAATTTTGACAGGTGTTCTCCACCCTCAAACCAGGTTGGAAATTCAACCCTTCGGCGAGATTGACCGCATTGACGCGCTCCAAAGCCTTGGGACTCATCACATTGACCACCACAGCGGCCTCGCGACGGTTTACGGCCACACGGCTCGCCGATACCACCACGTCGCCCAACAGTTGAGTGTCAGGCTCAATCATGATGTTAAGCTCTCGGCTCTCCCCTCTTTTCACGACCACTTCCGTTTGATAAGTTACATAACCCACATAAGTCACTTCAACAGTGTGTTTCCCTTCCGTCAGGTTCGTGATGAAATAATGGCCACTCTCATCGGTCGAAGCTCCTTTCGTGCTTCCCTTTATCGCCACGTTCACAAAAGGAAGATGCTCGCGTGTCTGCTTGTCGATGACGTGCCCGAAAATGTTGGCATCGGTGTTTTGCGCGACAACGACATTGGCAACCATCGCCAAAGCCCATATAACAAAAACTCTCAAACTTCTCATATACAATTGTTTAACTCTTATATTACCAATATTGTGGAGGATTCACCTCATTAAAGACAAAGACCCTTGTCAGACAAGGGTTTTCGTGCTGCAAAGATACTGACATTTGGCCATGTGTGCAACCACTATTATTGGGGATTTGGCGAATATGGAATCACCATTTATAACAACTTGACTCTTGCGGATTTTTCAGTAATTTTGCTGCATAAAAAAAACCAATCGCCATGACACCAAAGAAAACAGTATTTTCAAAAGAAACCAAATTCGCTGAACTGATGACAGGCGACCGCCGTTTGTTGCAACTGCTTCCAAGGTTCGGCATCGGATTGGGCTTCGGCGACCGCAGTGTCTCTCAGGTTTGCAGGATGAACGATGTAAACACCGAGCTTTTCCTCATGATTTGTGAAGTCTATTCCGACGGCAACTTCAAACCCGGCAAAAACGAGCTCCAGCAAATCGACATGAACGCACTCCTCTCCTATCTCAAAGCCTCACACCTGTATTACCTTGACGAGCGCTTCCCTCACATTGAGGAACATCTGCAACATATCATCGAGGCTTGCGGACAGAAATACGGTCCTATGCTCAGTCATTTTTACGAAGAATACAAACAGGAAGTGATGCGACACATCAAGTTTTATGAGGAAGAAGTCGTATTCCCTTACATCGAAGCCTTGCTTAGGGGACAACGCACAGGTTCATACAAGATTGACGAGTTTGAGCATAACCACACCAACATACAGGACACCCTCGACGACATGATGAACATACTGCTGAAATACCTCCCCGACCACATCCTTCCGAAAGAACGCATTGAAATCTCGTATGACATCATGGAACTGAGCGACGACCTGAACCGTCACTCTCTTATCGAAGAGCACATCCTCATACCTTCCGTCGAATCCATTGAAAACGCGCTGCCATGAGAAACCGTGTCATCATCTGCGAAACCTCGGAGATAATCGCCAACGGCTTGGCCGAAATCATCGGAGGCATGGCTCAATTCGATGTGGTGTCGCGCCTCGACAGCATTGAACGCCTATCTGAAAAAATGACCGCATCCAATGCTAACTTCCTAGTTATCAATCCTGTGATTTTGGGTTACAGCAACAAGGATTTCATTACTCAACTGGGCAAAGAACATCCTCAAGCCATCATCATCGCCTTGGTGACCTCATACCTCGACCATTCCATGCTGACGCCCTACAACGGCACCATTGAAATATACGACACCAAGTCGAAAATCATCAGCAAGATGATCGAGTTCGCCCAAAACGAAACCTCAAAGAACACCGATGATGTTGAACTCTCGAAACGTGAAACCGATGTGCTTGTTTACGTTGCCAAAGGCATGATGAACAAGGAAATCGCCGACCAAATGAACATCTCTATCCATACGGTCATCTCCCATCGCAAGAACATCACAAGGAAAACGGGCATCAAGTCGGTTTCGGGCCTTACCGTTTATGCCTTGCTGAACAACCTGATTGACGAGAAAGAGCTGATTTGAGAAAACTTCCTTTCACAAAAAAACTCCGCCTCGATCCGAAGCGGAGTTTTTCCGTATGCCTATTAATATAAATAGGTGTGTAGAGACGCGCCATGGCACGTCTCTACAATCACAATCATTTGTATTCGGCGAGGATGTCCTTCACATGGTCGGGCGTAACGCGGCCATAGACCTTCTCACCGACTTCGATGACAGGGGCCAAACCGCAAGCCCCGACGCAGCGGAGGCAGGTCAGCGAGAACTTGCCGTCGGGAGTGACCTCGCCAACGTTGATGCCCAACTGACGCTTCAGCTCGTCCAAAACCTTCTCGGCGCCACGCACATAGCAGGCCGTGCCCAAGCAAACGCTGATGGGATGCTCGCCCTTGGGGGTCATGGTGAAGAAGGAATAGAACGACACGATGCCGTAAACACGCGAAACGGGGATGTTGAGTTCCTTGGCCACAAGCTCCTGGACCTCAGCCGGCAAATAGCCGAACTCGCCTTGGACCTTGTGCAGCACGTTGATGACTTCGCCACCATCGTTGTTGAACGACTTGCAAACATCCTTCACGAAGTTCACTTTCGATTCTGATAATTTGATAACTGCCATATTTTTTTCCTTTCTATGATTTAGTGGTTATTGAATTACTCGCTGATCTCGACGTGTTCCGACTTGTCGAAATAGTGAGTGTGCAGCAGTTCGTGTGACTTGTGGCCGCAAGGCTCGCCAAGGAATTCGGCATAGAGCTTCTTGATGGAAGGATTCTCGTGCGACTTGCGGATCGGCTTGCCTTCGTCCTCGCGGTAGATGGCTTCCGTACGCTTCCTGATGATCTCGCTGTTGCCGTGGTGGTAGGGCTGACCGGCGCCACCAACGCAGCCGCCGGGGCAGGCCATGACCTCGATGGCATGGAACTGCTCCTTGCCTTCGCGCACTCTTTCGAGCAGGGCGCGGGCATTCGACAGTCCGTGGGCAATGCCGATGTGGATGGGCGTTCCGTTGAAGTCGACCCAAGCGTCGCGGATGCCATCCATGCCACGCAGTTCGGTGAACTCAACCTTGTCGAGCTTCTTGCCGGTGAACACCTCATAGGCCGTACGGGTGGCGGCTTCGATCACGCCACCGGTGGCACCGAAGATGACGGCGGCACCCGTCGATTCGCCCAACGGGTCGTCATAGTCCTCGCAAGGCATGTCCTTCAGGTTGAGGTTGAACTGCTTGATCAAGCGGGCCAACTCGCGGGTCGAAAGGACATAGTCGATGTCGGGGTTGTCGCCCACATAGAACTCCTTACGCTTGCTTTCGTACTTCTTGGCCAAGCAGGGCATGATGGAGACGACCACGAGGTCTTCCCTCTTGATGCCCATCTTCTCGGCCCAATAGCTCTTGGCGATGGCGCCAAACATCTGCATGGGCGACTTGGCCGTTGAAGGCACGTCGAGCATGTCGGGGAAGTTGTGCTCGAAGAAGTTGACCCAACCGGGGCAGCACGAAGTGAGGATAGGCAAGCGCACGCTCTTGTCGCCAGCCATGAACTTGCTGATGCGACCCAAAAGCTCGGTGCCTTCCTCCATGATGGTGAGGTCGGCGGCGAAGTCGGTGTCAAACACATAGTCGAAACCGAGACGGCGCAAGGCGGCGGCCATTTGGCCGGTGACGATGCTGCCGGCGGGCATTCCGAACTCTTCGCCAAGGGCCACGCGGGTGGCGGGAGCCGTGTTGACGATGACGGTCTTCTTCGGGTTGTTGATGGCTGCCATCACGTTGCGGGTGTCGTCCACCTCGCTCAAAGCGCCAACGGGGCACACCTGCACGCACTGGCCGCACATGACGCACGGCGAGTCGACCAAGTCTTGCTCGAAGGCTGGAGCCACGACCGCGCTGAAGCCACGGTTGATGGCGCTCAGGGCACCGACGGTCTGCACGTTGTTGCACATATTCTCGCAACGACGGCACATGACGCACTTGTCGACATCGCGGACGATGCTCGGCGAGAGGTCCTTGCGGTAGTGCGATTGCTCTCCTTTATACGGAATGTCGCGGATGCCAAGGTATTGGGCCAACGATTGCAGCTCGCAGTTGCCGCTCTTGGCGCACACCAAGCAGTCGGCCGGGTGGTCCGAAAGGATGAGCTCGACCACGGTGCGGCGAGCGTTGATGACGCGGTTGGTGTGGGTGTGTACCACCATGCCTTCCATGCAGTCGGTGGCGCAAGCCGGGGCAAGGTTCCTGCGGCCTTCCACCTCGACGACGCACACGCGGCAGCCGCCGGGCTTGTTTTCAAATTTCATTCCCGCCAACTCGAAATAGCAGAGGGTAGGAATATGGATACCGGCCTTGCGGGCAGCCTTCAGAATGGTGGTGCCTTCTTCGACCTGAATCTGTTTGTTATCAATTGTTACGTTAATCATATTTGTTCTCCTCCTCTATTTTATTGGACAGAAATTGCACCAAACTTACACGTTGAGATACAGGCGCCGCACTTGATGCACTTCTTGGTGTCGATCACCATCGAAGGCAGCTTGTGGCCGGGTGCGATGTAGTCAGTCTTCGAGATGGCGTCGGCGGGGCAGTTCTTCTTGCAAGCGCCGCAGCCGATGCACTTCTCCTTGTCGATGACGTAGCTCATCAGCTTCTTGCAAACGCCGGCGCGGCACTTCTTGTCGACGACGTGCTCGACGTACTCGTCCCAGAAGTTGTCCAAGGTCGAAAGCACCGGGTTGGGCGAGGTTTGGCCAAGGCCGCAAAGGGCGGTGTCCTTAATCACGGCGGCGAGGTTGCGGAGTTCCTGAAGGTCGTCCATGGTGCCGTTGCCTTCCGTGATCTTGGTGAGGATTTCAAGCATGCGCTTGTTGCCGACGCGGCAGGGCGTGCACTTGCCGCAACTTTCTTCGCAGGTGAACTCCAAGTAGAACTTGGCAATGGCCACCATGCAGGAGGTCTCGTCCATGACCACCATGCCGCCCGAACCCATCATGGAGCCGGCAGCGGCAAGGCTTTCATAGTCGATGGCGGTGTCCAAGTGCTTCTCGGTCAGGCAGCCGCCTGAAGGACCGCCGGTTTGGACGGCCTTGAACTTGCGGCCACCCTTGATGCCACCACCGATTTCGTAGATGATGTCACGCAAGGTGGTGCCCATCGGGACCTCGATCAGACCGACGTTGTTGATCTGTCCGGCTAAAGCGAACACTTTCGTGCCTTTCGACTTCTCCGAGCCGATGCTGGCAAACCAGTCGGCGCCCTTGGTGATGATGATCGGCACGTTGGCGAAGGTCTCCACGTTGTTCACGTTGGAGGGTTGGCCCTTGTAGCCATGAACAGCCGGGAACGGGGGTTTCAGCGTGGGTTCACCGCGCATACCTTCCATCGAGTGGATCAGAGCGGTCTCCTCACCGCAGACGAAAGCACCTGCACCGTAGCGGAGTTCGATGTCGAAATCGAAGCCCGAGCCGAGGATGTCTTTACCGAGCAGGCCGTATTCGCGGGCCTGGGCGATGGCGACTTGCAGACGGTGGATAGCCAGCGGGTATTCAGCACGGATGTAAACCAAACCGTGGGTGGCGCCGATGGCATAGCCGCAGATGGCCATGGCCTCGACGATGCTGTGCGGGTCGCCTTCCATGATGGAACGGTCCATGAACGCACCCGGGTCGCCTTCGTCGGCGTTGCAGATGACGGACATCTCATCGCACTTGTTCTTTGCGCAGAGACCCCATTTCACACCAGTGGGGAAGCCAGGCCCGCCACGGCCGCGGGGGCCTGACTTGGTGACTTCTTCGATCGCTTGTTGGGGAGTCGTTTCGCTGAGGCACTTGCCTAAAGCCTCGTAACCGCCACGGGAAATGCATTCGTCGATGTTTTCGGGATTGATGAAACCGCAGTTAC
>CAMOCK010000201.1 GCA_946610645.1 uncultured Bacteroidales bacterium
CAACTTCATACTGAGCCATTCCACCACATTTTGTAATGAAAGCACCAAAACCGTGGCAATCAGTGCAATGCAGAGTGAGCGATAGAGCGAATAGGCGATTTCGGCGCGGTCGTTGGCGCCGTAGGCTTGCGCCGTGAAGCCCGTTGTGCCCGCCCGCATGAAACTGAAGATGGAGTACATCACGCTGAAGATGGTGCCACCCAAGCCGATGGCCCCGATATAGGCGATGCTGTCCTGGTGCCCCATCAGCATCATGTCGACGAAGCCCAACAGCGGCACGGTGATGTTGCTGATGATGTTGGGTATCGCGAGTTTGAGGATGGAACGGTTGAGGGAATCTTTCGGCATGGATTTGCGTTTTGGGTTGCAAAAGTACGACAATTCTTTGCGATATTCGAGTTTTTCTTATTTTTGCCTTTTTAAAACCATCTAACTATGATCTTCTACTTCTCCGGCTGCGGCAACAGCCAACATGTGGCGGAAACCATCGCCGCAGGTCTCAACGACAAATTGACCTTCATTCCCGAGGCGGCACGCGAAGGCCATTACGAATACACATTGGCCGAAGGCGAAAGACTCGGCTTCGTGTTCCCCATCTATTCTTGGGCTCCGCCAAAGTTGGTGCTTGACTTCATTAACAAAATGAGCTTGAAAACCAACCCCGATTACCTCTATTTCGCCTGCACCTGTGGCGACAATTGCGGCCTCACGGAGAAGGTTTTCCGCAAGGCCGTGGAAGAAAAAGGTTGGTCCTTGTCGGCTTGTTTCAGCGTGCAAATGCCTGAAACTTACATCGGTATGCCAGGCTTCAAACTCGATACACCAGAAAACGCCAAACGGAAAATCGACAAGGCAAACGACCTCCTAAAGCGAAACATTCCGCGTCTCATTAATAAGGAATGTTTTTCTGAAATAATCGTGGGGAGTTTGGCTTGGGTCAAGACTTATTTGGTGAATCCCGGTTTCAACCGCTCGGCCACCGACGATAGCAAGTATCGCGTCAGCGAGGCTTGCATCCATTGCGGCAAGTGCATGGAAACGTGTCCGTTGAAGAACATCACCCTCGAAGATGGTCACCCGAAATGGCACGGCAACTGCACGATGTGCATGGGCTGCTATCACCATTGCCCAGTTAACGCCATCCAATACGGCAAGGCTACGGTGGGGAAGGGGCAGTATGTTTTTAGGGAGGAGGTATGAAGTAATGAGGTATGAAGTAGGAGGTTTGAGGTGGGTAGTCACGTAGGGACGAAGGATATTAGGCAGGCGGTGAAGCATGGCAAAACCCCTGCCTAAATGAAATGACATGGAGATATTAGGCAGCCGGAGAAGCATGGCGAAACCCCGGCCGACTGCCGATGTGAAACGTCGGGAAAATTGGTGGATGTCAAAAAAATTTTTCGGTTGTGTATTGTGAGTTAAAAAACATTATTTTTGCCACAAAACATTCATTATCAAAATAAAAAATACTATGAAAAATAAGTATTACTTGACAAAAGCACTATTGGTCACGGCGATGGCTACCTTCTTTTTCACCGCCACTGCGGTGGCACAATGTGTCATTCCCATTGCTCCGGGGCAGTCTTACACTGAGAATTTCGACTCAGGGCAGATGGAATGTTGGACGGTGGAGACTTCAGGATCCGCCACTTGGGCGGTGATGAATGGCACCACATCCAACGTGGCGTCCTTCCAAAATGCCTCAGCGGGCGACGAAGCGCGGCTGATTTCGCCCACCTTCGACCTGTCGGGAAGCAGCAGCGCCACTTTTAGCTTCAGCTACGCGATGATGGCTCTCTATCCTCCTTACGACGAACTTGCGGTGAGCTATCGCACGTCCGAAACCGACAGTTGGCACGACCTCGGCAGTTATAGCCTTAACGACTGGTCGAATGTCTTCGAAGAGTCGTTCACTTTGCAGGACTTGAGCTCCACCTTCCAAGTATCGTTTTTGGGCCACAGCAACGGCGGATACTACATCTTCATCGA
This sequence comes from uncultured Bacteroidales bacterium, assembly GCA_946610645.1. Lineage (GTDB taxonomy): Bacteria > Bacteroidota > Bacteroidia > Bacteroidales > F082 > Limimorpha. Next base: position 1,990 of record CAMOCK010000201.1, read on the forward strand.
CAACATAGAGATTGTTACTGTTGGCGGATGCGCCCGTCCGACAAGCCTTCAGGCCAACCAAATTACGATGACATCAGCGCTTCATGAATGGTCAACGGCTGGCAATGAGGAAAGCTGGACGCTTGATCTTGACGGTATTCTTAGAACCATCCACACCCAGCCGTTTTTGCTGGAAGGACTGATTCCGCAGACCGAATACACCGTCCGCGTCAGGGCCAACTGTGGCGAAGGACAGGAGTCGGAGTGGTCGTATACTAGTTCATTCAAGACGCTCTGCAATGTGATTACAGTCACCGACGACGAGCCTTATACCGACGACTTTGAAGGTTCCGACGAGTTTATCTGTTGGCAAGACGAGATTCTCTCCGGCACCTTGGGCTGGGCTGTCGCTCCCACCTATCTCAACCCCAACAACACGGCTTTCTTCATTTGGCTTGGCGAGGAAGCCATGCTCGTTTCGGCTCCCTTAGACATCACCGCCGTCAGCACCCCCGTCCTCACTTTCAAGCACAAGCAACAGCAATTAGATGGCAGGACGGATGAATTGTCGGTTTGGTATGCCACCTCGTTGGACGATTATTGGCATCTCCTTGCCGAATACACCTACGCCTGCGACGATTGGGAAAGTGTTACACATTCCTTGCCTGAAGCCTCGTCCACTTATTATATTGCTTTCAAGGGCAAGTCAAACAATGCCGACGGCGTGTATGTCGATGACGTTTGGGTGGGCAACGATGACGGTGTTGGCATTGGTGAAACCTCCTCGGTCAAGGCCGTGGTCAGCCCCAATCCCACCAATGGCAAGGTCATGTTGGATGCCAATGTCAGCGAAGGCGAAGTCGCAGTGTTCGACACGATGGGCAAGCAGGTGGCTTTCGCAACGTTGAACAATGGGCGCGCCGAACTCGACCTTAGTGTTTTTGCCAAGGGCGTTTATGTGGCCCGCATCACAACTGAGGCCGGCACAAGCATTATCAAGTTGGTGAAGGAGTGATTAACTGTACAGGAATCTTCTGATGCTCCGTTTGGGTGTCTTCTCGAACTCCTTGTCCACCAAGACGATAGACGACACCTTGGAATAGGCGGGAAGCATCTCGTTCAGCTTGACGAGGTTCTCGTTCATCAATTCTTTCATGCTTTTGCCTTGCAGGTCGTATTTCTCGTCGGGATAGACCAAAGCAACGATTTTGCCTTGACGATCTACCACGAGCGACTCGACGACACCTGGCAGGTTGTTCACCTTGTCCTCAATCTCTTCGGGATAAACGTTCTGTCCGTTGGAACTGAGAATCATGGCTTTGGATCGTCCTTTGATGAAGAGCAAGCCCTTCTTGTTCAGGGTGCCGAGGTCGCCGGTATGCAGCCAGCCTTCCTCATCGATGGCGTTGCGGGTGGCTTCCTCGTTCTTGTAGTAGCCCATCATCACATGTTCGCCACGGAACAGAATCTCGCCGACCACATTCTCCGGGTCGGGCGAGTCGATTTTCAACTCGTTGCGGGTGACACAGGAGCCGCAGCAGCCCATCATCTCGTTATACCAGTGCTCATAGCAGATGAGCGGTCCGGCCTCAGTCATGCCATAGCCCACCACGAAGGGGAACTTGATGCGGCGAAACACCTTCTCCACCTCGGCATTGATGGCCGCGCCGCCCGTGATGAGCCAAACAAGGTTGCCGCCGAAAGCATCCATCAGCTTTTTGTAAATGGATTTTTCCACTATCTTGCAAAGCAACGGCGTGTTCCACATGAACTTCACGAAGGGCTTTTTGAGGGCTGGGAAAATCTTCGCTTTGAAGATTTTTTCCAACACCAGCGGCACGGTGAGAATCATGTAGGGCTTCGTTTCGGCGTAAGCTTTCAGCAGGATGGAGGGCGATGGCGTCTTGCTCAGGAAATAAACGTGGCATCCGCCGGCGATTTGGTAAAGGAACTCAATCGTCATGCCGAACATGTGTGAGAGCGGCAACATGCACACCTCGGTCCAGCCGGCATGGTTGGGGATGGTCTCTTGGCTATATTGCACGTTGGCGGAAATGGCGCGATACGACAACATGACACCTTTAGGCGCACTTGTGGTGCCCGAGGTGTAGTTGATGATCATCAGCTCATCGAGGTTGTCTGTCGGCAGTTTGACATCGGCCTTGGTGAAGCCGTTGGGGTACCTTTCGTTGAAAAGCTTTTCTGCGTCTTCTTTCACCGTTTTCAGCTGCTCGTCTTTGGTGTAAAGCACGTTGAAATTCTCCGTCCCGATGGCGATTTGGATGTTGGGCATCTTATCAATGTGGATGCGTTTCCACACGGCGGGACCGACGAAGATGGCCTTGGCGTCGGAGTGCGTGACAAGGTTCTCGATGTCGCTTTCGACGAAGGCATCCATGATGGACACTACCACGCCACGGTTGGCGGCGATGGCCAAAAACGAGATGGCCCAGTTGGCGCAGTTCTTCGAGCAGATGGCGATTTTGTCGCCCGCCTTCAGTCCCGCAACCTCAAGCATGGCTTGCACCTGCGCCATTTTGGTGCCCATCTCGCCGTAGGTGTAACTCGTGACGTCGTCGTAGTCGGTCAAAGCGGGTTCGTCCCAATTTTTTGGAAGGTTTTCGTTAAAATATTCAAAAAAGTGTTTGGTAGGTTCTACCTGTTTCTGAGTTTTCATAGCATGTAATATAGTGATTGACAATTTGAAGCGACAAAGATAAGAAATGTTTTGTTTGGGTGAGAAAAGTGTTTACTTTTGCGGTGTGAAACATAACTTTTCTTCATAAAACAAGACAATATGAAACACACAAACCTTTTGGCAGCTCTCCTTTTGCTGCCTTTACTAATGAGCGCACAAAGAGCCAACGACTATACGAAATACGTGAATCCCTTCATCGGGACGCAAACCGACGAAACGGGTGCCTTAAGCGGCAGCACCTTCCCCGGCGCGACGATGCCGCAGGGCATGGTGCAACTGAGTCCTGAAACGGAGCTAATGGTCACTTGGGGCCCTTGCTCGGGCTACGACTACAACAAAGACGTGATTTACGGCTTCACCCACACCCACCTCAGCGGGACGGGCTGCACCGACCTCATAGACGTGAGCCTCATGCCCTTGAGCCGAAATGTAACGTCCGAGCAATTGGCAGCCGCCGACTTCGGGCAACACTACAGCCACGACAAGGAATCTGCAAGTCCTGGTTATTATCAGGTACTGTTGCAGGAAAGCGGCGTGAACGTGGAACTTTCGGCCACCACGCGCACGGGCATTCATCGTTATACCTTCCCCGACGGAAAACCGCAAACCATAGTCCTCGACCTCGACCGTGGCACGTTCCGAGGCGAGGCTTATTACTCGAAACGACGCACCTACGACATCATCCAAAGCCAAATTCGCATCGTCGATGACCATACCATCGAAGGTTACCGCGTCATCACGGGCTGGGCCAAGATGCGCAAGGTGTATTTCCGCGCTCTTCCTATTCATCAGCATTCCCATGATGGAGCGGCGCCAGCTCCAAAACAAGCCAGGCTATGCTGAATACAGGAAAAAGACGCGGATGCTGATTTGATAGCTTATTTTTGCCCATAAGGAAGCTCTTCCGCTGCCAAAGTAGCAGGTGTTTCCTGAACATCGTAGGGTACCACCTTCGGTTGGTGCAACGCCAAGAAATGCTCGTTGAGCAGCAACTCCACGCGCAGCATGGTTTCTTCAATCGTTTTGGGCTGCAACTGACATTCCCACACCACGATGACCTGCCAGCCGTTGTCGTGAAGCAATTGGTAGTTGCGCTCGTCGCGCTCTTGGTTTCGCTTGATCTTGTTCACCCAAAACTCACGGTTCGTCTGCGGAATCTTGCAACACGAACTATTAACTATCAACTGACAACTGCTAACTGAAAACTGAACATGGTGTCCGTGCCAAAAACACCCATTGACAAAAATCGCCGTCCGATACCGTCGCATGACGATGTCGGGCTTGCCTGGGACGCTCTTCACGTTGAGACGATAGCGGTAGCCATGCCGCCACAGCCATTGCCGCACCAAGAGCTCGGGCTTGGTGCCTTTGCCATGGATGCGCGACATCACATAATGGCGTTGTGTGGGTGTGAGGCGGTCGGTCATCGTGTTATTTGTTCTTGTTCAAGATAATCAGCGCGGCGATGACACCCGGCACCCAGCCGCAAAGCGTAAGCAAGAACACGATAAGCATCGAGCCGCAGCCGCGGTCGATCACCGCCAAAGGCGGAAAGATAATGGCTAGGATGACTTGG
>CAMOCK010000202.1 GCA_946610645.1 uncultured Bacteroidales bacterium
ACCGGCAATCTTGTACATATTGGGGATCATCAGCAAGAGACCTTGCGAGGCGGTGTAGGTGGTGGTGAGGGCGCCAGCCTGCAACGAGCCGTGAACGGCACCAGCGGCACCGGCTTCGGATTGCATCTCGACGACCTTAACAGTCTCGCCAAAGAGGTTTTTCTGACCTTTGGCAGCCCATTCATCGATATACTCGGCCATCGGCGACGACGGAGTGATAGGATAAATGGCGGCCACTTCACTGAACATGTAGGCAACATGGGCCGCAGCCTGGTTGCCATCGCATGTCAAAAATTTCTTTTCTGCCATTACTTTGAATGTTTAGATTTTAATTATGAATTAGTTATATCTGCTTTAATAGTGTGAACGCCACAAAATTTTAGGCTGCAAAATTAGAAATTCCCATGCAAATAAACAACCTTATATAAAAAAAGATTTTTTTCGTAAAAAAACACATTTTTTGGAACACTATTGAAATTATTTGTACTTTTGCGCTGCTCAAAACAGAAAACAACAGTAAAACCAACATTAAACTTATTAAAAATGAAGAAATTATTCTTTTTAGGCTTGGCCAGCCTCTTCATGGTGGCCTGCAACAACACCCCTAAGCAATCCGAACAACCTGCTGCCGAACCCGCCCAGGAACAGAAGGTTGAAGTCGTCGAACCCAAGGCCGAATGCCCGATGGAGGCCCTGAAGGCCGAATTCGCCAACTGGGACAACATGGCTGACGAAGCCAAGGCTGAACTGAACAAGAAAGCCTGCGAAATGTTTACCCAAATGGACGCCAAGATGGCCGAAATGAAGGAAAAGGGCGAAGGCTGCTGCAAGGAAGCCAAAGCCGAATGTGAAAAGAAAATGGCCGAAATGACCGAAGAGCAAAAGGCCGAATGCGAGAAGAAGTGTGCCGAGATGAAGGCCGAGTGCGAGAAGATGCAAGCCGAATGGGCCAACTTCGCCAACCTCGACCTCAACGCCCAGAAAGACCTCATCATGAAGCGGCTCGAAGGCTGCGGCGGTGAGAAAAAATGCTGCAAGGGCGAAGAAGGAAAATGCTGCAAAGGCGAAGAAAAGCCTGCCAACTAACGCAACGACACATTCCACAAGCAAAAAAAAAGAGGGCCAAGACAGCCCTCTTTTTTTGTTGGTCCGCATTTGCTTATTTAGGCATTGGCGACGCCAAACGCAAGGCCGTCCAGTTTCTTGCAGGTAGTCCCCCCCCTTCCCGCCGAGCTCAAATGGGAAAGACCCTCAAGGTAAATCCTGAACAAATCCAAAACAAATAATTTGAACAAGATTTGTGGCCGATTTGTTTCCCCAATCCCATTTTTTCGTATTTTTGCAGTTTAATCCAAACTGCGCCCCAATGTACGCCTTCATCTCAGGAAAAGTAGCCGAAAAGTCGCCCACCTATGTCGTCCTCGACAACCACGGCATCGGCTATCTCATCAACATCACGCTCAACACCTTCACCGCTATCGGCGAGAAAGAGGAAGCGAGACTCTACGTCCACGAGCAAATCCTTGAGGACGCACACAACCTCTTCGGTTTCTATTCAGCCAAGGAGCGCGACCTGTTCGAGTTGCTCATCAGCGTTTCGGGCGTAGGCTGCAATACCGCCAGACTTATCCTCAGTTCATTGACCGTCAGCGAGTTGAGCAACGCCATCGCCAACGAAGACGCAAAAACCATCCAAGCCGTGAAAGGCATCGGCACCAAGACCGCCCAACGCATCGTCATCGACTTGAAGGACAAAATGATGAAAAACGATTTCACGACGGAAATTTTCGCCACGCCAAACAATACAATCAAGAATGAGGCGTTATCAGCATTGACGATATTGGGCTTCAGCAAGGCATCGGTCGATAAGGCTTTGGACAAGCTGCTGAAGCAAACGCCCGAGGCCTCCGTCGAAACCCTTATCAAAGAAGCACTTAAAGTATTGTAATACAACAACTTTTGAAAAACAGAATGAAACGACATATCCTATTTTGCCTGCTGATTGTGACCGTTGCGTTGCCTTTTGCCCAAACCAGCGCCGCGCGATACGACTCTCCCTATCTTCACCGGTACGACAACCCTGTGGAGCCCGACACCACCAAACTCATCTATCCCGTCCCCACCTTCTCCAACAATCCCATGGAGAATCTTTACAACCAGTCGCCCCTCTACCTCAAGGACCCACAAAACTTCAGCACCGAAGTCATCTACGACCCGCTGACGCGGCAATACACCTTCAAACGCCGAATTGGCGACTTCTATTACGACACGCCCGTCACGATGACGGAGAACGAATTTCTCGAATACCAAAGCAAGAAAGGTGTCATGGAATATTGGAAGGAACGCCGCAACCAAAACTCGCGATCGACCACAAACGGCACTTCCATCATCCCTCCTATCTACATTGGAGGCAAGGCATTCGAGACCATCTTCGGAGGCAACACCATCGACATCCGGCCGCAAGGCTCCGTTGACCTCACCTTCGGCATCAAACACAACTTCTACGACGACCCGTCGAAAAGCGACCGCAGGAAAAACACCACCAACTTCGATTTCGACCAAGACATCCAGCTCAACGTGATAGCCAAAATCGGCGATAAGATCAACTTCAACATCAACAAGAACACCAAGGCCACCTTCAACTACCAAGACAAGCTGGCCTTGAAATACAACGGCAAGGAAGACGAGATCATCCAACTCCTTGAAGCCGGCAACGTCAGTTTCCCCCTCAACAGCACGCTCATCACCGGCACGCAGCAACTGTTTGGCCTCAAGAGCAAGCTGAAATTTGGCAACACCACCATCAGCACCATCGTGTCGTATCAGGAAAGCGAGTCGCAAAACATCACCGTGCAAGGCGGCGCACAAACCAACGAATTCAACATCAACTGTTTGGACTATGAAGAAAACCGTCACTTCTTCCTGAGCCAATACTTCCGCGACCATTACGAGGAAGCTCTCTCCACCCTGCCCACCGTCAACTCGAGCGTGAACATCACCCGACTCGAGGTGTGGGTAACCAACACCAACTCAACCACGCTTAACACGCGCAACATCCTTGCCCTTGCCGACTTGGGTGAAGGCACTAACGATTGGATTTACAACAAGGAAGTCACTCCTGCCAGCACCAAAGTGTTCCCGCGCAACGCAGCAAACAACCTGGTAACTCGAATGGACACCACCCAAATCCGCAGCATCAGCAGGGTGACCAACTATATGAGCAACGACCCGATGCGCATTGGCAAGTCGGGATACATGGTGTCGGGGCGCGACTTCGAGAAAATCGAGAACGCACGCCGCCTGAGCAATAGCGAATACTCGTTCAACTCGAAACTTGGCTTCATCTCGCTCAACATCACGCTTAACGCCAACCAAACGCTTGCCGTGGCCTACCAATACACCATTGTCGGATCCGACGAAGTCTATCAAGTCGGTGAGTTCTCCGACCAAGGCATCAACACACCCAAGGTGCTGGTAGCCAAGATGCTGAAAGGAACAACGGTAAACACCAAGATGCCTATTTGGAACCTGATGATGAAGAACGTCTATAACATCAGGGCCTATCAAGTCAGTTCCAGCGACTTCATGCTCAACATTTTCTACAACGGCAACTCCAACAGCACCCCGATAGGCTACTTCACCGAAGGCAGCGTGAAAGGCGTTTCGATGCTCCACCTGATGGGCTTGGACAACCTGACACAGCAAAACAACCCCATCCCGGGCGGCGACGGCGTGTTCGACTTCCTCAACAACGCAGCCACCCAAGGCGGCACCATCAATGCCGCCAACGGACGCATCTTCTTCCCCGTACTGGAACCTTTTGGGAAGCACATCCGCAAGAAGATTTTCCCCGACGAGCCCGAATTGGCCGAGAAATATGCCTACGACTCGTTATACACCAATACCAAAACCTCAGCCGAGCAGTTTTCTGAGAAAAACAAGTTCGCACTGAAAGGATTCTACTCGTCGCAATCAGGCAGCGAAATCAGCCTGAACGCCATGAACGTGGCCCAAGGCTCTGTTACCGTCACCGCAGGCGGTGCCCAACTGATCGAGAACATCGACTATACCGTTGATTACACCCTTGGCCGCGTGACCATCATCAACGAAGGCATTCTCAACAGCGGAACGCCGATCAACATTGCCTTGGAGGCAAACAGCGGCTTCAGCGCCATGAAGAAAACCTTCCTCGGAACCCGAATCGAGCATGAGTTCAACCCCGACTTCCGCTTGGGCGGCACGGTGCTCTATTTGGGTGAGCGTTCCTACACGCAAAAAATCAACTACGGCGAGGAAGCCATCGCCAACACTATTTACGGCGCCGACATCAGCTACAACACCGAAGCGCGCTGGCTGACAAGCTTCATCAATGCCTTGCCTGGCATCAGCACCAAGGCACCGTCGCGCGTCCGCGTTGAGGGCGAGTTTGCCCGCTTCATCCCTGGACTCTCCAAGTCGGCCAGCGAGAGAGGCACTTCCTACATCGACGACTTTGAAGGCGCCAAATCGACCATCGACCTGAGGCTGCCCACAGCATGGGTGATGGCCAGCACACCACAAAACCAAAACGACCTCTTCCCCGAAGCCGCCGCCGAAACCGGACTCAACTACGGCAAGAACCGCGCAAAACTGGCTTGGTACACCATCGACAACTCCATCTTCTACGACCGCTACTACAACATGAGGCCCGCCAACGTGGATGTCGAAGAGCTCTCAAAAAACACAGTACGCCAAGTGCTTGAAAGCGAAATCTTCCCCGCCAAGGACATCGCCACCGGAACACAAACCAATGTGTCGGTGCTCAACCTTGCCTACTATCCCGATGAGCGTGGCCCCTACAACTACGACGTGGAACCGACGCGCTATTCGGCAGGCATCAACGAAGAAGGCAGACTCAACAACCCGGGCAGCCGTTGGGCCGGTATCATGCGCAGGATGGAATCGACCGACTTTGAAGCCACCAACATCGAGTACATCGAGTTTTGGATGATGGACCCCTTCGCCGACGAGGAATACCAGAACAATCCCGGAAAGCTTTACGTCAATTTGGGCGACATCTCCGAGGACATACTGCGCGACGGACGCAAGTTCTATGAGAACGGGCTTCCCGTCACCGCCGAAGTCACCAACGTGGACACCACCATCTGGGGTCGCGTGCCCACCATGCAAGACCTTGTGGGCACCTTCAGCAACCTCTCCGAGGCCCGACAATACCAAGACATCGGCTACGATGGCTTGAACGACACCGACGAGCGCAGTTTCTTCGCCAACACCTACTTGAATATCATCCGCGACCGCTTCGGAGAAGGCTCGGGAGCTTACTCATCAGCCTATACCGACCCCTCGGGCGACAATTACCACTACTTCCGTTCGACCGAATGGGACAACCCGAGCGACGAAGTGCACAAGAGCATCCTTGAAAGATACAAGCAATACAACGGTCCCGAAGGCAATTCGCCCTCCGATTTGCAGCAAACGGAAGTTTACACCACAAGCTACTCCACCATGCCCAACGTGGAAGACATCAACAACGACAACACACTCAGCGAGTCGGAACGCTACTACCAATACGTCATCGACCTCGACCCGAACAAGATGACCGTGGGGCACAACCACATCTCCGACGTGCTCGATGCCACGGGCATAGCCCTGCCCAACGGACAAATCGGCAGCGTAAGATGGTACCAGTTCAGAATCCCCATCAAGCAACCCGACAAGGTGGTCGGCCATATCGACGACTTCTCGTCCATTCGTTTCATGAGAATGTTCGTCAAGGAGTTTCAGCGCCCCATAGTGTTGCGCTTTGCCACCTTGGACCTTGTGAAGGGTGAATGGAGAACCTATACCCAAAGCATCCAAGCCCCTGGCGAATACCAACCCGACGATGCGTCCAACGAAACCAAGCTCGACATCTCAGCCGTTAGCATCGACGAAAACAGCCAACGCGAACCTGTACCCTACGTCATCCCGCCTGGCATCCAACAGGAAAGAGTGATGGGCATGACGCAAACCACTCGCATCAACGAGCAGTCGCTGCAAATTAAGGTGCAAAACCTTGCCGACGGCGACGGTCGGGCCATCTACAAGACCACCGATTTCGACTTCAGGCAATACAAATACCTGAAGATGTTCGTCCATGCCGAGGCCGCTTTGGAAGACGACCCGCTCAACGACCAAGACCTGACCGTCTTCATGCGTATCGGTTCCGACTTCACCGAGAACTATTATGAATACGAAGTGCCGCTGAAAGTGACCCCATGGGGGACGGCAAGGACCAACAAAGACGCCATCTGGCCAGAAATCAACAACTTGGACATCCGTTTGGAAGACCTTGTGGAAGTGAAGTCGAGACGCAACGAAGCCATGAACAAGCCCAACAGCAACGTCAGGCTCAACTACATCTATTCCGAGAAAACCAAGAAAGGCACCGTTGATAACCGCGACTACTACCACACCATCAAAGTGATTGGCAACCCCAACCTCAGCGACGTGGAAGCCATGATGATCGGTATTCGCAACCCCAAGCGACAAAACCTTGCCGGCGAAGACGATGGAATGGCAAAGAGCACCGTCGTATGGGTCAATGAGTTGCGCCTGACCGAACTAAGCAGCTCGGGCGGCATTGCGGCCACAGGCCGCCTGGAAGCCACCTTAGCCGACTTGGGACGAGTGACCTTGGCAGGTTCATACAAATCGGCAGGATTCGGTGCCTTAGACAGCGACATCACCAGCAACACTTTCGAGGCCAACTCCTCGTTCAACGTTTCCACCGACTTGGAACTGGGCAAGTTCCTGCCCAACACCGGCCTCAAGATCCCCATGCACTTCGACTACGGCCAAACCAACGTCACGCCTCTCTACAACCCTTACGACCCCGACATCAAGATGACTGACGCGCTTGAAGCCCTCGGCAACGACCGCCAACGCGACTCGCTCACCTCCATGATCCACGATTTCACACGCTACAAGAACATCAACTTCATGAACGTGAGGAAAGAACGTGTGGCCAAGAAGCAAAACCGAGGCGAAGACGAAGGAGAAAAAGCCTCAGGCGGAAACCCAAGAGACCCCAACAGAGGACTTGGAGGCCGAGGCGGCGCACCCAAGGTGCACATCTACGACATCGAGAACTTCAACCTCTCCTTCTCCTATAGCGAAACCTACCAAGAAAACACCGACATCAAGTATTACACCAACAAGACCTACCGAGGCGGCTTAGGCTACAACTACGCCGGCAACCCGAAGCCTGTCGAGCCTTTCGCCAAAGCCAAATGGGCCTCGAAACCTGCCCTGCAAATCATCAAGGACATCAACTTCTATTACCTCCCCAAGAGCCTCACTTTCAATACCGAAATGTATCGCTTCTTCTCTGCCCAGGAAATGCGCAACAAGAGCGGCGGCCTCATCAACATCACGCCCACCTACTCGAAGCAATGGGACTGGACTCGCAACTACCAATTGCGCTACGACCTCACCAAGGCCCTCACCTTCGACTACTCGGCACAAGCGCAGGCCTATATCTATGAGCCGGCAGGCTTCGTGGACAAGAGCATCGATCCAGAAACATGGCAGAAAAACCGCGACACCATCAAAAACGAATTGATGCATCTTGGATCCATGTCGCGCTACCAACAAAACCTCAACGCAAGCTACACCTTGCCCATCAACAAGATCCCCATCTTGAACTGGATCACCGCCAGCGCCACCTACCAAGGCACCTACAACTGGACCGCATCGGCACAGTCGATCCAACATCGCTTGGGCAACACCATCGACAACTCCAACAACATCCAAGGCAATGCCACCCTCGATTTCACCAAGCTTTACAACAAGGTGGACTACCTCAAGAAACTGGGCACGCCGCAACGCCGCAACAACAGAGGCAACAGCGGAAGAGGCGGTGGCGACGAGAAGACGCAAGACACGACAAAGAAGAAAGAGCAAGTGAACTTCGGCAAAATCGTGCTCGACAACAGCCTACGCATTCTCACTCTCGTCAAGAAAGTGTCGGGCACCTATTCGCTGGCCAACGGACAGTCGCTACCAGGCTTCATGCCCAAGTCATCCTATTTCGGCATGACCCCTGGCTACGGCTGGGCTCCTGGAGTAGGCTTCGTTTTCGGTAGCACCTTTGGCAACGACGACAACATTTTCGACAAAGCCGTGGCCAACAGCATCAACATTGACGAAGCCATGAGCTGGCTCACACGCGACTCCATTCTCAGCGACCCCTACACGCGCCGCATGACAGAAACGATGAACTATCGCGTCAATGCCGAACCGCTTCCAGGCATCAAGATCGACATCAATGGAAACCGGAGCTATACCGAGAACAAGATGCACTACTTCCGCTTCAACCAAGCGATGCAGAACTTCGAGGTCTTTACCCCGACCAACAGCGGCAGTTTCAGCATGAGCTACCTGATGTGGGGCACATCGTTTGCCGCAAGCGACTCCACCTATTCGACCCTGTTCAACAACCTGCTCAGCTACAGGAAAGTCATCGCCGAGCGCATCGCCCGCAACAACCCACAGTGGATTGAACAAATCAACGAATATCGTTACGACAGCATCGCTGGCGACTATTATCCCCTTGGCTATGGGCCTTCATCGATGAACGTGCTGATGTACTCCTTCATCGCTGCCTACACAGGTCAAGACCCCAACAAAATCAATCTCAATCCCTTCCCACGCTTCCCCTTGCCCAACTGGAACATCAGCTACAACGGCCTGTCCAACATCCCAGCCATCCAGAAAATATTCAAGTCGTTGAACCTCACACATTCCTACAAGTCGAGCTATGCCATCAACTCGTGGGCAAGCAACGTCTATTACAACCCCGAAAACACCATCCAGACCTACGAGAACAGCGACCTCATCATACCGCCATACGACATCGCCCAGATGGTGCTTACCGAGCAATACATGCCTCTCATCGGAATCGACATGGGCTTCCAAAACTCAATGACCGGCAACATCCAGTTCAAGAAGTCGAGGACCATGACCTTGAGTTTCAGCAACAACCAGCTCACCGAGGTGAACGGGCATGAGTTCGTCATCGGCGCAGGCTACCGCATCAAGAACCTCTCGTTCAACATCACGCCCATAGGCGGAGGCAGCAAACAAACCATCAAGAACGACCTGATCCTCAAGTTGGACTTGGGCTTCAAGAAAGACATCACCGTTTTGCGTCGCATCGACGAGAACAACAACCAGATCTCGGCTGGCCAACGCAAAATCAACATATATGTCACCGCCGACTACACCTTCAGCCAACGCCTGAGCGCACAAGCCTTCTTCAAGCGCGACGTGACCATACCATTTATGGCCAACACCTTCAAGAACGCCACCACGTTTGCCGGCGTGACCATCCGTTTCAGCCTCGCTCAATAAAATTTTCAACAAAATGCGGAGTGAGCCATTAAAATATGTATTTTCGCAGCCAAATTAAAAACAACCTTAAATCATACAAAAAATGAATATTCCAGCAAATCTGAAGTACACCAACGACGACGAATGGATCCGCCTCGAAGGCGACACCGCATACGTCGGCATCACAGACTACGCCCAACATGAACTCGGCGACATCACCTTTGTTGATGTTGACCCTGACCTCGTCGGCGAAACCCTTGACGCACAAGAGGAATTCGGCGCCATCGAAGCCGTGAAGACCACCGCCGAGCTGCTCATGCCCGTCGGAGGCGAAATCCTCGAAGTGAACGAAGCCTTGGCCGATGAAGAAAACGCCAAGCTCGTCAATACCGACCCCTACGGCGAAGCCTGGATTATCAAAATCAAGGTGAGCGACCCCGCCGAGGTGGACAACCTCCTCGACGCTGCAGCATACCAAGCGAAAATCGGCTAATGCCTGAACCTTGGACAAACTGACCAGAAATAGCTACCCGGGACTTCTGTGCGGAATCATCATTTTGATACTCACAGCGATTCCGGGTTCTGTTTTTCCCCGCATCAAGCCCATTGTCGGCATGGACAAGGTGGCACACGTCATCATGTATGCGGGTTTCTCTTTCCTATGCGTTTGGGGATATCGCAAGCCATTCCTCTCCAACGGGAAAACATACCAAAAGAAAGCCTTGCTGATTACCGCCATCATCAGCATCGCCTACGGTGCCCTCACCGAAATCATGCAAGAAACCATAGTACCCAAACGAACCGGCGACTGGTTCGACTTCCTATCCGACTGCCTCGGCACCTTCGCCGGACTGCTCTTTTTCTGGCTTTTTTTCAAAAAAAGAAAATAATTTTCCCCCAGTTTGCGTTTCATAAACAAATAATGCTTATTTTCGCAACGTCATTCAACCAGCAACAACAAAAACACACATAACCATGGAAGAGAAAAAATCACCAAAAGCCAACCTTGAGAACAAAAAGCTGATGTTCACGCAGATAGGTCTCATCATCAGCCTGCTCATCGCTTGGTTAGCTTTCGAGCACAAGAGTTACGACAAGCGCGAAATCGACCCCAGTTTGCTTCGCCAAACCGAAGTCGTGGAAGAAGAAATGGTGGAAATCACCAAACAAGAAGAGCAAAAGCCACAACCTGTGGAAGTGCCCAAGCAGACCACGCAACTTGAAATCGTGCAAGACGACGTTGAGACGGAAGACATCAACATCAACGCTGAAGTGGAACAAAACGAGGTCATCGATGAATATGTTCCCGTTGAAGTCGAGGAAGAAGAAGTCGTCGAGCAGGAAATCTTCCAAATCGTGGAGGAAATGCCCTCCTATCCTGGTGGCGACCAGAAACTGATGGAATACATTGCCAAGAACATCAAGTATCCCCAAATTGCCCGTGAAAGCGGCATCCAAGGCCGTGTGTTCGTCGGTTTCGTCGTGGAGCCTGACGGCCATGTGTCCAACGTGAAGCTGCTCCGTGGCATCGGCGGCGGCTGCGACGAAGAAGCCATGCGCGTCATCAAGTCCATGCCGAAGTGGAAACCCGGCAAGCAACGTGGCAAGGCCGTGCGCGTGTCGTACCAAATCCCCGTCATGTTCAAGTTGCAATAAGACAAACGTGAATGTAACAAAAAAGCCAGCATCATGCTGGCTTTTTTTGTGCAACGAGGTGATTATAAACGATTTCCGCTTTGGCAGGCCCAACGATTTCGGCAAGCCGCTCCAACGAAGCCTCCTTGATGCCCTTGACAGACTTCAGTTCCAACAAAAGCTTCTCCGCCGTCTTCTTCCCGATACCCTTTATGTCGGCCAACTCAGAATGGATGAAACCTTTCTCGAACTTCTTGCGGTGGAAGGCGATGGCAAAGCGGTGCACCTCATCTTGGATGTGCGCCAAAAGGCGAAACACCTCAGAATTAGGCTTCAGGCCCACCACCTTAGGCGGGAAGCCAAACAGCAGTTCGTTGGTGCGGTGGCGGTCGTCCTTGGCCAGACCCGCAATGGGGATGTCGACATGAAGCTCGTCTTGGATCACTTTCCTCACCACCTCCATCTGGCCTTTGCCGCCGTCGGTGATGATGAGGTTGGGCAAGGGCTTGCCTTCCTCAATAAGCCTTGAATAACGCCGGCGCACCACTTCCTTCATCGAGGCGTAGTCGTCGGGACCTTCCACGGTCTTGATGTTGAAATGGCGGTAGCCCGCCTTGTTGGGCTTGCCTTTGACGAACTGCACCATGCCCGCCACGGCGTAGTCGCCTTGGAAGTTGGAGTTGTCGAAGCACTCGATCACCTCAGGCATTTCGTCGAGTTGCAAGGCTTCTTTCAGCTGGTTCAAGACACGCTTTTGGTGGCGTTCCGGATCGACCAACGAGCGATGCTTGTCCAAGTCGATGCGGTATTGCATGGCGTTGCGGCGCGAGAGGTCGAGAAGTTTCAGCTTGTCGCCGCGTTGCGGGACGGTAATCTCCACATTCCCAATCTCGTAGTCCAATTTCATCGGGACGATGATTTCGGGTGCATGGTCGCCAAACTGCTGCCGCAACTCTGTGACTGCCAGCAGCAACAGCTCGTCAGCCGTTTCTTCCAGCTTACGCTTCATCTCGAAGCTGTGGCTTTGCACCACCGCGCCGTCTTTCACCTTCATGTAGTTGACGTAGAACGTCTCGTCGTCGTCGACGTAGGAAAACACCTCCACGTCGTGAATCGTTGTGCTGACCACCGTCGAGCGGCTTTGGTATTCCTCCAAAAGCTCGTATTTCACCTTGACTTCATGCGCCTGCTCAAACTCCATGCGCGAAGCGTGGTCCATCATCTGCGCCTTCAGTTGGCGAAGCACGCCGCCCAAGTTGCCTCTGACGATTTCGCGGATTTCGGCAATCATGGCGTTGTAGTCGGCCTTCGAGACCAAGCCCTCGCAGGGACCGTTGCACTTGTGGATGTGGTAGTCTAAGCAGACCTTGTACTTCTTTTTCTCCACGCCGATTTCAGTCAATGGCGTGCGGCACGAGCGTATCTTGTAGGCCTGCCCTATCAAGTCCAAAAGGATATGCGCTGTGCGCACCGAAGGATAGGGGCCGAAATAGTCCGAGCCATCGCCGACTTTTCGCCTCGTCAAGAAAACACGCGGGAAAGCCTCCTTCTTGATGCAGATCCACGGGTAGGTCTTGTCATCCTTGAGCATGATGTTATAGCGCGGCTTGTATTGCTTGATCATCGTGTTTTCGAGCAACAAGGCCTCCGCCTCCGAATCGACGATGCTGTATTCCAAGTCGGCGATTTTGCTGACGAGGACACGCGTCTTGCCCGTTTGTTCCTTGTTGAAATAACTGCTCACGCGCCGCTTGAGGTTCTTGGCCTTGCCGACGTAGATCAGTTCGCCTTTTTGGTCGAAATAGCGATACACCCCAGGCTTCGAGGGCAGCGCGGCGAGTTTTTGTTTCACTATTTCGGGCAATTCGGTCATCATTTTTTCTTTTTCTCACAAAACTTTCAAAACCCACAAAACCTCTTTTTTATTTGGGAAGCACGCCAACCGGCTGCTTCCCCGGCGGCAAGCGGTTGCGAGCCGCCACACGTTTATTTTTGGACTTAATTACTGTTTTGCAAGTTTTGTTGGTTTTGTGACAAATCAATTATTCTTTGTTCTTCCTCATGTGATCCCAGCCTTGCGCTTTAATCGGAATGACGTGGTTGTCAGGGGTGATCATTTCGGACACGCCCACGTTGTCGGTCATGTAGCCAATCACGGTAACGTCAGTCGAAACAGTCTTTATCTTTTCGTAGTCCTTTTGGTCGATGGTGAAGAGCAGTTCGTAGTCCTCTCCCCCACTCAAGGCCGCCACCGAGGGCACGATTTGGAACTCCTTGGCCATTTTATCTGTCGTTGGGTCAATGGGGATGCGCTCCTCGTAGAGTTGGCAGCCCACTTTTGACTCCTTGCAGAGATGCAGGATTTCGGAGGCAAGACCATCTGAAATGTCAATCATCGAGGTCGGCTTGATGCCCAAGGTCTTGAGTTGTTCGACGATATCCTTTCGGGCTTCGGGTTTCAGTTGGCGTTCAAGCACATAGTCCATGCCTTTCAGCTGGGGCTGCATGTTGGGGTTGGAAAGGAACTCGATTTTCTCCCTTTCGAGGATGAGCAGGCCGATGTAGGCACCGCCCAAGTCGCCCGTAACGCAAAGCAGGTCGTTCTTTTTCGCGCCGCTGCGATATACGATGTCCTCGTCTTTCGCCATACCGACGACGGTGATGGAGATGACGAGGCCCGTCTTGCTGGAGGTCGTGTCGCCGCCCACCATGTCGACGTTGTAACGCTCGCAGGCCAGGCGGATGCCGGCATAGAGTTCGTCCAAAGCCTCGACGGAGAAACGGTTCGACACGCCGAGGCCCACCACGATTTGCGTGGGTGTGCCGTTCATGGCGTAGATGTCGGAGAAATTGCTGACGGCGGCCTTGTAGCCGAGATGCTTCAACGGGCAATAGGTGAGGTCGAAGTGCACGCCTTCGATGAGCATATCCACCGAGACGAGGGTGCGCATTCCCTCATGGTTGATGACGGCGGCGTCGTCGCCCACGCCTTTCAGCGAGGAGGCGTTGCGCAGCGGGAAATCGGCTGTCAGTTGGTTGATGAGGCCAAACTCGCCCAATTCGTCCAATTTGGTCAAGGGTTTGGGAGTGGTTTCCTGTTCCATGTGATTCAACATTATTGGTGTAGGGCTGTCATATATGGCAGCCCTACAAACCATGGTTTCCGTATTGTGGTGGTCCCACTAGGGCTTGAACCTAGGACCTACTGATTATGAGTCAGTTGCTCTAACCAACTGCGCTATGGGACCGAAAAAACAAGGCAAAACCGCAAATTTTACGTCTTTTTCTTGCTTTTTGCGCTGCAAAGTTACAATTTTGCACCGAATTAGACTGCAATTTTCAAAAAAATGAACTCAAAAATCAAAAATATCATCTTCGACCTCGGCGGTGTCATCCTCGACATCGACGAAAACGTGGTCTACAAGGAACTCGAAAAAATTGGCA
>CAMOCK010000203.1 GCA_946610645.1 uncultured Bacteroidales bacterium
AGACCGTTCTGGTCTTGAAAAACTCTTCGCCGACCCGAATCTGACCATCCATTACTACAACAATTCGGAGGTCTTCGCCACGGCTGAACGCTTCGATGCCCGAACGATGGTCATGATTGACGAACAAGCATTCGACCATGCTGGGGTTTATACCTTGATTTATTGCCCCGAGCAAAACCAACAGCAATATCTTGCTGAAAAACAAGTCAATGCACTGAACCAAACGGAAAACTACGTCGTCGTGAAAGGCATGGCCGTTCCCTACAAAAACGACGGTGCTGTGGCCATCTTCAACAAGGAAGCCCAACTGCCTCGCCTGACCCGCGACTTCCCGCAGGTGACGGAAGTGAACGCCATCATCCGAGAGATGATGAACCAGGTGAGCATGGACTCGCTTGAGGCCACGGTTCAGCACCTGCAAGACTACCAAAACCGCATTTGGAACTCCGACAACGCCTTTACCGCTTCCGACTGGATTGCCGGCCGCATGGAAGCCCTCGGATTGGAAGTGGAGCAACAGGCCTTCAACGCCAATACCTGGATGGGTAGCGGTGCGGCTGCGCCCAACGTGATTGGCATTCAACGTGGCACGAAATACCCCGACACCTACGTCGTGTGCGGTAGCCACTTCGACTCGTTCTCCTACGAAGCCATGTACGGTGGTGGCACTTGCCCTGGTGCCGACGACAACGCCACGGGTGTGGCCTCGGTGCTCGAAAGTGCCCGCATCATGACGCAGTACGAATTTGAGTATTCCATCGTCTACTGCGCCTACGGCTGCGAGGAAATGGGACTCTACGGCAGCGAAGCCTACGCCTCGCGCTGCCAACAGGAAGGCATGGACATCATCGGCTATTTCAACAACGACATGAACGGCTATCTCAATCCTGGCGATCAGATACATATCGACTGCATCTATCCCGATGCCGTTGAGCCGATTGGCACTTATTACATGAACGTCGGTGAGGTTTATTTCCCCGAACTTCCCATTCGTCACGTCAACTTCACGCAAGGCGACAGCGACCACACCTCTTTCAATAACCACGGCTACATGGGCATCTATCCCTTCGAGGACTACCAGAATCACAGTCCACACATTCACACACCACAAGATATCATCGGCACTAGCGTCAACAGCTTCGAAATGTCGCAACAGTTCTGCCAGATGAACATCGGTTGCCTCGCCGAAATTGCCACGGTTATTGGTGACACCCCTGCAGTAGAGTGCAATCCAGTGACGAATTTTTATGTTGATGAGCCTGTCGCCAAGGACTTAAGTGAGGTTTATTTGAATTGGCAAAGACCCGAGGAAGGTTCCACTGGTGAGTTGCTGCATTTTGATGTCTATCGCGATAATGCCATGATTGCCACTGTAGAAATCGACCCAGACCCAACATATCATTATATTTACATGGACACCATCACCGTTGGTGCTTCTGCGGAGTATTTTGTTATGGCAGTTTACAGTGATGGTTGCGAAGCACAGTCCGAAACCTTGGTAGGCTATGGCGTAACAGGCCTTGAAGAAACCAATAGGGTAGAAGCCCATGTGTATCCCAATCCTGTTGAAGGTCAGCTGACCGTCATGGCGGAGGGCCTGCAAAGCATCAGCATATACAATATGATGGGGCAAAAAGTGGCCACGATAGAGGCGAACAGCGACGAAAGCCAAATCTCCATGGAAGCCTATCCGACAGGGATTTACAACATTCAGGTTGTGACGAATAAAGGCGTAATTACTACGAAAACCGTGGTGAAATAACACATGACCAGCACCCCGAAGATATTAGACGTAACTTACGAAGCCGGCGCCATTCTCCTCGAGAATGGCGCCGAGATTTCGCGTGTGGAGGAAACCATGCAACGCATTGCCGACCACTTTGGTGTGGAGGACGAGAGTTTCTTCGTGCTCAGCAACGGCATCATGATGACCGGCAAAGGCTTTGCCCGCACCAAGTTCATCCCCATCAAAGGGGCAAGCTTGGACAAGGTGGTGGCCGTCAACCAGCTCTCGCGCGAAGTGGCTGAAGGCAAATGGACGCTTGAAGAAGTAGGGGATAGGCTAAAGCAAATCCGCGCCATGAAACCCAAACGGGCTTGGGAACAGATTTTGGCTTCGGCGGTGGGTAGTGCGGGCTTCTGCATCCTCTTCGGCGGCGGCTTTTCCGACTGTCTGGCCTCGTTCATCGCGGGTCTTGTGCTGTGGAGCTTCATGCTCTTTGTAGGCTCGCGGCATTTGTCGCGTATCGTCAGCACGGTTACGGGTGGCCTGCTTTCGCCGTTGGTTTGCTTTGGCTTGTATCGCCTCGGCCTCGGCAGCCATCTGAGCAACATGATCATCGGGGCCATCATCCCGCTGATTCCTGGAATCGCTTTCACCAACGGCATCCGCGACATGGCCAACGAGGACTTCATCGCCGGAGCCACGCGCCTTTTGGATGCCATGCTGTCTTTTTTCTGCATTGCCCTCGGCGTGGCTTTGTCTTTCGTGCTCGACGAGAACATCTTTGGCCAAATCTTGGAATTGGACGAACTCGTGGCCGACCCGCAAACTTCGGGTTTCCTTGTGCAGCTCGTTGCGGCGTTCTTTGGAACCATGTCGTTTGCCGCATTGTTTGGCGTGCCACACCGCTATTACATCGACGCGGGCATTTGTGGCACTATTGGTTGGCTTATCTATCTCATCCTAACCCGTTATTCGGCTTTTTCGCCGGTTGAGACCATGTTTACAGCCACGGTTGTGGTCACCTTGGTTGCCCTTTTGCAATCCACGACGCGCCGGTGTCCCATCACGGTTTTCCTCATCTGCGGCATCTTTCCCTTGGTGCCGGGTGCAAGCATCTTCTGGACGAGCTACACCATTGTCTCCAACCAACTTTCAGAGGCTTTGGCGACAGGTTTCGGTGCCTTGAAAGCCACCGTTGCCATCGCTTTTGGCATCCTCGCCGTGATGGAACTCAACGGCAAGGGTAGGATTGGAAAGTGGATTAAGAAGAGAAAATGATGAAGTTTTGAAAAAAGGCATTATTTTTGCACCCTAAACAAGAATCTAATCTTGAATTTTAAATCTTAAATCCTTAAGTTCCTGAAAAATGAAAAAACTACTGAGCATTATCACGTTCATCGCTTTCGCTGGCATCGCGATGGCACAAACCCCTGAAGAAATCATCTCACGCATGGAGGCCGAGATGGATAAACACAAAAATGAAGGCTTGGCCATGACCATGGATTTGAAGATTCCCATTGTTGGAACCGTGTCGTCACGAACCTACGCTGTAGGCGAGAAATACCGCATCGAAATGTCGAAGGATGGCAATCAATCGATTAGTTGGAGCGACGGCCAAACCGACTGGAACTATGACTCTGAGAAGAACGAAGTGGTAATCAAGAAGCACGAGGCCAAAGAAAAGACCGAGACGGAGGGCGACGTTAAGATGTTTGACGGCATCACCGACGGTTACGACGTCAAGCTTGAGAAAGAAACATCCGAAACGTGGCAGTTCCGCTGCAAGCGCTCGAAGTCGAACCCCGACAAGGACGCTCCCAAGAAAATGACACTCATCATCGCAAAGGGAACCTATATGCCTGTCAGCCTGAGTGCAAGCGTATCACTCATAACCATCACCATGCGCGACTTGGTTTATGGCGTGACCGAAGAACAAGTCACCTTCAATCCCAAGGATTATCCCAACGCGACCATCGTCGACAAGCGATAAGCCATGAAAGAACTGAAATGCCCCCAATGCGGAAGCGTGTTTACCGTCGACGAGGCGGACTATGCCTCCATTGTCAACCAAGTGAAGAACGCGGAATTCAACGATGAAGTGAACCGCCGCTTACAGGAGCTTCACGAACGCCACAAGGCCGAAGAAATGCTGACCATCTCCAAAGTGGAAAAGGATTTCCAAGCGATTCTGAACAAGAAAGAACTGGAAATCAAGGAGAAAGAAGCAAAAATAGGGCAACTCAACGACAAACTCAACGAAGCCGAACAACTGAAAAAGTCGGAGATTTCCTTGGCCTTGGCTGAAAAGGACAAGGTGATTCTCGACTTGCGATCAAGTGTCAATGAAGGCGAAAACAAACTGAAACTCGCCGTGATGGAGGAACAACGGAAATCCTTGGAGAGTTTGCAAAACAAAGACAAGGAAATAGCCGAACTGAAGGCCAATGCTGATCTTTCACGACAGAAAGCGGTCAACTTCGTGAACAGCCAAAAGGAACAATACGAAACCAAGCTAAAGATAATGCAGGAGCAGGTGGACTACTATAAAGACTTGAAAACCAAGATGTCCACGAAGATGATAGGGGAGACCCTTGAAATCCATTGCGCTACGCAATACAACCAAATGATGCGTCCGCTGCTTCCCCACGCCTATTTCGAGAAGGACAACGACGCTTCGGGGGGCACGAAGGGCGACTTCATCTTCCGCGACTTTTCGCCTGACGGAACGGAATATGTTTCCATTATGTTCGAGATGAAAAACGAGGCCGACGAAACCGCCACCAAGCACAAGAACGAGGACTTCTTCAAGAAACTCGACGCCGACCGCAAGGCCAAAAAGTGTGAGTTTGCCGTGTTGGTTTCGCTCTTGGAGCCTGAAAGTGAGCTGTATAACGGCGGTATTGTGGACGTGTCGTACCGCTACGACAAAATGTATGTCATCCGTCCGCAGTTCTTCTTGCCCATCATTTCTTTGCTGGTACAGACCTCCAAAAAGAGCCTCGAATACAAGCGACAGTTGAGCATTGCAAAGAGTCAGTCCATCGACGTGACCAACTTCGAGAACCAACTACTCGATTTCCGCGACAAGTTTGGCCGCAACTACCGCCTTGCCAGCGAGAAGTTTCAAACCGCAATCGACGAAATCGACAAGTCCATCCAGCATTTGCAAAAAATCAAAGATGCACTCATTGGCAGCGAAAACAACCTCCGCCTCGCTAATGACAAAGCCGAAGCCTTGACCATCCAAAAGCTGACGCGAGGCAATCCCACCATGACGGATTTGTTCAACAAGGCTCGTGAAGCAAACAGGGCGGTGGAAGAATCAGTATGAAAAAAAGGCCTGAACCGAAATCCAGGCCTTTTTGCTTAAACATCACTGTCAATGTGTTCCCGTTTGGCGATGTCCATGGAGGAACGCTGTATAATGAAGGCAAGGACCAGCAAACCATTTGCGATCAATTACTTTCCGACGCAGAAACGGGAAAAAATGGTGCCAAGCACTTCGTCCGTGGTTATCTCTCCAGTGATCGTTCCTAAATAATGAAGCGCTTCGCGCAAGTCTTGGGAAACCAAGTCGGTGGGAATGCCCATTTCAAGTCCTTGTTGGACTTTAACGAGGCTTTCCGAAGCATGGAGCAAGGCCTCGTAATGCCGCACATTGGTAACCAAAGTGGCGTCAGGGTGGGCGAGGGGCTGGATGTGTTTCAAAGCGTCGATCAGGCCATCCATGCCAAATCCTCGCTTGGCAGAAAGACGGAGGAACGCAATCTTTTCAATGCCAAATTCATGGCGAAACTTTTCCATTAGGGCTTCGCCTTGGTCGGGCAAAGCGTCCACCTTGTTTAAGCAAAGGACCAACTGCTGATGGTTCCAATCTACCTTGGAAACGATTTCATTAGCCGACAAAAGCATTGATTCATAACCCATTGTCGCATCCATCATTCCTATTACGATGGTGGCCTCCTGGATTTTCTTGTATGAGCGTTCAATACCCAATCTTTCAATGGTCTCATCGGTTTGGCGCAGTCCGGCTGTGTCGATGAAGCGATAGCGTATCCCGTTGATATTCAGCGTTTCCTCGATAGTGTCGCGCGTGGTGCCTGCAATGTCGCTCACGATGGCACGGTCTTCGCCCAAAAGGGCGTTCAAAAGCGTGCTTTTCCCTGTGTTCGTTTGTCCTACAATGGCCACAGGGATGCCGTTCTTGATGGCATTGCCGAGTCGGAATGAGTTTTTCAGACGGTTCACATGCGACAACGTTTCCTGCAACAAAGCCATGAGTTGGCTGCGGTCGGCAAACTCGACATCTTCCTCGCTGAAGTCCAATTCGAGTTCCATCAAAGCGGTCATTTCCAATAGTTTGGAACGCATTACTTGAAGTTCTTTGGAAAAACCACCTTTCAGCTGTTTGATGGCCACGCGATGGGCGGCCTCGCTTTCCGAATGGATGAGGTCGGCTATGGCTTCGGCTTGGGCGAGATCGAGCTTTCGGTTAACGAAAGCCCGCCGAGTGAACTCACCAGCTTCGGCCAAGCGACAACCGCGCCCAACCAAAACTTGTAGCAGTTCCTGTTGGATAAACACCGAGCCATGCACGCTGATTTCGACGGAATCTTCGCCGGTGAAAGAGTGGGGGGCACGAAAAAACGTAGTCACAACCTCGTCCAACAGATCGCCACTAATATTAATAAGGTGTCCGTGATAGGCTTTGTGCGTAACGATTTCCTCAACAGTGAGCGTCTTGCCGTTGCGTTGAAACAATTCAGCAACGACAGGAAACGCCTTGTTGCCTGAAACTCTGACCGTTGCGATGGCGCCCATGCCATGCGGTGTCGCGATGGCGCAGATGGTGTCGCTATTTAACATAATGTTAGAACGGCAAATCGTCTGTGCTATCGTCGGAGGGAGCGAAGTATTCCGGAGCCGGAGCGGCTTGAGGCGGCGTTTGGTGTGTCATGGGCTGCTGTGCAGGCTGTGGTTGCGGAGCGGGAGCGGCCGTAGCCGGTTGTGCGCCAACAGGATCGAATCGCCACACGCGCACGTCGGTGTACCATTTGCCGTTGAATTCGCGCGACGAGATTTCAATCTGCGCCTTGATGGTTTGTCCGGGCGCGAATTTCTGGATTTCGTCGATTTGGTTTGTCCAGCAAATCAAACAAACCGTGCGGGGATATTGTTCCTCGGTCTCAATAATCAATTCTTGCTTGCGCCACGGGCCGCGTGCGCTTGTGCCTTCGGTTAGGTTTCCAAGTCTGACGACTTTTCCGATAATTTCCATTGTATCAGTAAATTAATAATTTAAAAACTAAGATTCTACATTCCATTGTTTTAGGTTGCAAAGTTAATCATCATTTCTTTTTTGGCAAATAAATTTGTCCAAAAATCTATATTCCTCCAAAACCTTCTTTTCCAAAATAATCCATATTATGTTAAATTGCATTTGTTGGTAAGGAAAGATCCAGCAAATGAAACATAGTTCCGTGTCCCGCAGTCAAAAAAAAATGCGAGTTTTGGGTAGTTGTTTTGCATTTTGGAATGTACTATTTTTGCAGCGATAACAATTATCAAAGCTATGCAAAAGTCACTTCTGATTCCGCTTTTGGCGATGCTCATTGGCTGCTCGTCGCAACAAGAGCCTGGCACTAACGATTATTCCAACGTTTTCGGCCTCAAAGGTCCTGTGGCCGAAGTGAGAGAAACGCATTTCCAAGAGCCGCCTTACATCGATGTGTATCAGTTCGATAAGCAAGGCCGACTGACCCACTACCATTCGCTCGGCAACCCTGCAATTGGCATGGATGAGGACATGGACTTCTGGGAAACCACCGAATCGCGCGACTATTGGTACGACGAAAACGGCCAAATCCAAGGCGACGAGGAAGACATCGCGGCCTTCCCCCAGCCCTACGAGGAATATGGCGACACCATGCATTATACCGTGAGGCGCAACGACCACGGCGACATTATTGAGTTCCAGTCTAAACGCTATCCCGACGACATCAACGCGGAAATCCACATTTTCTACGACACCCTCGGCAACTGGGTGGGCAAAGCCGAGTTTTGGCTTGGCGAATACGACGTTGACATCAGGAACATCGTCGCGCGCGAAATCAAGTATTACGAATAAAACCTAACGAAATGAAAAGACTTTTATTAATAGGTGTGGCCGCTGTCCTTCTTGGCAGTTGCGGAAATCGCGTCGCGCAAGCCAAGGCCACCGAAACCAAAACTTCGGAAACTACTGGGGTGTGCGGCAGCACCATGACAACTTGCCCGTAAAAACCTCAAAACCATGCCATTCCTTTTGTCACTTGTCATCATCGGGGCGGTTGCTTACTATTTTTACAAAGACCGCAGCAAGCCTAAGGACGAGAGCCTGAAGACGGAACCCTCTGTACGTAAAGAACAGAACAAGGTGGTTTGGGAGGACTCCGAGCGCAAATTGTTCTTTGCCGGCAACACGCCGAAACTCATCTACAACGGCAAGGAATACTACTTCGACGGGCACGGCTACGAGCCTATGACCATCATCTTAAGCAAGGACGGCGAGGCAGCCTACATCCACAACTCCTTCCTTGTGGAAGAGGAATGTAGGGAATTTGTGAAAAACCCGAAGTACCTATGCACCACCATTACAGGACACAAACATAACGCCAAGCACTTCTGCATGCTGCTCACCACGGCCATCGACTACGGCTATGACTGGCAAATCAACGACCTCGAATTCAAGATGTTCTCGCTTGAACGATTTGCCCAGCGGGAAGTATTCTACAACGCCGACGGCATAGAGTTCGGGATGTACGGCTACGAAATACAGGACGACATTGACCCCGACGAACTTGACGACGAGCCGAAAACGCATTTCGAGTACGACATCATGTACATTATCGTCGACGGCAAGGAATACCGGCTCGAAGATGCCAACATGAAAAGAGTCGGGCAACTCGGAATATTCGAGAAAGACAGACACAAACCCAAGATACGCATCAACGGAACAAAAGGTTCCGTGATTGCCGCATACACCGACGACTGGCGCAGCGGCGAGACCTTCACTCCATTCGGTTTTCCCTGCAATACCAAGCTGTTCTGCGAGATGATGGCGTATGCCATCCGCTCAGGTAAAAACGACTTTCAGATGGAACAGTTGAAGAAAATAGTCACAGGCGAGCCGCTTGAGTCTAAAGCTTGCGAAACCTGCCAGCTCCTCTGCGCCGCCGTCGCTCACGACCACGGGCAGGATAGCGAAATGGAGTATTATATCGACGAACTTGAGCGCAAAGCCTTTGAACTGGAGGATTTTCGGGCAAGGCATGCCAAGCAGAAAGATTCCCCAAAAAGCGACAGGATTTGTATAGTATATAACCGAGAAAGTGTCTGCATGGCCGACGATTATGTGAACAAGTCGCTGAAAATCAAGTGGTCGGACAGCGCCACATTGGAATACTTGATTAACTACCTCATCAAGTACCACGAGGACAGCGGATATGCGGCCATTCCTTTCATTGGAGGCGATGCCCAATGGCGCATCATGGCGGGCGAAACCGCGCTGGCCGAAGTGAACGACAGCGGCCAAGTCCTTTCCTACTGCGGCAACAACCCACGCGCGTCCCTTCGCGAACTGGGTATCAGTGAAATCTATGGTAAACGAGTATGATTAAGTTTGGAATACATATTAAAGAAAGCAAGATTCCCCTGCGGGGAATGGCGGAGTCTGCGTTTTGTTCAACAATAATCCAAGCCATTCCCCGAAGGGGAACCTTCCTATTGTTGTTAATATTAATAACGCACTGCCTCTTCGCCCAGACCTGGACGGTGGAAACCGTGCCCAACACGCGACTGCACGGCAACGAAATCCACGTCAGCGACCCCGACGGCTACCTCTCTGACAGCACCGAAAGCGTCATCAACGCGGCGCTGTGTGCCATCCGCGACCAGGCCGACGTTTTCGTTGTGACCTTACAAAGCATCGGCGAGGCCGAACCCAAACGCTTTGCCACGCAGCTCTTCAACCACTGGGGCATCGGCGACGCCGAAACCGACAACGGCGTTTTGCTGCTTTTCGTGGAAGACCAGCGGGCTTTGGAGTTCGAGACCGGCTACGGCGCGGAAGCCACCCTCACCGACGCCCAGTGCGAGCGCATTTTCCGGACCTCCATCCTCCCCTATTTCCGCGACGGCGACTATGAAGGCGGCCTTTGTTCGGGCGTGGGCGGCATCGTGGCGGTGTATGGCGGCACGGTGCCCGACGCGCTCATGTCGAACCTCGCCGGACGCACCAGCTACGACAACGATGGCAACGGCGACAGCACCTCCGACGAAGACATGATGTCGGGCTTCGGGGCTATGTTCTTCCTGCTTTTCCTGCTGCCCATCCCCTTCATCTCGTTCTTCCGCTGGCTTGCCGACCTCGTGAACAAGAAAAAGAAGGAAAAACCGTTTGAAGAAGGCTTCGAGACCACCGAGAAGAACGGCATCACCTATATCCACCATCTGCAAACGACATGGGACGCATCGGTCTGGGAGAAAAAGGGATTCATGCGTTTCCTGCTTTACGGCATCGGCATCGTGGCGCTCTACGTACTGGCTGTCCGAACCGTGCCGACCCTGTTTCCCGATGCCAAAGCCACCACGCAGGACAATTGGGCCGTAGCGCTCACTCTGTTCGTCTATCTCTCGTTGGCCTGCATCGTGCAAAACCGCATGTTGCTGAAACGCGCCGACGCCAAAGCCAGGGAATCCAAAACGCCCAAGGCCGTCTACCGCCTCGCCAAACACGACCCACACTCCCTGCTGAGCCGCATCATGGCACCGTGGTTGGGCATCATTTATGGCAGGAAGCTCAACAAGCGCGTGAAGGCCAGCGCTCCCTGCCTCTGCCCCACTTGCGGCGAAGCCATGAAGCCTGACGAAGGTTTCGCGCTTCCCGAAATCCAGAATCTTGAGGAAAAATTAGGCGTTTACCGTTTTTCGCCTTACCTTTGCCTGTCGGGACATCGGTTTGTGGAACGAGAGGAAGGCCGGCATTACAAGAGCTTCGTCAACTGCCAGAAATGTGGCGCACACGCGGCCAAGAAAACCGGCGAGAAAACACTGGAGGAGGCCGACTATGAACATACTGGGCTGAAGGAAATCACCTACACCTGCCAACACTGCAACGTGCAGACCGTGAAAACCAAGACCATACCTAAACGGGTACACAGCACAAGCAGCGACAGCAGTTCCAGCAGCCGAAGCTATGGCAGCAGTTCAAGGTCCTCCGGCTCGTTTGGAGGAGGCAGTAGCGGAGGCGGAGGCTATTCCGGACGGTGGTAGTTTACAGGTTGAACGGAATCTTAGAATCTTTGAATCTTGAATTTTGAATTTTGAATCTTGAATCTTAACCCCTTAAATCTTACAATCATGATTGAACTGAACGAATCCTTTGGTCTGCAAGACCTTGCCAACGAACCGAAAGACATCATCGAAGGCATCGAGTACAACAAGACGCGCGTGTCGTCCTACGCCGGCGAACTCATCTTCACCCGCGACAAGGTGTATTTCCTCGTCGCGCCGCCCGACCCGAGGGCCAAGTCGCCTTTCGACTTCGGCGCAGCGCCCAAGTCGTGGAGCATCGACATCAGCGAGATTGCCTCTCACCGCAAGTACGGCCTCGGCGGCTACATGTTCACGCTGGCCGACGGCAAGGAAGTCCGCTTCACCAACGTGTTCCGCAAAACGCGCAACAGAATCATCGAATGCCTTGAAGAACGCATGAAATAAGGTGACGATGAAAAAACTGGTCTTAACATTGGTGGCAGTCATCGCCTTGACTGCCACCACTTTTGCACAGAATTATGGCATCGCCTTTGGCGAGATGGAAGTGAACGGAGAAAACGCCGCCGACATCTTTGGCGACGGCAAGGCATCCTACAGTCCGGAACAGAACCTGCTGACCCTGCAAGAGGGCTTTGACTATCACCTCAGCAAATACTTCATCACCATCGCCACGGGCCGCGACTTCTGCATCCACCTTGAAGGAAACGCCGAGATTTATGCCTGCATCGATTGCAGCGACGACCTCACCATCGAGAGCAACGGACCTGACACGCTGAAAATCACGGCCAACATCTCCGGCTCCGCGCTGAAATGTCGCAACCTCACCGTAAACGACAACGTCACCCTCGACCTGCTCTCACGCAACTCCTCGTCCGACTTTCACGCCTTAGACTGCACCGCTCTCACGGTAAGCAACGCCATCCTGACTGCCGAGGTCACCACGGCACGATTGGCTGTGGCCGCCGAAACCATGACCCTCGACGGTTGCTGGCTGCAAAAGCCAAGAGGCGGTGGCATCAACCCCGTGGAGGGCGGCATCTGCTTCGGCGACGGCATCGCTGCCAAACAGGTTCGCATCACTACCATAGGCTACGGCATCGAGGAAAACGATGAGGTAATGCAGAACGAAAAAGTCCAAAAACGCTTCGAAGACGGAAAGATCGTTATCATCAAAGACGGCAAGAAATACAGCATAACCGGACAAGCACTATGACACGAACATCGCTTTGCGCCACGCCCCGGAGGGGCGACACCAACTTAACCGTAGGTCATGACCAACGGCATGGTCGCGACCTACGGCAGCACACGATAGTATCCATCATCCTGTCCATAGTCCTGTCGCTATCTCTCACCGCCGCACAAGCGCAAAGCAGTGAAGCCCTGCTGCAACTCGTCGATAGTGCCTACGCCGAGGCCATGTCGGGTAGCCTGCCCGAAGCCATCCGCATCAACGAGGAAGGCCTCGCCCTCGTGCCTCCCGACTCGTTGGGCCTGCTGTGCGAGTTCTACTCTTGTCTGCTCTACTGCTACCATCGTCTCGGCGACTACGAGCAAGCCTTGCACTACGGCGAGCTTTGCCTCACCTACGATGAGGCACAAGGCGACAAGAGCAACTTGTCGGCCTCGTTGGGCAACCTTGCGGGCATCTACTCTTCTGCCGGCAAGCACGACGTGGCTATGGACTACCTCAACCGCGCCATCCGCATCGAGGAGGAACTGTTAGAAACCGACCCCGAACACACAGAAAAGTCGTTGGCAGTGCGCCAAGCCATGCTCGGCGAGGTGCTCGTCGCAAAATCAATGTCGCTGCCCGAAAAGGAACGCACTCCCCTGCTCGCCAAAGCCTTGCAACTCACCAAAGACGCCTATCGCATTGACACGGAAGCGGGTCGGCAAGCCCAAGTGGGAATGCGGCTCTCGCAACTCGGCAGCATCTACAAGCAAATCGGCGACACTGCGCAAGCCCGCGAGTGCAACGAGCGAGCCTTGGCCATCGCCCGCGAAACCGGTAACCGCGCCACGGAAACCATCACTCTGCTGCAACTCGGACGTTACCGCGAAGCCGCCGACCTCGCCAACGACTTGGGCATGAAACGGCAGGAATTGGAAGCCTGCCGCAACCTTGCCGCAACGGAAAAAGAAGCCCGGAATTTCGAGGAGGCCACTACCCTGCTGGAACGCGCCGCCGAGTTGGACGAAGCCATCCGAACCGAGGAAACCGAGCGGCAACTCACCCTCTGGCAAGTGCGTTACGACACCCAACAAAAGGAGCAACAACTTCAACTGCAAGAGCAAACCATACAATCCCAAAAGATGCGCTCGCATTGGCTCATTGCCTTGATTGTCATGGCATTGACTGCAATCGTAACGTTGGTACTCTATGCCCGTTTGCAAGCCCTCCGCAAGCGCGAGGTGGAAGAGACCGCACATGCCAAGGATCGCTACTACACCATCCTCAGCCACGACCTCCGCAACCCCATGATGGCGCAGCAGCAGGTGCTTCAGATGCTCCACAAAACCACGGAAGGACAAACAAAGGTCTCCATCGGGAAACTCATCGCCAGCAACGGCGCCCAACTTGAACTGTTAGGCAACCTCCAGGAGTTGGCAATGCTCCAATTGGGCAAGCGCATACTGCAACCCACACGCCTTGACTTGGGCGGCTTGGTCGGCGACACGGTGGCCGCCCAGCGCAACATCAGCGATTTGAAGGACATTGCCATCACGACGCAAGTCCAACGGACACTCGTCAGCGCTGACCGCGAAACCATTCGCACCGTCTTGCGAAACCTGATCAGCAACGCCATCAAATTCTCGCGCGAAGGCAGTACCATCGAAGTCGGCACATGCTCCAACAGCTTCTTCGTCCGCGACCACGGCATCGGCATGAGCGACGAGCGCATCAAGGCATTGCTCTCCACGTCGGGTTCCCTTCTTTCCGAAATGGGCACTTCGGGCGAAAACGGCACGGGAATCGGCCTGCCACTCTGCCTCGAACTGGTGAAATTAAACAACGGCAGTTTGGAAATCCAAAGCAGCGTTGGCAATGGCACGACAATAACTGTGCGGCTGCCACAATGTGACAGCCCTACAACTCCTAACTCCTAACTCCAAACTCCCAACTAAAATGACCCTTGCGATATTAGACGACCACGACCTTATCCGTTTGGGCTTGCGCAGTATCCTTGCCGAAACGCCACACACGGTGAGCATAGACGCGGCCAACGCCGACGCGCTTTTCGAGCAATTGCAAAACGGCACGCCTTGTGACCTAATCCTTTTGGACATCCTGCTGTCTGGCACGAATGGCATAGAGGTGGCGCAACGGCTTCGCGCCGAGTATCCCGACATCAAGATTATCGTCGTTTCGATGGAAACAAAGGAATACACCCTCATCCAGCTCATGCACATCGGCATCGACGGCTTCGTCAGCAAGAACGGCCCGATGGAAGAAGTGCTGGCTGCCATCAAGTCGGTGGAGGAAGGTGTGCCCTACTATGGCCGCGACCTCGCCGTGTTGGTTCGCGACATCGTCGACGCCCATCTCGACAAGAAGTCGTCGGCCCTGCTCACCAAGCGCGAATTAGAGATTGTGGAAGCCTGCTGCAACGGCCTGACCGGACAGCAAGTCGCCGACAAGTTCCACATCAGCCTTCGGGCAGTCAATTCGCACAAAACCAACATCTTCAACAAACTCGGGCTTTCCTCGTCGGTGGAGATGGTGCGTTTCGCCCTCGAGCACGGCATTATATGAAAAAAGCCCCGCTTCTGCGAGGCTTTTCCAACATTGTTATTCCAGACCGGAAAGCTTATTCTGCATCCAAAGCCTTGGCTTCGTCGTTCATCTTGAGTTGGATGTACATGGTCTTCAAGACTTGCTTGACTTCCGGAGAAGGCTGGGCTTCGTAGGCTTGCTTGACGTATGGCAGGCCCGTGCGCATCAACTCCTCAGCTTCGGCCACCTTGGCCTCGTATTCCTTCACTTGGTTGAGCGGCAGGTCGTTGGCTTCGGTCTTAACCTTGTTCGACAAGGTGATGTACATGGCACCAAGATTATAGATGGCATCATAGTAGTTCGGGTTGATCTTGATGGCTTCCTGATAATACTCAATGGCCTTGTTGCTGTCATAGACGTCGTTGTTCTCATCACCATATATGGTTCCAAGGATGAACAGAATCGAGGCGTTGTTGGGGTCGAGCTTGTTAAGCTCATTGAGGTCGTTGATGGCTTCCTCGCCCTTGCCTTGCTTCAGATAGACGTTCACCTTCTCGATAATCATGGCGGCGTCGCCAGGGAATTTCTCGAGACCGGCATTGATTATCTCGAAAGCCTTCTCCTCGTTGCCCATGCCGTGATAGGCAGCGGCGAGGTGTTTATAGATGTTCACGTCATCGACACCGTTTTCCTTCAACGTGGTGAAGTATTCCAAAGCGGTTGTGTAGTCTTCGCCACGCAGTGCCGAAGTGGCTGCGAGGTTCAACATCTCGTTGGCATCAGGGTTGCCCAGCGACTTGGCGATGTCGTAAGCCTTCTTGAAAGCAGGAGCGGCTTCGGCAAACTTGCCAGTGTTGTAGTTGTCGGCACCTGTGGTGTAGTAAGAGTTCATCACGGCATTGACACGGGTGATGATTTCCTGCTTGTTGTCATTGACATAGGATTGGTTCTCCATGCACTTCATCAGCGATTGGTAAACAATCTCCTGGGCATCAGGTGCAAGGTTTCTTACAGCTTCATCGGAAGATTGAAGAATGTTTTGGTAAATGGCGGCGCGATACAACCACGCTTGCGACTGGTCGTTGGGCTTCATGCCCAAGAATTGTTCGTGATTGACGCACTTCTCGATGGAAGCCATGGCCTTTTCGTATTGGCCATTTTTGTTGTACATGAAGGCGTCGGTTCTGTCTTTCTTCTGGGCCATCATCACGTTGGCGGTGAAAACGACGGCCAGCAAAATCATTACTTTTTTCATTTTTCTATTATTTAAAAGTTTGACAATTTCGTTTGTTGTTACACTTCCCTACAATTATTGTTCCAAAGTGTTTTCGGAAAGATTTTCCGCTTCGGGTACAGAGGTTGTTGAGCCTGTCGAAACGACTTCTTCAGTCGTACTTTCGGCTCCTTCAATGACCTCGCTTTCTGTCATTTCTTCCTCTTCCTCATGCTCTGTCTTGGTGACGGCAGCGATTTCGTCAGAACCGCGCAGGTCGATGAGCTTCACGCCTTGTGTGGCACGTCCCATCACGCGCAACTTGCTGACAGCCATTCGGATGACAATACCCGACTTGTTGATGATCATCAGGTCGTCGTCGTCGGTCACAGCCTTGATGGCAATGAGGTCGCCCGTCTTGTCGGTAATGTTCAGGGTCTTCACGCCCTTCGCGCCACGGTTGGTGATGCGGTAGTCGTCGATGTCGGAGCGCTTGCCGAAGCCTTTCTCGGAGACCACGAGCACGGTTTGGTTCGGGTCGTTGATGCACACCATGCCTATAACTTCATCGTTTTCAGAGCCTAACGTGATGGCTTTCACGCCCGTAGCGGTGCGTCCCATCGGTCGGACGGTCTGCTCGTTGAAGCGCACGGCCTTACCTGAACGGACGGCCATCAACACCTCGTCGTTGCCGCTGGTGAGGCAAGCCTCAAGCAGTTGGTCGTCTTCCCGGATGTTGACGGCGATGATGCCATTCTGGCGCACGTTCTTGTAAGCAGCCAGCGTGGTCTTCTTGATGATGCCTTTCTTGGTGCAGAGGATGATAAAGTTGTTTTCGAGATAGTCCTCGTCGGTCATGCTCTTCACGTTGAGGTAGGCCATCACCTTATTATCTTTATCTAATGGCAAAAGGTTCTGGATGGC
>CAMOCK010000204.1 GCA_946610645.1 uncultured Bacteroidales bacterium
TCGAGTTTGACGCCCCCAAGCGCCTCATCGACCTCATCGAGAAGAAGGACTTTGGTGCTTATGCCGACGAAAACGGCGAACTCATCGTGTGCTTCCTGTCGACCAACGACATCACCGGCGGTAACTCCGGTAGCCCCATCATGAACGGCAAGGGCGAACTCATCGGCCTCGCCTTCGACGGCAACTGGGAAGCCATGAGCGGCGACGTCAACTTTGAGCCTCGCCTGCAACGCACCATCAACGTCGACGTGCGCTATGTGCTCTTCATCATCGACAAGTACGCCGGCGCCACCAACCTCATCAACGAACTCGACATCCGCAAGAGCGAGCCCAAGCCGCTGCGCGTGGAAGAGGAGAAAATCTGATTGTAGAGAGGCAAAATGTTGCGTCTCTACCGCAAAAAACGGCCAATTTAACACATTGGCCGTTTTTTTTTGTGTATTTTTGCAAAAAAAATATGTGTATGCGCAGGCCTGTCTGTTTCGTGTTGTTAGTTTTTCTTGCCGTTGTTTCGGCGAAAGCCCAAAACGACACGGTGGTGTTTTCAGCTCCAGGTGGTTTCTATGAGGAATCGTTTGCCTTGCAGTTGTTTAATGTGAACACGTCCAATCACATTCGCTATACCACCAATGGCAATCGGCCCGACGCCAACTCTCCGTTGTATTCGGATTCGTTGTATTTGGATGAGAGCCTGTATTCGACCTCCGACATCTACACCATTGTCAATTGTCCTGAAAACGAGTTTTATCTTCCCGATTCCGTCCAGCATTGCATTGTTATCCGTGCTGCTGTTTTTGATGAAAACGACAGTTGCGTCAGTGCGGTGAAGACCAACAGCTATTTCATCCGCTCATTGGGTTGCGACACGCATGGTCTGCCAGCAGTTTCGCTTTGCGCCGACTCGTTGGATTTGTTTGATTATGAGAGGGGTATTTTTGTGCCAGGGGCTTGGTTTGACCCCTTGAACCCCAATTGGACAGGGAATTATTTTCAGAAGGGTAGGGATTGGGAACGACTGATGAACATTGAGTTTTATGAGTTGGACAATTCGGGCATTAATCAACAGGCAGGGCTGAGGACCCATGGTGGCAACGGACGCCGTTTTCAGCAGAAATGCGTGAAGATATATGCCCGTGAGGAATACGGCAAGAAACGATTCAAACACGAGTTTTTCGAGAACATTCCCTTGAACAGTTTCAAGCACTTGGTGCTGAAGCCTTTCGAAGCGTCGTGGGGCTTCTCTGGAGTGAATGACCACATTTGCAATCAGATAGCTGTGCAATTGAACATTGAGGCTTTGGCTTCGCGCCCGGTTTTGCTGTTCCTAAATGGTGAATATTGGGGCGTTTATTACATTCATGAACGGCCAGACGAACGGTATTTGGAGGACCATTTGGACGTTGATATTGACAACGTGAATCTCATTAGTGGTTGGAATCCAATAATAGACCATGGAACATCCCTATATTTCAATGAGTTCTACCGTTGGATGGAAACTGCCGATTTGAGCGACAACGAGGCCTTTGCCTATGCCGAGACAAAAATGGATATGAACAACTTCATTGATTATCAGATTTTTGAATTGTTCATCAACAATGAGGACTGGCCAGCCAACAATATGCGTATGTGGCAGGTTAATGATGGTCCTTGGCGTTGGATATTCTATGACGGCGACGGAAGCTTGCGAGGGCTGAACTACTTCGCTTTCTACAATTCAACATACGTTGGGTCCGAATGGTGGCCTTCGTCAACACAAGCCACATTATTTTTCAGAAGACTTTTGGAAAACGACGACTTCAGAACAAGGTTCAAGGAACGTTTTGTCGATTTGCTTCATTCAACTTTCAGCTATTCGGCAACGGGGCCGTTTTTCGATACCATCAAAGCGACTCTTGAGCCTGAAATCCCGTTTCAATCTGCTCGGTTTGGCATTCCTTCCTCTTTGGAAACATGGAACGAAAGCATGGGAACGGTCCTTTGGTTTTTGATGAGAAGAGCAGAGCAAGTTTTGGGCTATTTGGATGATTTTGTCGTGCATTTGAATGAGTATCAATATGATGCTGTGCGATTTTATCCTAATCCATCTTCTGACGAATTGCATATTTGTAGTGATGACGAGGACTGGCCGTTAGGCGAAATTTGTATCTACGACATGCTGGGCAGGAAAGTGTTTGTCCAGCCAAAATGTAGTGAAACGGTGACAAGTGAAATCACCATCCATCCCCATCTCACGCCTGGCGTTTATGTGCTGAAAATCGGCAACCATGCCCAAAGAATCGTCAGATATTGAGCCTTTTTGCGCTCGAATGGATAAAAATCCCTATTTTTGTCCATCAATTTCATTCTTATGGAGAAAAACAGAAAAAAATATTGGTGGCTATTGTTGCTGCTATTAGGTCTTATCTTGCTGAAAACGAATTATTTCAGGCCTATGTCGAACTTCGGGCGCAACAAGACCGTCACCCTCGACATGGACTTGGACAACGCCGTCATCGAGGGCATCACGCTGCCATCGGTGGCGCAGACCAAAGACGGCACGGGTATGTTCGAGTTCCGTTTTTTCACGCTGTCGAAAAAGTACAAATACTATAAGATTTACTACCAAAACGAAAGCTATAAGTTTGCCGATACGCTGCCTTTGGGCAACGAGAACTTCTACGGCAGTTGGGAGGACGTGAGCATCGGCTTCAAGCCCATCGAACACCATCGCACGAAGG
Source organism: uncultured Bacteroidales bacterium (assembly GCA_946610645.1). GTDB lineage: Bacteria > Bacteroidota > Bacteroidia > Bacteroidales > F082 > Limimorpha. Next base: position 2,718 of record CAMOCK010000204.1, read on the forward strand.
ACTTTTTCCGCATCGTGGGTAATCCTCGCGACGAAAAAATCTATTACGGCGCCGACCTTTCGGAAAACACTTTCAGCCCCGAACATATCCAGCAGGTGATCAATTCCATCCACAACGTGCCCGAGTGGTACCAGAGCATCGTGGAAAAAGCGGAAAAGGGTGGGCGAAGTGTCGACGAGCAGCTTTATTTGGATGCGTTGTGGGTCATCAGCGACAACAAAAACAAAGGCGATGTGAACCACCGCTGGAAGCGCAACCCCCGCGTGGGCGAGTATAGCTTTATGCTCGTGCTTTGCAAGGAGGAAGGTCTGAACGAAATCCCTGATTATGTGCAACATATCGGGCAGACCGACGAAAACGGCCAGTTCGTGAATCCTTTTGGCTGGTTTGAGACGCACAAATCGAAGAATATCAAGGTGATAAAATCGAAGCGGAAGCTGAAGACGCGGGCGGTCATCAGTGTCGACAAAGGCGTGTTCATCGACGAGTCGAAGGTGACCAACGTGGGCTACCAGTTGGACACCACAAGTTGCCATTGTGGTAACGATGATTCGCTCTATCGCTCAGCGCTTTACGAGCAGTTTTTCAGCTCCATCAGCAAGCAATACACCTTGCGCAACATTCCCGTCATACAGGATGTGGTGGGCGAAAATCCCTATACTCGCGAACAATACGAAGCCAACCGCAACCGCTTCGACAGCACCGAGTTGCAGATGAACTGGCCTGTGGTGAGCGAAACGCCCTGCCAAACCGTGCGCCTCGCCGACGATGGCAGCTACATCTCACTCATCAATCCCGGCAACGATGACCCCAACAACCTGCACAAGGAATCGACGGGCATACGCACCCGCGTGGGTTTCACCTACGGCAAGTTCCGTGGCAAGATCAAGTTCCCCGTGATGCTCAATGACGAGAACATCTGGAATGGCCTGACATACGCTTTTTGGCTGATTTACAGCGATAACCACGCTTGGAATAACCGCCGCCACGACGATGCGGGCTATGTGGAGAAGAACGACGATTCGGCAAATCCCATGCGTTTGGCTGACTACCATTATTCCGAAATCGATATTGAAATTGTGAAGGCCTCGCGTTTTTGGCCTAAGGATTATTACGGCCGTCGCGCCGACAGCATCAACGTGGTGATGGACGAAACCCAAAACGACGACGTGATGTATTGCTGCACCAACTGGGACTTGGCTGTGCCTTCGCCCAAGTATTTCTCGTGGGGCATCGACAGCATTCCTTATGGCAAAGAGAAAAAGTTTGAGACCTTGCGCTGGTACCAGCTCTACAAGGCCCTCACCGAGCGTGCCCCGATGAGCAACAAAGCCTTCAAGGAGCCGTATTATTACTACGAAATCGAGTGGCGCCCCACCGAAATCATTTGGCGCCTCGGCCCCAGCCCCGACAAGATGCAGGTAATGGGCTACATGAACGATGAGTTCACCTCGATTCCGAACAACCAGATGAAGGCCATCGTCACGCAAGAGTACCATTACTCGGAATGGTGGCCGCCCATCGTTTGGGAGCAGGGGCTGATACCTTACAATAAGACGGACATTGAGGGAAGGGTTTACGAAATCGTGGTGGAATAAGACTTACCCAAAGCCTATACGTCATGGCGGACAAGGATCCTCCATCTCCTATACGCGAATGTGTGTCTGTATCGCATAGGAGATGGCGGGTCAAGCCCGCCATGACGACTGAGGTTTAGAACAACTCCCCATTGCGCAGCCGTTCGTCGACCACCCAGCGGGCATCGGCTTCTAGCATTTCCTCGAAGGTCATCCCGCGCTCAGCGGCTTTGTCCTCCAAGTATTTGACGCTCTCAGCGTTGTTGCGCCATTGGTTCATCAGTTTGTTGACCTCAAACTCGATGATGGAGGCCGTGTCGACTGCAATTTCCTGCCGCATCAAAGGCCTGCCTAACATAACGTTTTCAGCCTCTTCGTCCAAAAGCTCGTCAAACGTGCGTCCCGTTCTTGAGGCTTGAATGTTCAAGGCGGTCTTCCATTGTCGGTCGTTGGCGATGGCATTGGCTTGTTGGGCCAAAGCAATGGCTTGGGTGTTGCGGATGATGGGCATGGTCTCACCGCCGAGGCCAGGGATGAGTTCGGGATCGCCGCGCAAGGTTTTGATGGCGTAGTGTCGCAAGCTGTCATCGCGATGCTCGGAGTTCTGCCATTGGTAATGGTGTTTGATGAAATTTTCGTCATGGCTCAAGCTGTCCATCACCCACGGGATTTGTGCATCAAATAGACTGTCGGTTACGCAAAGGCGCAGCAGGGCGTCTTCCACAAAACCGTATGACGACAAACCCCATTGATAGCCAGAGGAATACCATACCACATAATCGGCATTGAGGATGGAACGCAGTCGGTTGATTTCGCCGATGGGATGCTTTTCTTTTTCAAAGCCGAGGAAAGCCGATTTGTTGTAGAACCAGATTTCGACATAATCCATGAATTCTCGCCAGGGCATATAGGTTTCCAAGTCCCAAACGAATGAGTCGCCCACGAAGAGCACTTTGGGTTTGCGACAGCCTTCGCCGCAGTCCACGCTGATGTCGGCACGGTACTTGGGCGAGTCGTTGCCGATGGGAAACATCAGGTTGAGCGTTTTCTCGTCGTTTTCGGGGTACATCGTGTCGAGTTTCACCAGCCGGTCTACATGGATGTCGGGGATGCCGAAGTCGTTGAGGCTGTTCATATAAGAGAAAAGACTGTCGTAGCCATAAACTGCCGAATAGCGCCAGTGCGTGTCGCGTTTGGGGAACAAGAGGAACGAGGCGGTGTCCTTCATCGCCTGATACCATTTGGTCATTTCCACATGGGGGAAGTCGATGGCGGTCATCAGTGAGTCGTAATAGGCGGCTGTGTGGATGGCATCGGCAGGCGCGGGTTGGTGATAAGGCAGGTACTCGGGGTAGATTTCCGCCTTGTTGGGTGCGGCGAAACACAGAAATTCAACACCATAGTCTTTCAGCACATGGCGCAGCTTGTTCATCATCCTGACGTTTTTCCTTGCCCATTCGCGGGCGCGGTCGTAAGTCTTGTATTGGTGGATAGGCTCGATGCCGTAATAGTCGTTAAATGCTTCTGTATAAAATAGATAGCCATCTTTTCCTGGCACGATGAAGTGGCAGGTGGTTTGGTTGAAGAGGCTGTAGTTGAGTTGGTTATAGAGTCGGATATGCCATTCGCGGAAGCCGAAGTTCTCGCGGCTGTACTGTTCCGTTTGGCTTTGGTATTGGCCTGAGGCGAAGTCCTTGAGCGTCAGTTCGGGTTTTTCGGTGGCAAAGGTGACGCCTGCCAATGGATTCAGCTTGAACGGATGCCACTGTTGTTGCACGAAAACCATGGCGAAGCCGACCATGGTGATGAGGCATAATATGGTGCAAATCGGTCGTTTCATCTTACGAATCCTTTCGGTTCAATGTCCATACGATAGGTGTATTCGGCGTTGTCCCATAAGGATTGTTCGAGGCTGATGCCTTTTTCATCAGCTTGTTTTTCAACACTTTCAATCCATTCGGGTGTGGCCTTTATGCGTTCGATGATGCTGGCAATCTTTGTGTTTCGGTAGTTGTAATAGAGGCTGTCGGCGGCATCGTATTGCTCTGGTTGCTTGTAGCGAAACACGTTGTCATAACCGCTCAAGTAGCGTTCGATGAAGCCGTAGGGCCAAAGGTGGTTGGTGGCTTCGGTGCAAACCAATAGCACAAAATCTTGGTTTTCAATTTCTTGCTTGTAGTCAATGGATTCCACGTTTTGGATGGGCGAACGATCGGGGTAGATGGTCTTGTTGTAGAACCAGAAGCCGCCGTCGGAGAAGAGGTTTTGCGGCAGGGCCACGTTCCAGGCGTAAACGGTCCACCAGTATGAGTCGCTGATGGCCAGCACCTTGGGGCGGGAGCCTTCAGTGAAGCCAAACTTGGGTTGGTCGATGGTGTTGCGCTTCAAGGGCAGCATGAGGTTCATCATGCGGTAGAGGTCGTCGTCCTGATCCATGAGATAGGTGGTGTCAAAATCCTCTATAAAGAAGTGAGCCTGAGTTTGTTGCGTCTTACTTTCCATATAGTGCACCAACGAATCCATGGCTAACGAAGCGGCATACACCGTCCAATGGGCGCTCAGGTTGCAATAAAAGGGATGGGCCTGTCTGTCTTTTTGCCCGCAGAGCCATTGGTTGAAGTCGATCATTTCAACGCCTTGTTTTTCGAAGGCTTTCAGGTATTCTTGGTAGTTGTTGGTCGCACGGCGATTGGCGGTGTACTTTTCGGGGATAAGCTCGGGATAGAACGAGGCTTTGCCCAAGGTGAAGACGGGCAGCAGTGTGGTGCCCTTTGCGCGAAGCATATCTTGTATGAGCTTGATTTGTTGTGCGTTATCGTTGATTTTTTCTTCGCCCAAATAGGTCTCGCCCGTGTAGCTGATGACGTAGGATTCCTCGAAGAGGGTGTAGTCGTCCGTGCCTTGCACGACAAAGCGGTTGGTGGTTTGGTTGAACAGGCTGTGGCTGACTTGGTTGTAGAGCCTGATGTGCCATTCGCGGAAGCCGAAATTCTCGCGGCTGTATTGCTCGGCGGTGCTTTGGTATTGGCCCGAAGCAAGGTTTGCGAAGCTGAGTTCGGGACGTTGGGTGGCGTAGGCGACTCCTCCCAAGGGTTTCAGCTTGAACGGATGCCATTGTTGCTGCACGAAAACCATGGCGAAGCCGAGCATGGTGACGAGGCATAATATGGTGCAAATCGTTTTTTTCATTACAGTTGTTTGTGTATTTCATAGTTATACAACACATCGTCAATGATGGCGAAAGCCATGGGCTTGTCCTTGTCTATTGCCTTTTGTCGGATTCGATCCATGCTCTGAGGGCTGGCTCTGAACCTGTGTTCGATGAGATAGTATTCCCAAAAAACCAACATTTGCTCGTGGTCAATTTGAGGCAGGTTGGGGTTGTTTTGAAGCACCCAAATTGCATCGTCGTTGATGGCTTGCTCTAAGGTTTTCCCTTGTTTTGCAGCTTTCGTTTTCATGTTTGCCAGCGTAGTGGCATTGTTCATGTTGTTGATGATAAGTTGCAATTGCAAAGCCTTCGTTGCCAAGCTGTCTCCATCGAATTGACCTTGTTCCACTTGCCGACGGACCAACTCACTGGCTTTGGCAAACAGGATCCTTTCGATGTTCTTGTCGGTAGTGTTTTTCAGCAGCGAGTCAATTACATGAGGCCGATGCCAAAGGCTGTCGGTCATTATTTGGACTTGCATGTCGAAGAAATCGTATGAAGTTAGGTAAAGGTTGTCCAAAAGCGATGGAAAACCTCTAAGATTACAGTTGACTTCCTTGACGAGTGTGGTCTTGAAATCCGTGTTGTCGTGTCTGGATCGGATATCAACCAAGGCCTTGGTGCGCGGATTGTTGATGATTTCGCGTTGCTTCAGGATAAAGTCGACCTGTGGGTTGCGCATGGTTGGCACCGAATCGCCTCTCAGTTCTTCGAAGAGTTCCGGATTCAGCCAGATTCTCAGTGAAGCTTCGTAAAAGAAGTCCTCGATTCTCGCGTCTGGTTTCCCGTATGCGGTTCTAAGGCTGTCGGCCACTTCGTATTGCTTCTGCTTAAAACGGCTTTCGTCGATGCATAGGTTGACCAAAGCCTTTCCAGCAAAGAAGAAGCCGTCCATGTAAAGCTGGGGGCCGTTCTTGAAGTAGACCACATAGTCGTGCGTCAGCAGTTCCCACAACAAGTCGAAGTCGTTTTTTTTGTGCATCACACTTTCTTGGTTGGTGTACAAATAGGAACCATAAAACAAGAAATCCCTTGTCTTGAAAAGCTCGTTGAAGTCGACACGGCGTTTCATGTACCAATAGAAAGAGGTGCCGACGAACAAAGCTGATGGAAACTGAGTGGAATCGTTCACCCTGAGTGTGACAGGATATTCCACCACTGGGTTGTTTCGCTGTGGACGATACAGGTTCAACAGCATTTCCAGGTCCTTGTCCTCTTCAGGTATATTGTAAACGGGGTAAGGGTCGCCAAAGTCAAGGTTCACCAACGAACATCCACCTATGGTTTCCATCATGCGGAGCATGGTGTCAACAGCCAAAGGAGCACCTGCGGCCCAGTGGCTGCCCTTCTGCGGAAACAAATCGAAGCGTAAGGTGTCTTGCATGTGCTTAAGCCAGGAATTCATGTTGATATAAGGGATCTGTCTTTTTGTCAGCTCCGATTCATAATAAGTGGTGGCGTTGAAGGTGGTGTCTCCAAAATGGTGGCTCTTAAGATGTTGCGGGTAAAGATAGGTCTTTGTGGGTAAAGTGAACGCCATCAGGTGGATGCCGTACTCTTTGAGTATCTCATGTATTTTCTTCAGGCTTCTGGCTTCAATGTCGATTCTTTTGGCAAACGTTTCATTGTCGGTCTTTAATTTCTTCTGCATCCATCCGAAATACTGGTTCAAACCGTCGGTGTGGTACAGCCAGCCGTCGTTCTCGATGGCCACTTCATGACTGTAGGTCTTGCGGTAGAAATCGTAAACGTATTGGTTGTACATTCTGATGATAGGTTCGCGGAATCCCAAGTTCTCGCTGACATATTGTTCCAGATCATATTGGTAGTCGCCTATTTGGTAGTCGTGCAGGTTGAATTTGGGCTTGGGAGTCGGATCTTCATAGCCAGTCAACGGACGAAATTTGAAGACCGTGAACTGCTGCTGAACGAGCGAGGCAAACAGCACCACCATCAGCAGCCCGAACATAATGGCGTATAATATGTTGTCGCGTTTCCTCATTTTGGTTGTTCGGTGTTTGTTTGTTGTTTCTTGAGGCGCGTTTCAAGGGTGTAGCGTGCGTTGCGTTGCAGGTTCTCCTCGACGGTAAGCCCTCGTTCGGCGGCCTGTTTCTCGACGGCTTGCATCCATTGCGGGTTGGCCTTGATTTCGTCGATGGTTATTTGCAGCGGCGTTTTTTGGTAGAGTTCCTGAGCCGTTTGCGTGAAGCCGAACATGTAGTTGTAGAGCATCGGGGCGGTGAATATGGCCATCACGATGTTGGCTTCTTTCAAGATCTTGGGGGCTTCATACACTTGCTTGAGTTCTTTCCAGTTGTATGCGTTGCGCGATGAGTTCACGTCGCGGTTGTAGACCCATACATCCCAATGGTTGAACGCATTGACGAAGGGCGAAATGCGGAGTTGGGTGAAGTAGCTGTCGCCAATCACGAGCAGGTTGGGCTTGTCGGCACCGATGGTATCCGTTAGGGCGAAGACGGGTTTGGGGATGGCGGGTTTTTTCAGGGGGAAGAGCAGGTTCATCGAGGCTTCCAGCTCGCCGTCTTGCACGGAATAGTCGGTGGTGAGGTTCTCGTCGATGTATTTGACTGACGGGAGGTCGTAAGCCGTGATGCTTTCGAGCTTCTTCATGATGGAATCGGCCACGAAGGGTATGGTCGACTCGGCCCAATGGGTCCCTGTGCGCGGATAGAGCGGGTAGGTCGCCGTGTCCTTGGCGGACTTGAAATAGCTGAGGAAGTCGATATGAGGGATGTGTTTTTCCTTGAAGAGCTGGATGTAATAATCCTCCAGCGAGAAGTCGATGATGTGGTCACGATAAGCCTTGGGCATGTTTTCGGGATAGACCCATGTTTTTGATGGTGCAAAGACGAAAAGGAACTTGGTGCCATGGCTGTGGAGCGTGTCGATGAGGCGAAGGGTTTCTTCCACGTTTTGTTGTGCGATGGCCTTGGCTTCTTCTACATTACCGTATTTGGAATAGAGCGTCTTGCCGGTGATTTCATCCAAATACATCTTGAGGTACAGCTCATGGTTGCGCCCCTCTTTTATATTGTCGTTGTTGATTTGACGGAAACAAGAGTATGAGAATTGGTTGTAAAGCCTGATGAAGAACTCGCGGAAACCGAAGTGGTCACCTATATAGTCCTCCGCTTTGTTTTGGAAGTCGCCCGAAGCGAAATTGGCCAAGGTGAGCGAGGGCTTTTGCGCTTCGGCAGTGAATCCGTTTAACGGCTTCATCTTGAAGGGCTTCCATTGCTCTTGGACGAACATTGTGGAAAAGCCCAACAATGTGAGGATGCATAATATGGTACAAATGGGTCGTTTCATCAGAACCTAAAATAAATGAACGGACTGAAGCCGCTGGCATTCAACGCACCAAGGCAGAAAATGAAGCCTAAGATGCTGACGACGAACGCAATGATATGTTGCCGTTTGTTGTAGTCGGTGAAGTAAACCTTGTCTTGCACCTTCAGGCCGAACTTCGAGAGGGTGAAGAACGAGAAGAAAGCCGCAACGAGCATGGTCGTGTAGAGGTGCGGGTTGTCGCCGAAGTGGAACGGCGTGAACTCGAAGGCGAAGAGGCGCTTGATGAAGAGCCACGACAGGTCGATGCGCTCGATGCGGAAGAAGCATCGGGTGAGCACGATAATCATGAAGGTGAAAAACACGCTCGGGATGCGCCCCAAGCGCTCGTTGAATTTCTTCAGGAACAGCTTGTCGGCGCAGATGAAGATGCCTTGCAAGGCACCATAGACCACGAAGTTCCATGCCGCGCCGTGCCACAAGCCGCTGACTAAGAAACAGAACCACAGGTTGAAGTACTTGCGGGCTTCGGTCTTCACGCGGCTACCACCCAAGGGGAAGTAGAGGTAGTTCTTGATGAACACGCTGAAAGTCTGGTGCCAACGGCGCCAAAACTCGGAAATGGTGGTCGACACATACGGATTATCAAAGTTTTCGGGGAACTTGAAGCCCATCATGCGTCCGAGGCCGATGGCCATGTCGCTATAGCCCGCAAAGTCGAAGTATATCTGGAAGGTGAAGGCGAAGATGGCGATCCAGGCGGTAGTCGAGTCGATGGTGGCAATCTTGTTGGCGATGTCGGCGAGTTGGGCCGAAGTCAGCACGTCGTAGTTCGACGGGCCCAGCACTTGGTCGACTTGGAAACCGATGACGTCGGCAATCAAAACTTTCTTCGCCAAACCGATGACGAAGCGATAGAAGCCTTGCAGCCTGTCCGTGTAGAGCGACTCGCGGTTGCGGATTTGGTCGGCGATGTCGCAATAGCGCACGATGGGGCCGGCGATCAATTGCGGGAACATGACAATGTAAAGCATGTAGTCGCTCAGTTTGTCCATCGGCTCGTTCACCTTGCGGTAGGTGTCGAGCGTGTAGGTGACGCTTTGGAACGAGAAGAACGAGATGCCGATAGGCAGCAGGATCTTGGTCCATTGCAGCGGCTGGCCTCCAAACCAGCCTAAGACGGCGTTCATGTTCTGCATCGTGAAATTGCCGTACTTGAAGTAGAACAGCAGCCCGATGCTGATGGCGATTGAGATGCCGCAGAGGAGTTTCTTCAGTCCAGGTTTTTCTGTTTTGTTCATCCATCTCACCAAATAGAAGTTGGCGATGACCGACACGATGAGATGGATGATAAACTCGGGTGCACCCCAGGCATAAAAGACCAACGAGGCCAACAGCAAGAAATAGTTGCGGATTTTCCTCGGCAGGATGAAATACACCAGGAAGAAAACCGGCATGAAGTAGAGTAGGAATATGTTGCTACTGAATACCATGAGCTATATGGGTTGAGGTTGCAAAATTAGTAATTATTCCAATAAGAAATCGGGAGGCAAGGGTATTTCGGCCTCGGGGTTGTCGATGAGGCGGCATTGGTCGAGGCGGTATTTCTGTCGGATGAGCCAGATGGCGTCGTCCTCAAGGGCTTTATCAAGGGTCTTGCCGTATTTTTCGGCTTTTTCTTTCACATTTTCCATTGTTTCAGGATTGTTCCGCATTCGTTCCATCAGGGCTTTCGTTTCCTGCTGGCAGCTGAGCGAGAATCGTATTTCGTCGGCTTGGTCGCGGTAGAGCGGCTTGCCGGCTCGCAGCCGGTCCACTTCGGCGTGGAGCATCATTTTCATCGTTGCCGAGCGCAAAAAGGCTTGGGCTTCAAGGGCTTGCATCCAAAGGCTGTCTTTGCGGATGTCTTTGGTGTAGCGGGCGTATGGGATTTCGTCGTTGCGCAAGGCGGGCAAGCGGTCGCCGCGCAATTCGGGGATGACTTCGGGGTGGTTTTTGATGTAGTTGGTGGCCATCCATAGTGCCGACTTCAGTGTGCCGTCAGGCTGGGTGTCGGTGCGAATCGTGTCGGCGATGGGGCGTGCGTAGGCCATCATCAGGCTGTCGCCGATGGTGAGGGCGACCAAGGCGTTTTCGGCAAAACCCAAAGTGCCTTTATAGAGCTGTTTGCCCGTGGTGAACCAAACCACATAGTCGAAGTCGAGCAGCTTTTCCAGCAGATTGTATTTCAACACTTTGTCCGACTTGCTCAGGCCTTCGCCAAAATGGGCTGTGGAATAGTAATACCAAAACTCGACGTCGCCGAAAACCTGTTCCAAGGGAATGTAATGCGCGATGCGCCAGAAAAACGAATTGCCGATGAAAAGCGCTTTGGGCTTTGAGCACGAAGTGTCGCTTTTGATGCCGACCTCGGCCTCCGGGGCCATCGGTTGCCTAAGTCGAATGGGGCGGGCCAAGTTGAGGGTCTGCTCCAAGTCGGTTTCGGCTTCGTAGGCGTATTTGTCGCTCGTGTGCAACTTCCCGATTTCGATTTGCGGCAACCGGATGCCTTTGAGGGTTTCCATATAACGAAACAGCGAATCGGCGGCATAGACCGATGAGAAGTTCCAATGCCCGCCGGTCTGGGGTATCAAGAGATGGTTGGCCGTGTCTTTCATCTGTTGGAACCAGCGCGTCATCTCGATATGCGGGAAATCCAGAGCGGACAATTGTTCGTCGAAATACTCACGGGCGTTGAATGAACTAGTATCATATTGGCGTTCAGGAAGATACTCCGGATAAAGGAAGCCTTTTTCGGGCGCGATGAAAACCATCAGTTCGATGCCGTTTTCCTTCAACAGTGTGCGCACCCAATCCAGATACTTAGTTTCGTTTTGGAGAAATTGGCGTTCCTCGCTGGCCGAATGATGCCAATGGTACAGTGCGGTGCCATAATAATCCTCGACGCTTTGAGGATAATAGAGCCAACCGTTTTTGCCTGCCACCACATCGTGGGCGTAGGTTTTCTTGTAGCAATCCCAAAGATATTGGTTATACAGCCTGATGACAGGCTCACGGAAGCCGAAATGCTGGCTTAAGTATGCCTCTTTCTGCTTGGCATAAGTCCCTGAACGATAAGATTCAAGATCAAACTCGGGCCATTCCGTTTCGATGGTGACGCCATTCAAAGGCTTCAAGGGGATGTGCAAGAAATGGGCTTGCAGCATAGGCAGGAAGAGCAACGCCATCAAGATGGCGAACAAGATGATGTCGTATGTGTTTTTCCTCTTCATTCAACAATCCGCATTCATAATCAGAACCTAAAATAGATGAACGGACTGAAACTGGTGGCGTTGAGCGCGGCCACACAAAAGACGAATGCGATGATGGCCACAATCCACACCCAGACGTGCTGGCGGTCGCTGTAGTCGGTGTAATAAACCTTTTGCTCCAATTTCTTGCCCCAGCCGGTCAAAGTGAGGAACGAGAACACGGCGGCAATGGCCATTATGGTATAGACTTGCGCATTGCCCGCGAAGGCGAAACCGCTGAAGTCGAAGGCGAACATTCGGGTGACCAAGGTCCAGGCCATACCAATGTTCTCGATGCGGAAAAAGACCCAAATGACATTGACCGTGATGAAGGTGAGCAGCACCGAAGGAACCGTCCCGATTTTCTTCATCAGCTTGCCGAGGAAGAGTTTGTCGGCGCAGATGAAAAAGCCGTGCAAGGCGCCCCAAACGACAAAGTTCCAGCTGGCGCCATGCCACAGTCCCGAAAGGAGGAAACAAATCCAAAGGTTCAGATAGGTGCGTGCTTGGCCTTTGCGGTTGCCGCCTAGCGGGATGTAGAGGTAGTTCATAATGAACGTGCCCAAAGTCTTGTGCCAGCGGCGCCAAAACTCGGTGATGGAGCGCGAGGTGTAGGGATTGTCGAAGTTTTCGGGAAACTTGAAGCCCATAATCCTGCCCAAGCCGATGGCCATATCGCTGTAGCCGGCAAAGTCGAAATAGATTTGGAAGGTGTAGGCCAAGGCGACGAGCCAAGCCGAGCCGGTGTCCATCACGCTGATTCGGGCCATAAAGTCGCCGAGGCTTGAAGGGTCGAGAGCGGCAGCACCCAACATTTGATCGACACGAGCTCCAAGCACATCGGCGATGAGGATTTTCTTGCTCAAACCGATGACGAAGCGGTAGAAGCCTTGCAGGCGGTCGGCCATCGTCGATTCGCGCTCACGGATTTGCTGGGCCACGTCGCAGTAGCGCACAATGGGTCCCGCGATGAGTTGCGGGAACATCGTGATATAGAGCATATAGTCGCTCAAACGCTTCAAGGGCTGGTTGATGCCCCGGTAGGTGTCCAAGGTGTAGGTGACGCTTTGGAACGAGAAGAACGAGATGCCGATAGGCAGCATGATACGTTTCCACGTCAAAGGCGCGTGCCCCGTGAGGCCTATCAAGGCGTTGAGGTTCTGCATCGTGAAGTTGCCGTATTTGTAGAAAAACAGCAACCCCATGCTGATGAAGATGGACAAGCCGCAGAGCCATTTCTTCGCTGTTGGTTTCTCGGTCTTGCACATCCATCTGACAATGAAAAAGTTGGCAATGAGCGAGGCGATGAGCTGAATGATGAACTCAGGTGCGCCCCAGGCATAGAAAATGAGCGATGCTAACAAAAGCACATAGTTGCGGGTCTTTTTCGGCATGAGGAAATACACCAGAAAGAAGGCCGGCATGAAATAGAGTAGGAATACGTTGCTACTGAAAACCATGATTACCAGATTTAATAGAATTCATAATTTGTTTGGCTCTATTCGACTGCTTGACGGGTACGCTGTCATTCAATGCAGGGAAACAAACGTCGGGGCGTTGTTCGATGAAATGTAGCGTTTCAACATTCAAGACAGAGTCCACGGAGACGCTGAGCTTTTCAGCTTTTTCGGCAATGGCAGCCATCCAGGCTTGGTTTTGGCGGATGCGTTCTCTCGTTTTCTGTTTTAATTGTTCGATTTCCTCGTCGTCATAACACCATTCCATCAGGAAACGTTTCGAGAAGCCGTTGCTCATCTCATATTGCTGAGGGGTGCTGTAGGCCAGCATGATGAAATCGGCGGAGGTCGCTCTCTCGAGCAGGTCGATGTCGGCCACATTACCGTCGGGACCGTCGAAATAGATGGAGCTGAAATAATACCAATACGCGACACGGTCGAAAATGGCCTTGAACGGCGTGTGGTTAAGGATGTTCCAATAGAAAGAGTCGCCGATGGTGATCAGGCTGGGCTTCACGGCTGAGGGGTCTTCCACGATATGTGTCTTGGCGTAATAGTTCACAGTCCCTTTCAAGGGCCGAGCCAGGTTCAGCCATGCCTCCAGGTCGTTGTCAGGCTCTTTGGTCTTGACGTATTTTTCCCCTATCGTGAAGTTCTGTATGTTGATGTCGGCCAAGGCTTCCATGTATCGGATGAGACTGTCGGCCACATACATGGCCGCCAAATTGCTCCAATGGGTTCCCGTCTTGGGAAAGAGAGGAAAGTCGGCGGTGTCTTTCATCTGAAGAAACCATTCCCCCGCGTCGATGTAGTTGACGCCAAAATCCTCAAAACGCTGGTGGAGGAACTCATGGGCAGAGAACACCTTGTCGTGATGGTAATGCTTGTTTTCGGGGACGTGTTCGGGATAGATCTGTTCTTTTCCAGGCTCCAACAGCACAAACAAGTGGACACCCAGTGCGTCAAGGATCTGTTGCGTTTGTGAAAGCATGAGGGCTTCTCTTCCCAATATTCCCGCCATCTTCAAGGAGTCTTCAGCGAATTTCCAGGAGTTGCCTTCGTAGTATTCTTTCACATACCCCGATTCGTAATACCAGCCATCGTCGCTAACGAAAACCCAGTTCCTTTCCTTGGCGAAGGTCATCCCGTAGCAATCCCAAATGTACTGGTTGTAGAGGCGTGTCAAAGGTTCGCGAAACCCGAAATGTTGCTGCAGATAGGCCTCCGCACCGTCCTGAAAGCGGTGGGTCATCCAATGCTGAACGGTCGGTTGGGGCTTGGGCTTCGCCTCCGTCACACCATAAAGTTTCTTGAATTTGAATAGGCCCGTGGTCTGTTGTATCGGGAAAAGAAACAGCAGAACGGCGGTAAAAGAGAACAATATGACCTTTACGGGACTCTTCATTCAGGATGTAAAATCTTGCAAAAATAGGAAATAATATTTGATGTAATCAAATTATTCGTCAGCAAGCCGAAAAACATTACCTTTGCCCCATGAAACCGAAAAACATAGAACTCCTTTCGCCCGCCAAGGACTGCGAGGTGGGCATGGCCGCCATCAGCCACGGCGCGGATGCCGTCTACATCGGCGGCCCCGACTTCGGTGCCCGCGAGAAGGCCTCGAACACGATTCAAGACATTGAACGGCTGTGCTGCCACGCCGCCTTGTTTGATGCCAAGGTGTACGTCACGCTCAATACCTTGCTTTACGACAACGAGTTGGAGCGCGCCCGCCGCCTGGCCTACGACTGCTGGAACGCCGGCGCAGATGCCCTCATCGTGCAGGACATGAAACTGCTGCAACTCGACCTCCCTCCTATCCCACTCCATGCCAGCACACAATGCGACAACCTGACCGTGGAACGTGTGCAACAGCTTGAAAAACTCGGTTTTAGCCAAGTCGTCCTGGGTCGCGAACTGAGCTTGGAACAGATCCGGAAAATTAGGAGCAAGACCACGATTCCGCTGGAGTTTTTCGTCCACGGCTCGCTGTGCGTCAGCCACAGCGGACAGTGCTATCTGAGCCAGCACATCGGCAACCGCAGCGCCAACCGTGGTGCCTGCGCCCAACCCTGCCGCCTGCCGTGGGACTTGCTTGATGCCGACGGAAAAGTGTTGATAAAAAACCGCCACCTCCTTTGCCTGAAAGACCTCAACAACAGCACTCATCTCGAGGAACTGATGGACGCGGGCATCACGAGCTTCAAGATCGAGGGACGCATGAAAGACGCCGACTATGTGAAGAATGTCACCGCCTACTACCGCCAGAAAATCGACGAGATACTCATACGGCGGCCCGACTATGGACAGGCCTCACGCGGGCATTGCCAATACAATTTCGAGGTCAATCCCGAGAAATCCTTCAACCGAGGCTTCACCGACTTTTTCATCAACGGGCGGCAAAAGGGCATCGATGCGCCGTTCACGCCCAAGTCGATGGGCGAGTATATCGGAGAGGTGGTTTGGTGCAATCCGCTCCGCATGGAAATTAAGGTAGAGACGTGCCATGGCGCGTCTCTGCACAATGGCGACGGCCTTTGTTTTTTGAATGAAAACAAGGAATTGGTGGGATTAAGGGCCGATGTGGTGCAGGCACCGAGTAGAGACGTGCCATGGCGCGTCTCTACAAACCGCCCCCACGGTGCCTTCCGTGGCGCGACAATCTACCGCAACCTCGACCTTGAATGGCAAAAACAGGTGGAGACCTCGACGGGCAACCGCAAGATCGACATTGAATTGGCGTTGGCCGAAACGGAAACGGGATATGAATTCTCTGCACAATTGCCTACACAAATGAACGACTGCCACGATGTGACAGCCCTACAACTGAAAACTGCCAACTGTCAACTGCCAACTGAAAAAATCCCCGCCAACAACCCCGAAAAGGCCACCGAAAACATCCGCCGCAAGGCACTGCAATGGGGCGACACGCCCTTCAATCCCGTGAATCTGGAATTGAAATTCAACGAACCACGCCTCATCCCTGCCTCCGTCATCGGTGAGATGAAACGCGATTTGGTGGCGAAATTGACCGAGGAATTGATTGAGAAACATCGGAATAACCGCGAACAACGCCAAAATGCCCCCCTGTCCCGAATGGACGTTTGCCAAACGTCCCCCAACCCCGACGAAATTCCCGCCGCCTTGATGACCTGCCACCATTGCATCCGCTACGCCAACGGAATGTGCAGCAAGGAAACGGGGAAAAAAGCCGAACCACTGTATATCCGAAATGGGACGAACACCTTCCGCCTCGAATTTGATTGCCGGAATTGCCTGATGACTGTTTGCCCTGAAAATCAATAAAATAAACTCACAATGAACCTCTTCCAACTCTTCAAAAACATCCGGCCCTTCGTGAAGCCTTACAAGTGGCTAGTCTTCATCACATTAATCCTTACGCTCATCGGCTCGTTGATGGCGCAGGTCAATGCCATCGTCTTGGACTGGACGGTCGACAGCATCAACGGCCTCATCACCGAAGGCATCAACTGGGGCGCACAGGCCATCCGCATCATCACCATCATCAGCATCGTCCTATTAGGCAAGGAAGTGCTGTCGGCACTCATCACCTACGCGCAGAACTACTACGGCGAGCGTATGCGCATCTTCGTCAGCCGCGACTTGGCACAAAGCGTCATCGAAAAAGTGCTGACCTTCAAGATGGCCTTCTTCAACTCGTCGGACAACGCCACTGGCAAACTGCAAGCCCGTATCGACCAGGGTGTCAGTTCTTTGTCGCGCACGGTGCAAAACTTCTTCATCGACCTGCTGCCGCTGTTCACGAGCGCACTTTTGGCCTTGATATTGATGTTTGCCGCCAACGTTTATGTCGGCCTGGTGGCCTTGGCCATCGTGCCAATCTACTTTTGGATTACCGTCCGCCAAGCGCGACGGCTGAAAGGCTGGCGGCGCGAGATGCGCAACCATTTGGAAACCAAGAGCCAAGGCATCAAGAACATCATCGACTCCATCAACGTCATCAAGAGCTTCAACCGCGAGCATATTGAGGCGCAAAAACAGCTTGACATTCAAAACCAAGTTACTGAGAACCAGATGAAAACACGCCGAGTGGCCTTCTACTATAACGGCGTGAAGAGCTTCGTCAGGCAGGTCGGAACGGTGTTGGTCATCATCCTCACCGCCTACCTTGTGTTAATAGACTATCCGGGCATGACCATTGGCAAAATCATGTACCACGTCATG
The DNA here is from genome assembly GCA_946610645.1 of uncultured Bacteroidales bacterium. Taxonomy (GTDB): domain Bacteria; phylum Bacteroidota; class Bacteroidia; order Bacteroidales; family F082; genus Limimorpha. The sequence goes on from CAMOCK010000204.1 coordinate 19,765, forward strand.
CTGTTCAGCAACGTCATCGCGCCCATCACGCAGCTGCAGCGCATCTTCGACGACGTGAACGACGCGCTCATCTACGCCGAGGGCTTCTTCGGCATCCTCAACTCAGAGAAGGAAATCGAGCCTTCGGGCGACTACCGTCCCGAAAAGATCCACGGCAAGTTCGAAATCAAGAACGTCGATTTCACCTATCCCAATGGCACTCAGGCACTTTTCGACGTGAACATGACCATCGACCCAGGCAGGATTACCGCCCTCGTCGGACTGTCGGGCGCGGGCAAGAGTACGATCGTCAATTTGTTGGACAAGTTCTACGAGCCGCAAGCGGGACAAATCCTCTTGGACGGCGTCGACCTCCGCGAATACGACACGCAATACCTCCGCGAGAACATCGGCCTCGTGCTGCAAAAGAACCACATCTTTGACGGCACCATCGAGGAGAACATCCTTTACGGCAACCCCAAAGCACACCACGAACAAGTGGGGGAAGCCTCAAAGAAGTCGCAGCTTTACGACCAAGTGATGGAACTCCCGCAGCA